>JBLIJA010000040.1:0-13259 GCA_047635115.1 Porticoccus sp. | reverse complement strand
CGCAATCATTCGGACCAATTTTCCGCTGTGCATCGTTGCTCTGTGTTACTGGCGTTATACCTCTTCTGAGAATCTAGTATGAATTTAGAAAAGTCGAAAAAACGTATAGCAAAGAAAGTTAAAATGGGCTTGCAGGGTTACCCTCAAATAGGTTTGGCTTATTTTGGTAAAACTGCCAGCCTAGCAACCGAAGTACTGGTTACCTTTATCTTGGAAGAAGGTGCTGAGCCTCAAGAGGAACGGTTTTCTAGTAAAAATGATGCGCGAGAAGATGAAGTGATTCAGTCAGCTATTGTCAAAATGATAGAGCGTTCAGGTGCCAATACTGTTTTGCAAGTTGAAGGCGTGTCTATTAAGGGGTGAGGCTCGCAATCAGCTTAGTAAATCTAGTAAGCTGTGGACAGATACCAATTTTCACACCATGAATATTAGAACCAACCTTTGGCAGACTTATCCAACGATGGGCTGCATTTTTTTAACTGCGCATTATAGGTTTCTGTCTGTCTTTGTACTTTTGATGCCACACGAAGTAATTCTGGTTTCTTATTGAAAGAGCCTCGGGCATAGCCGCCCCAGCCCTCGTGGTAAGCTAGATACTGCTTATAGGGATCCCATTTTGAAACACCGAGTCTACGGTGTGTCATATCGGTATACCAGCCAACAAAGTTGATGGCATCGCCGAAATCGTCTCGGTCATGGCTCCAGTTTCCTGTCGCTTTTTGATAATCATTCCATGCCGGGTTCTGGGCCTGAGCATAGCCGTAGGCAGAGGACTTTCTTGGCAGCGGGATAAATAAAAATGTAGGCCTATCTGGTCTGACATCAGCCCGAAATGTAGACTCCTGCTTAATGATAGCCATCATTAAGCCAATAGGTGTACTCCAGCGCTTATTAGCTGCTTTGGCCTCTTTGTACCAATCGATTTCCCCGCGAAATATTTTACAGACATCGTTAACCTGGCTAGGTTGGTACGTAGCACAACCACTTAGCGCTAATGCCAAGATGGGAGGTATGAGGCGAACTATTGTCATGTGTTTTTCCATAAACTTAAAATATTAATTGTCCCATAAGTGCCAAGAGTTAGTGCTAAATTTTTAGATGATATTATTAGTTACATTGCCATTAAGTTCTGTTTTTGTAACGAACTGAGTATCGTATGAAGTGAACCACATACTCTCACATAGAGCCAATTTATCCTTGGTTTAAGCGGGTAACCACCGGGTTTGGGCTGCTAATCAGGGTGCAGTTTGTTAAGATGCGCAACTTTTTATCGGGAAACCACCATGTTTAGTCTGATCGTCAGCAAAGAGTCCAATGTAAAGAATGACCTGCTCTCTGGTCTGACAGTGGCGTTGGCGTTAGTCCCCGAGGCTGTAGCCTTTGCTTTTGTAGCAGGTGTGGCTCCTATGGTGGGGCTGTATGCAGCCTTTATGATGGGCTTGATAGCCGCTGTATTCGGCGGTCGTCCAGGGATGATTTCAGGTGCCACGGGTGCAATGGCCGTAGTGGTAGTGGCATTGGTAGCGAGTCATGGTGTGCAATATCTGTTTGCGGCAGTGCTTTTGGCTGGGCTGTTACAATTGATGTTTGGGGTATTCCGTCTGGGTAAATTTATCCGTTTGGTACCTTATCCGGTTATGTTGGGCTTTGTTAATGGCCTGGCCATTGTGATTTTGTTGGCTCAGTTCGGCCAGTTTAAGGTTCCAAATGCCGATGGTGCGTTGGGATGGATGCAGGGTGGCCAGCTCTATCTGATGTTGGGTCTAGTGGCATTGACTATGGCCATTATTCACTTCTTACCTAAACTTACCACGGCTGTGCCCGCTTCGTTAGTCGCTATTATTGTGGTGACGTTGATGGTTCATGGGCTAGATTTGGATGCTCGTACGGTCATTGATTTTGTTCGTAGCATGTTACCGCTAGAGGAGCAGGCAACGGCAAGCTTGGAAGGGAACTTACCAAGTTTCGCTATTCCGATGGTGCCTTTTTCTCTGGAGACCCTAAAGATTATTGGTCCTTATGCAGTGATTTTAGCACTTGTTGGTCTAATTGAATCGTTACTGACTTTGTCCTTGATCGATGATATTACTAATACCCGTGGTCGCGGTAACCGTGAGTGTATTGGTCAGGGGTTAGGTAATACCGTCAATGGTTTCTTCGGCGGTATGGGTGGCTGCGCCATGGTCGGCCAGAGCATGATCAATATTAATTCCGGTGGTCGCGGTCGTTTATCGGGTATTACTGCAGCGTTAGTCTTGCTGGTGTGTATTTTGTTTGTCGCCAACCTCATTGAGATGATTCCGCTGGCTGCGCTGGTAGGCGTCATGTTCATGGTGGTACTGGGTACGTTCGAGTGGGCCTCCTTCCGTATCTTTCGGGCCATGCAAAAAAGCGATGCCTTTATTTCTATTCTGGTGGCGCTGGTTACGGTATGCACCGATTTGGCCATTGCCGTGATTGTCGGTGTGATTGTGTCTGCATTGGTGTTTGCCTGGGAGCATGCCAAGCAAATCGCTGTCACGACCTATACGGATGAGGACGGTTGGAAAGTCTACGAGCTTGATGGCCCTATCTTCTTTGGTTCAGTGAGCAATTTTAAAGAGTTGTTTTCTCCGGATGATGATCCTGACGATGTGGTGATTGAGTTTAAAAAAGCTCGGGTATCTGACTCTTCTGCTATCGAAGCTCTTCATGGTTTGGCTCATAAGTATCAAAAACTGGGCAAGAAGCTACACCTTCGTCACCTCAGCCAAGACTGCTTACAGCTGTTGGACGATGCGGCCCGTTATGTGGAAATCAATATTAACGAAGATCCGCGTTATAAAGTGGCGTCGGATGAGTTTGACTAACTTGGCTCTAGTTTTTGATTGTCGTTTGCTGGTGCTCGACTTTAGGAGCGATAATAAAAATCAGAGCCTCGCTATTAACGGTTACTTCTTATAATAGTGATGTCTTCTTAATAGTTACTTAGATCCAATGATTTTTTGAGTCAAAGAGCGGGCTAAGTAACGTGCTTTGGTGGCACGGTAGAAGCACTTATATCTAGCTTTTTCTGCCCCTTCCATAAAGGCTGTGTGTTTGCTGTAGTCAATATGGACATCGATGATGACGGGTTTATTTTCTGAGAGCAGACTGAAAGCGATATCTAGTGATGGTTGTAATTGGCTGTCGCCCTCGACGGCCACATACTCACAGCCCACCGCATGTGAAAAAGCAATCCAGTCGGCGTTCCCCAGTTTGGTGCAGGTTTTGCGCTCAGGAGCGATACCCTGGACCCGGTTTGTTTTAGCCGGCTCGCCATCGTTAAACAAAGAATAGATAATGCCAAGGTCATACTTGTGCGCAGTGATGGCTTCCATACCGGTCATCATCATGGCGCCATCGCCAACGACCCCCACTACTGTGCCGTCTGGATGAACCAATTTCAACGCATTGACAGCAGGAACACAGTAACCCGTTCCATTGAAATCGGTAGGAGAGATAAATCCACCGACTTGGTGTATGGGTAGCAATTCCGTAGACAGGTACGTGTGATTAACTCATCGCAGACTACAAGCGCATCATTAGGTAACCGTTCTCTGAGGGCGCTAAAGAAATTGACCGGATTAACTCGGTCTGTTTTATGTTTGCGCCATATTGACTGGTATTTGTGCTTGCCAGAAGCAACCTGTTGGATCAGGTTTTCTGGCGGGACCATACCAAAATTACCGGTAGGCATTTCAGAAAACCGGGTGGTTAGCGGGAAAAACACTCAGTCCCTGAAGGGTGGTGACTATCGGCGCCGCCAGATGAGTAGCTAACGATTTGAGTGTGTTACTGGCACCTTTTGCGCCCCAGTCAACGAAAAGACCGGGTTTTTCTGCAGAGAGAAGCATGTTGGAAGCAGTGTCTATGGCCTATGCGTTCGGTGGTGGGGGCGAGCAGGGCGTGGTGGTCAATGTCTTTCAGTTGAAAATGCCGGACTGATTGACGGTCAATTCCACCGGCGATAATCAATAGAGGAATACCGCCCAGAAAAGCTTCTCCAATGCCACTGGCGGCGTGGGTAATACCTGCACCAGGGACAACAACCAAAGTGCCAGTCGTACTTGTGGTAAGGCTCATCGCATCGGCTATGAATGCAGCAGAAAGCTCATGAGTGACCATGCAGGGAGTAATCTGTTCTGATTGGTGTAAATTTCAGAATTGTGAGAGCCGGGAATACCAAAGGTATGAGTGACACCAATATTTTTCAGTGCGTATCAGGTAAGCCATGCCCCGGTCTTTTTCACTTCATTCCCTCAGTGTTTTTATAACTACTGTTTTATCACAACGGATCAGCTCATGCTATTGACTGAGATCAGCTACATCAACTCACACTCAAATATGGGCGAACGGGCTTCTATACTTCAGTTATAACCCGCTGAAGCTGAAATATCTGTTTGGTATACCCCGGCTGGTGGAGGGGTATACGGATGTGAAAGCCTCTTCTTAATAGACTGTTCCAGTAGTGCGGATTCGCTTGGCACCTTTAATAACGGGAGCACGTTTGGTAGCTCTGTGATGCTCAACACGATCGTCGATAACATTCTTCAGGGCAATTAACATACCGGCAACTAAAAACGCACCAGGAGGTAGTACCGCTACAAGAAAGCCGTAACCTTCACCGAAGAGGTGCAGAGTCCAGTCTTCAGCAACAGGTCCAAATATCAGGTGCATGTTGTCGAACAACGTGCCACTGCCAAGAATTTCACGAATCGTACCGATGGCTAATAACACAAGGCCAAAGCCTGCGCCCATCATCAGGCCATCCATAGCTGAAGCACGAACGTTGTTCTTGCTAGCAAACGCTTCAGCGCGGCCGAGAATGGCGCAGTTGGTGACGATCAAAGGAATAAAAATGCCCAGAATCAGATACAGCTCATAGGTAAAGGCCTGCATCAATAGCTCGGTGCAGGTGGTGAAAGTAGCAATAATCATCACAAAGGCGGGAATTTTAAGGGCGTCAGAGACCTGTTTACGAATCAGTGATACCACGATGTTAGAGCCTGTTAATACCAGCATCGTTGCTAGTCCCAGCCCCAGCGCATTGACCACTGACCCGGTAACAGCCAGCAGGGGGCAAAGCCCTAGTAACTGAACGAGGGCGGGATTGTTTTTCCAAAGACCATTGTTGGTGATCTCGCGATAAGACATATCAGTCATTGATAGGCGCCTTAGTCTGAATCAGCCCTGGAGCTGGCTCGGGGGTGATTTCTGGTTGGTTGGCGGCTTTTAACAGACGCGATCGATCTTCCTTATAATATTGCAGGGTTTTCAGCACCTGTCGCACCACTGCTCGAGGGGTAATAGTTGCGCCGGTAAATTGGTCAAAGGTACCCTTATCCTTTTTCACTTTCCAGCCTTCGGGTTTAGGGTTTGTTAGAGACTTACCATTAAACTCGAGAATCCAATTGTTTTTCTTGATGTCCACTTTATCGCCAAGCCCGGGTGTTTCCCTGTGAGAAACGACCCTGACGCCTGCCACAGTACCATCTACATTGATTCCTATCATCATCTGGATCTCACCGCTATATCCATCGGGGGCGACACTGGGGACGATTACGGCTACCAGCTCATTACCTTTTCGGGCAATGTTAACCTGGCCGTCGTTAATACCTAGCGTTGTCCAGTAAGCGGCAGGAATATCCAGGGTGTCCACTAATAGGTCATTGCTGTGCCGTTCGAGAGGAATAATTTCTAGAAGCGCTCGTTTGGCAACCTCACGTTTTGCTTCAGCAATGCGATCTTTGGTGTTCACATGCGTAGTGGCAAGCAGTGCCGCAGTAACCAGGGCGAATAGGCCTAATACAATACTGTTAAAGCTAATGGATTTACCAAGCATAACCTAGTCCTTTTTCTCCGTGGCACGGCGCGACTTTTTGTGGCCATAGGTGCGTGGGAGTGTGTAGTTATCGATCAGGGGCGCGGCAAAGTTCATCAGTAGTACAGCAAAGGCGATAGCATCCGGGTAGCTACCCCAGCTACGAATAATAAAAATAAGTATGCCAATTAATGCGCCATATATCAGGCGGCCACGGTTACTTGTAGCCGACGTTACTGGGTCGGTAACGATAAAGAATGCGCCAAGCATGGTGGCTCCACTGAAAAGGTGCAGTAAGGGTGATCCATGGCTAGAGGAGCTGCCGCCATCGTAAAAAATGGTTGAACACAGGACTAAGGCGCCCAGCATGGCGACGGGTGCATGCCAGGTAAATACTTTGCGATATAGCAAGAAGCATCCACCGGCAAGAAAGCCAAGATTAACCCACTCCCAACCAACGCCAGCCAAACTGGCACGGCTGTACAGTGGATCTTTTTGGTATAGCTGATCTACCAGAAAGCCGGTATTTTGCTTGAAAGTATCCAAAGGCGTAGCGGCGGTAAAAGCGTCGATTCCTTCTGCGTGAAGGAAGGGTAATACCATTTGTAATGACTGCCATAATCCGGGAAAGCTCTCACCATCCGGGTATAGTGGTAAGGGCGCGGGCCAGGCCGTCATCTGTACAGGGAAAGAAATCAGCAGTACTACATACCCAACCATGGCGGGATTAAACGGGTTGTAGCCAAGTCCACCATAGAGACTTTTGGAGATGACAATAGCAAAGCTGGTGCCGACTAGAATTAACCACCAAGGTGCCAGCGGAGGCAATGCTAACCCCAATAATACCGCAGTAACCAGGGCGCTGTAATCCCCCAAATAAAACATGATGGGGCGTTTACGTAGGCCCATGACGGCAGCTTCGCAACCGACGGCTACAATTCCGGCAATTACGATGTTGATCAAGGAGCCCCAGCCAAAGAAAGCGGTAAGTGCTAATAGCCCGGGAATGGTGGCCAGCAGGACTAACTGCATGACGTTAGACGTGTTTTGAGTTCCATGAGCGTGGGGTGATGTGAGTTTCAGCAAGGCCATGGGCAGTATCCGTTATTGTGTTTCTTGTGCCAGCTGAGCTTCAGCGGCAGTCAGTTTGGCTTGCAATTTTTCTACACCTGAACGGAAAGCATCAATGTGTTCCGAGCCTTCTGATTCAGCTGAAGCTAGTTTTTCCTGGGCTTTTATTAGTCGGTTTTGCAGGGATTCGACTGTGGCCTTCAGCTTGTCTTCATCAGACACGGAGGCTTGAGCCGTAGCTTTCGCCTGTGCTAGAGCAATGGCCGCGGCAGCGACATTTTCTGTTTCAGGTGTGGTCGTGGATTCATTCGTTTGAGCGGGTGTTTCGGCCAGTTGTTGCTCTGTATCCTTTAGCTTGGTCTGTTGTTTTTCCAGACCATTCTGCAGAGCCGTTTTAAGCGATTCGTCATCCGCTTCGGCAATCTTTTTCAGCGTGATCACGATATGTTCTTGTATTGTGGCAATGTTCTTTTCCAGGGCCTCTCTGGGGCTGGCCTGGATTTTCTCCATCATCGTTTTTTCAGTATCGTATACATTGGTATCAGAAAGTAGCGTTAAATCAACTAACTTTTGTTGAGCATCCTTGAGACGCAATTGGGCATCCTCAAGAGCGGCGAGTGCTTGTTCACGTTGTTTTTCAGTCGCATCTTGCTCTAGGGCATCCAATCTTTTTTGTATGGACTCCAAATAGCTTTTCGTCCTGACAATGCCGCGCTCTAGTTTTGCGCGTTGTTCTTGGGGTGAGACTTTTTGTGCTTCGGCACGGGCCATGGCTGCTTTGATAATGTCATCGGCAGGGGAGGTTTCTGTATTGTCAGAAGGGTTGTTTGCCTTTTTGGCTCGGGCTTGTTCAGCGGCTTTTTTACGAGCTTCACGTTTGACGGCTTTTCCGGCTTCTTCTTTCTCTTTGCGAGTTTTCTGAAACTCAAAGCGTTCTCTGGCTCTGTCGGAATTGACTTTTTCCAAAGACAGTTTGCGAATTTCGCCCTTGGCTGCCCGATAGTATTGTACCAATGGAATATTGCTGGGGCAGACATAGGAACAGGCGCCACATTCGATGCAATCGAATAAGTTGTGAGCTTCCAGATGCTCGTAATTTCGTGACTGAGCGTGCCAGAACAACTGTTGCGGTAGCAGACTGGCAGGACAGGCCTCCGCACACATCCCACAGCGAATGCAGGGTTGAGCTGGAGGAGGTGTTGGCAGCTCTTCTCCTGTAGGAGCTAGGATACAGTTGGTGGTTTTTATCACGGGTATACTGAGATCATTCAGTGTAAATCCCATCATCGGGCCACCCATGATCAAGCGGGAACATTTACTTTGATCAAAACCACTGTGTTCTAGTAAGTGCCTGATAGGCGTACCAATCAGGACCAGGTAGTTCTTGTTTGTTTTACAAGCGTTGCCGGTGACGGTGGTAACGCGCGAAATGAGAGGTTCACCTCGTTGTATTGCACGCTGTACGGCATAGGTCGTGCCGATGTTTTGACAGACAATACCAATATCAGCAGGCAGCCCTCCATTAGGCACTTCTTTACCGGTGAGGATTTGAATTATCTGCTTTTCACCGCCGGAGGGATAGCGTGTGGTAAATTCGACAAGTTCAATATTGGTGTCTCGAAGATAGGGCTCAAGCGCTTCGTAGGCTTCTGGCTTGTTGTCTTCAATACCGATCAGAATTTCTTCGGGTTCACCGAGAATGAACGACAGTATTTTGATACCTTCGACAACATCTTTGGCGCGTTCCCGCATTAGCATATCATCAGAGGTGATATAGGGTTCGCACTCAGAACCGTTGATGATGAGCGTGGAGATGGGTTGTTGTGTCCTCAGCTTTACTGCGGCAGGAAAGCCTGCTCCACCTAGCCCTGCAATGCCTGCCTTCCGAATCAAATCTAGCAGTTCTTCTGGGCTGTGCTCTCTATAGTTCTCAACGCCCTTGATGCCGGCCCAGCGGTCATGCCCATCAGGGATCAGCGTAATACAGCGAGCTGCCATACCGGAGGGATGGGGTATGGAGTGAGTACTAATTTCACTGATAATCCCAGATGTGGGGGCATGAACGCCAGCACTCACCATACCGTTTGGTTCGGCGAGTCCCTGACCTTTTAGAACGCTATCACCTTCGGCAACTAACAGCTGTGGTGGTGCGCCAATATGTTGGTTGAGGGGGATGATTAGCTTTTCAGGCAATGGCAGGGTGCCAATACATGACTGTACGGATTGGTGTTTGTTCTCGGGGGGGTGAACGCCACCGATTAGATCCCAGACCTTTCTCATGACGCGTTTCCCCCGTCCTGCTTGCCGTTGCCATTTTTATTTTGATCAGTGGCAATAATGTCGTGGGAGTGCAAATTTTTGATCTGTTCTTCTGTCGTGGCGGGCATATCCCATTTCCAGTCACCAAGACTTTTGGCAACAGGAAGCATATCAATGCAATCCACCGGGCAGGGTTCTACACAGAGGTCGCAGCCTGTGCATTCACTGGCAATAACGGTGTGCATCAGTTTGGCAGCGCCGAGTATGGCGTCAACGGGGCAGGCTTGAATACACTTGGTGCAGCCAATACATTCATCTTCTCGAATGTAGGCAACTGTTTTAACCTCACTCTCTTCCCCATGTTCTTCATCGAGAGAAGGCGCTTCTACATCAAGTAGGTCAGCAATGGCGTTGATGGTGGTTTGGCCTCCGGGAGGGCACTTATTGATGGTGTCTCCGTTGGCAATGGCCTCTGCGTAGGGGCGGCAACCGGGGTAACCACACTGACCACACTGAGTTTGGGGTAAGAGTTTGTCGATTTGCTCAACAATAGGATCACCTTCCACCTTAAATTTAATCGCGGCATAGCCAAGCACCGCGCCAAAAACGACGGAGAGTCCGGTCAGAGCGATCAATGCGGCGGATAGGGGATACTGGGCAATAATGTCGTACACGTTATCGCAGCCCCTATACCAATCCGCTGAAGCCCATAAAGGCTAATGACATTAACCCGGCGGTAATCATACCAATGGCGGCACCTTTGAAGGGTGCAGGTATGTCGGCTACTGCGAGGCGCTCTCGCATGGCAGAAAACAGTATCAGCACCAAAGAGAAACCTAACGCGGCACCAAAACCATAGAGCGTTGACTCCAGCAGGGTGTGTGCTTTGGCGATATTTAGAAATGCCACGCCCAATACAGCACAGTTGGTGGTAATTAGTGGCAGAAAGACTCCGAGTACGCGGTAGAGAAGTGGGCTGGTTTTCTCGATAAACATTCTGGTGAATTGCACGACGACAGCAATCACCAGAATAAAGGCGATGGTTTTCAGGTATTCCAGGTTCAGAGGGGCCAAAATCCAAGTGTGGACCATGTAGCTGGACATGGCCGCCAGGGTCAATACAAAAGTGGTGGCGCCAGCCATACCGATAGCAGTTTCCAGCTTATTAGAAACACCCATAAACGGGCACAGGCCCAGAAACTGGACTAGAACAAAATTGTTCACCAGTATGGTGCTAATCATAATAACGGCAAATTCTTGCATTTAGTCCTATCTCACTGCGACTGTCTGTAGTGGGGCTCTCCGTAGTAGGCCCATCATTATAGCGGTATGCAGATTCCACTAATAAGCATAAAAAACCAGCTTGTTAGTGCATTTCGCCATAAGTCATATCCGTAAATCATAGCCATCAGCCCTATGGTGTCAGCAGTTGTTGGTCGCTAGGTAACCCTTTGCCCTGGTTTTGCGCCACTATCGGGAGACAGCAGATAAATACCTTCGCTGTCTCCCGAAGCCAGGACCATACCTTCAGATAGGCCAAAACGCATTTTTCTAGGCGCCAAGTTAGCCACCATGACGGTCAAGCGGCCCTCCAGATCTTCCGGTTGGTAGGAGGATTTTATGCCAGAAAATACATTGCGAGTTTCGCCGCCGATATCCAGAGTCAGCTGCAATAGCTTATCGGCGCCGTCCACATACGTGGCCATGGTGATAACCGCTATTCGCAGGTCCACCTTGATAAAATCGTCAAAAACAATTTCATCTGCGAGTGGTTCATCTGCTAAAGGGCCGGTAATCGGTTTCGCTGAGGCTATCTCCACTGCTTCTTTACTTGCCTCTAACATGGCGTTTACCTTGTCTTGTTCAACGCGCTGCACCAGCGGTTTAAACTTATTAATGTGGTGGTTCTTCAGGGGCCGTAATTCACTGTCCCAGCTGAGGTTGTCATTTAGGAACGCCTCCGATTCCATCGCCATGGCGGGGAGTATCGGTTTCAAGTAAATCATTAGAGCCCTGAACAGGTTGATGCCCAAGGAGCAAATATCCAATACGTCCTGTTCTCGACCGGATTCTTTGCTAAGTTTCCAGGGTTCTTTCGCTGCAATGTACTCATTGGCTGCATCTGCTAGTGCCATGATTTCCCGAACAGCTTTACTAAACTCACGGTTTTCATAGTGGTTGGCGATACTGTCAGCAGCCCCTGCAACTTGCTGCCAAAGCGTCTCGTCAGCAACTGTATTGGATAGCACGCCGTTGTTGCCTTTGGTAATGAATTTGGAGCAACGACTGGCAATATTAACCACTTTTCCTACGAGATCGCTGTTAACCCGTTGAATGAAATCATCCAAATTTAGGTCAAGGTCATCAACACCCGAGGACAATTTGGCGGCAAAGTAGTAGCGCAGGTATTCCGGGTTAAGATTGTCCAGATAGCTGCGGGCATTAATGAAGGTGCCTCGAGATTTTGACATCTTCTTGCCATTGACCGTCAGGAAGCCATGTACGCAGACCCTTGTGGGTGTGCGAAAATTAGCACTGGTGAGCATGGCTGGCCAGAACAGTGCGTGGAAATTGACAATATCTTTGCCGATGAAGTGGTAGAGCTCTGCGTCAGAGTCCTGTTTCCAGAACGCGTCAAACTCAAGCCCTTCTTTTTTCCGGCACAGATTTTTGAAACTAGCCATATAGCCAATAGGGGCATCCAGCCAGACGTAGAAATACTTACCGGGCGCATCGGGAATTTCAAAACCAAAATAGGGAGCGTCGCGACTGATGTCCCATTCGTGTAATCCGCTATCCAGCCATTCTCCCAGCTTGTTGGCCACTTCATCCTGCACATGACCTGCTCGGGTCCATTCTTTCAGAAAGTCAGAAAATTCCGGTAACTTGAAGAAGTAATGGGTGGTTGCTTTTTCAATGGGTGTTGCACCCGATATGGCGGATTTTGGGTTGATCAGATCAGTGGGTGCATAAGTGGCACCGCAGGCTTCACAGTTATCACCATACTGGTCGTCCGTGTTACATTTTGGACAGGTGCCTTTGATATATCGGTCTGCCAAGAACAGATTTTTTTCCGGATCAAATGCCTGGGTAATTTCTCTGGTAGAGATATGACCATTTTCGCGCAGACGGTTGTAGATGAGCGACGACATTTCCCTATTCTCATCAGTGTGAGTAGAGTGGTAGTTGTCAAATTCAATCAGAAAATCGTCGAAATCAGCTTCATGTTCCGCTCTAACCTGAGCAATCAGCTCTTCAGGCGTAATACCACGCTGTTCCGCCTTCAACATGATAGCCGTACCATGGGCATCGTCGGCGCAGACGTAGTAACATTCGTGACCGCGCATTTTTTGAAAGCGCGCCCAAATATCAGTTTGGATATACTCCACTAGATGGCCGAGATGGATCGAACCATTGGCATAGGGCAGTGCGCTGGTGACAAGAATTTTTCGACGTTGGGACATGCTTTCTGTCATTATTGTAGACTGCTATGATCTGGCATTTATAAAGGGGCGCAACTATAACGGTTTTCCCTAGGTTTTTCATTAGTTTGTACGAGGATGAGTGATGGCTGACGCCCCAGTTCAAGATGGTCTTAAAAACGTCAAACATATTATTGCAGTCGCTTCGGGCAAGGGCGGAGTGGGAAAGTCAACGACAGCGGTTAATTTAGCGCTGGCGCTGGCTGCCGATGGGAGCAGAGTAGGGATTGTAGATGCGGATATTTATGGCCCCAGCTTGCCAATGATGCTGGGTGTTGCCGAGAGCACTCGCCCCGACGTAGTTGACGAGCAATATTTTGTTCCTGTTGAAGCCCACGGTATTAAATCTATGTCGATGGGCTACCTAGTCACGGAGCAGACACCCATGGTTTGGCGCGGGCCTATGGCCAGTGGTGCTCTACTGCAAATTCTCACTCAGACTCAGTGGGGAGAGCTCGATTATATGGTCGTGGATATGCCTCCCGGTACGGGGGATATTCAGCTGACACTGGCTCAAAAAGCACAGTTGGCGGGTGCGGTTGTTGTGACAACACCTCAGGATATTGCTCTTCTGGATGCACGTAAAGCTATTGAGATGTTCAATA
>JBLIJA010000039.1:0-13273 GCA_047635115.1 Porticoccus sp. | reverse complement strand
GCATATTCAAGGGCCAGACTATCCTACTGAAGCAGAAATTATTACGCCCCGGGAAGAGATTATAAAAGCCTATGAAACGGGTCGTGGCAGTCTGAAGATGCGGGCCGTGTGGCAGAAAGAAGATGGAAGTGTGGTGGTGACCGCACTGCCGCACCAAGCCTCTGGAGCCAAAGTGTTAGAGCAGATAGCTGCTCAGATGAATACCAAGAAACTGCCGATGGTTGCAGATCTTCGCGATGAGTCTGATCATGAGAACCCTACCCGGCTGGTGATTGTGCCTCGCTCCAACCGAGTTGACCTCGAAAGCTTGATGGATCACCTGTTTGTTACCACTGATTTGGAAAAAAGCTACCGTATTAACCTCAATATGATCGGTATTAATGGTCGCCCTGAGGTTAAACCGCTCAACCAGATTCTTGCCGAGTGGCTCCGCTTCCGAATAACGACAGTGCGTCGCCGCCTTCAGTACCGTCTCGACAGGGTTGATAAACGATTACACCTATTGGATGGCCTGCTGACGGCGTTCCTCAATATCGACGAAGTGATTCAGATTGTCCGTAGTGAGGATGAGCCAAAACCTGTGTTAATTAAGCAGTTTAAGCTTAGCGATCTACAGGCAGAATATATTCTTGATACCAAGTTGCGGCAATTGGCGCGGCTTGAAGAAATGAAAATTCGGGCTGAGCAAGATGAGCTGGCTCTTGAAAAAGAAAAACTGGAAAAGATACTCGACTCAGATCAGCGACTGAAAACTTTGGTTCGCAACGAACTTCTGGCGGTTGGCGAGGAGTTTGGTGATGATCGGATGTCACCATTAACAGAGCGGGGAGAAGTTCGGGCATTTAGCGAAGCTGATCTGCTCACCTCCGAGCCAGTTACCGTGGTGTTATCCGAGAAAGGCTGGATTCGATCTGCAAAAGGCCACGACATAGATCCCACAACCCTCAGTTACAAGTCAGGCGATCATTTTCTGTGTGCCGCCAAGGGGAAAAGCAGCCAGAATGTCATTCTGCTGGATTCCACTGGGCGCACTTATGCCCTGCTGGCGCATACACTTCCCTCGGCCCGTGGCCAAGGAGATCCAGTGACGGGGCGGCTTAATGTACCTTCGGGGGCAACGCTCAACGGTGTGATCATGGGTGATGAGCATCAGCAATTATTGATGGCTACGGATGCGGGTTATGGTTTTGTGGCTAAGTTGGCTGACCTGCACACCAAAAACCGATCGGGTAAAACTTCGATTTCAATTCCTAAAGGAGGGCGAGTTCTTGCGCCTCAGTCCATTGCTGATGTTGATGTCAGTCTGGTAGTGTCCGTCAGTAATGAGGGTAGAATGCTGGTGTTTCCTCTGACCGATCTTCCCCAGCTAGCTCGGGGGAAAGGTAATAAATTAATCAATATCCCCTCCTCCAGACTGCAATCCAGAGATGAGTTTATGGTTGCCGTGTCTGTGATTACACCGGGCCAGCAGTTGTTGGTGCACTCGGGAAAACGTTATCTCAATCTTAAATTGTCAGACCTTGAGCATTATCGCGGAGAGCGGGGTCGTCGTGGCAATAAATTACCAAGAGGTTTTCAGAAGGTAGATCGGGTAGAAGTTGCAGGTGCTGAATAGCCTCAGTCTTAGTTTCTGAGAATGTTTTTAATGACCTAACATTTACCCAGTACTTATTTTTACTATGTTATGTGCTCAAAACGGTCGCACTGCCCATAGTGAGACGCTACTAATTATTGCTTCTCTGCCGCTTCCGCCTTTGGCCGTATTTTTGAAAACAGGTACTGGCAAAGATTTAGTCATCAATATTGTGCTATGCCTGTTTTTCTGGGTGCTCGGTATTATTCATGCACTTGGAGCCTCGTTGAAGTAAGTTTTTTCCGGGTGGGGGCATGCTACATTCCGGCCTTTACTGTTAAGGGAAGTGCTGCGTGAATTACCGTCAATACAAGGTGTTGACAATCAGCGAAGGTGCTCTAGGCACGATTTTTCTCGTTGTATCGGGGTTTTCCTTGAGACAACTTGGAACAAACAGAATTGAGTGAGCAGTCGGCAAGTGGTTGGTAGGTGGTTTTAACCTGGTTATCTTCATGGTCGGCTTCGTCAATTTTTCAGATTGTTGGCGGCTAGGGTTGGCCCTGATGCTGCCCATAACCGCGATAGAGCCACCTGGTCTGCTCAGCGCTACAATAAAATAACGATTTGAGTGAGTCCCTCTTGGTGGGCAGCGAATCTGAGAGATAGTTGTACTGTTTTAGGGGAAAACTGATGAAAGAGATGATTGAAACAGCCGGAAACTTTATTCTGTTTTTCGGCTTCAAGGTGCTGATGGCACTAGTTATTTTTGTTGTTGGTAAAATAATAGCCAAGTGGCTCAGTCAAAGAGTCAGGGCAATGCTGAAGAAGAAAGAGATGGATGAGGCCATCCAGGACTTTGTTTCTGCATTGGTTTACTACTTTCTATTTGCCTTTGTGGCGATTGCGGCACTTGGACAGTTGGGTATTCATACCGCGTCTTTTGTCGCCGTTATCGCTGCCGCTGGCTTGACGGTCGGTTTGGCCTTGCAGGGATCATTGGCTAATTTTGCTGCAGGTGTACTAATCCTTACCTTTAAGCCATACCGTGTTGGTGATTTTGTTGAAGTGGCAGGTGTCTCCGGATCAGTAATCAAGGTTTTAGTGTTTACTACTGAGCTTAATACAGGCGATAACAAGCGAGTCATTATTCCCAATGGACAGACAATGGGTGGCACTATCACCAATTATTCCACTAATGACACTCGTCGAGTGGACTTGGTGATTGGTATTGGATATGGCGATGATATCGATAATGCTAAAAAAGTGCTTGAAAAAGTTGTCGCTGCTGATGCACGTGTGTTGCAGGATCCAGCTCCAACGATTGCAGTGGTAGAGCTGGCTGATAGCAGCGTCAACTTTGTGGTCCGTCCTTGGGTAAATAACGCGGATTACTGGGGCGCTTATTTTGGTCTGACTGAGGCAGTGAAAAAACGGTTTGACGCAGAAGGGATTTCCATTCCATTCCCACAAAGCGATGTGCATATGCATCAGATAGCCAGTAAAGTCTAAAAAGACAAAAAGTCTCAGCTATATGGGGCTTTTTTTATCCTCGATAAAGGAGAAAAGTGACGGGTGTTTTTTCTTAGATTGTATTGGGGTCGATTGCCGGGATTCTGGCGAAGTTGGTGATGCCTGGAAAAGATCGCGATGGCTTTTTATCACGGTACTGCTGTGTATTGCCGGTGCATTTGTAGGCGGATGGGTCGGTTCTTTCCTGGGGCTTGGCTCTACCGGCGATTTCAGCCTTGGCGTTAGGTTTCGGATCGGCTCAGCTGGCATTGGCGAAAAAACCAGACGATGCAGATGGAAAGGCGTCTATGAAAGAGCAGAAGTCTGAAAAGCACGAAATTCGAAATAATGATCGCGACGACAGATCTGATGACAAGCCCAGGTCAGGTGAGAAAAAATCCAAAAAAGATAAATCACGAGATGATAAGTCGGGTGATAAGCCTTCGTGGCATGACAAGCAGCAAGGTAAAAAAGCAGATCAGGAGCGAAAAGAGCAGGCTGACGCCCCGTTGTTCAGAAGGCTTTTCTCTAGCCCCTCTATTAAGTACTTAAAAATGCAGCCTCGTGGCTGCATTTTTTCTATCTGATTACTTTTAATATAAGCGGGAAGAGCGGGAAGAGCGGGAAAGTTTGATGATGGAATTAATCGAGCTCTAATTGCTTCTTTAATTGAAGTAACCGGGCTCGAGATTCTTCATTACTTAGAGCAGGTTTTTGCTCGTCGTTTAATTGAGGCGAAATAAGCGGGGTGAGTTGTTGCCCCTGAGCGATGTCGCGGCAGATTCGACGATAGTTTTCCTGATAGGAGGGATAGCTACTTGATTCAGATTCATTGGACAAGCGGTACCAGCCAGTTTTCAGGCCTGCATAGTAAACAGCCAAGTGCGACCAGTTAAAGACAGTTTTGGGTGAAGGCGCATTGCAGGCTTCTTGGTAAGCACTTCTTGGACTGGGTAATCCCCCGTTGCTGGCTGACTCCTCGCAACACTGAATCATGCGGTTGAGCGTGGGTAGGTAGTCCGAGGTTTCGATAACTCGCCGAGCTCCCAGTAGAAGCTGCTCTTCGGAGAAGTATGACAGGGCCTCTAGCCAGAGTCGTTTGGCTTGGTTGAGTAGATCTGTATCACTGTAAGCGCTATAAAACTGGTTGTGGTAGTTCAGTCGAAACAAGGCAAACACCTGATTGATAGCATCAATCAGGTGGGTGGCGTGCTCAGGTGCTGGCCCAGCTCCGATCACTGAGTTCGTCGATGAGGTTGCTACTTCTTGTACTGTTTGAGCGATAAGATCGTTGCTGTTGTCCATTGGTTATTACCTGAGAAGAGGCGGATTGCTGACGGGACCACTCCCGCTTAACGTGTTGTAAGAATTTGGTATTCCATGAGCTGTAAATCTGGCCGCTATCCCGCCAGTATAGTATAAACTCCGGTACCAATTGTTCGCCGAAAGTACGATTGATATTCGCCAGTGCCAAGACCTCATAGAGCTCCTCGCTGGGTTGCCAATCGGCAGGTAGCTGGCGTGGTTCTGAATCATTTTCCATGGTGGCGGTGAACCGAGCCCACTGCCTTTTTACATGCATGATGAAACGACTGTTCCAGGTATTGGAGGCATCGCCTCTCTCCATCCAGTACAGAATAAACTCTGGAATAGCATCCTCTACAAAATTGCCGTTGATGCCTGCTTGGCGAGTAAGAATTTCCATGGCATCTCGCGATGGCGTCCAGTCATTGCTCATCGATAATTGTTGACTGCGCTTTGCTGCTTCAGTTTGCTGGGCACGCCAGAGACGCAGCATATGCTTGATAAACTTGGAGCCCCAGCTAAATTGTGGCTCGTTACGCTCTGTCCAATAAGTGATAAATTCAGGTAGCTGGTCAGTGATAAATTCAGCGGGAATATTGTACTGGTCCAGCTGCCGCAAAACTTCTAGCTCAGGCCGCCAGTCTAGGGTGAGAGGTTTTGTCCGCTGCCTTTGTGTCGCAATTGGAGGCTGAATGTTGCTCGATATGGGCTGCTCATTAAAGGCGAAGCGAAGCTCTTTGCACTCGGTGAAGGGGGCAGAGGCAATGAGTAAAACACCTTTGTCGCGCAAGCTGACAGCAATACGCTGAATGGCCTCTAGGCTCCAAAAGGGAGTGATTTTTTGTAGCTGTGGCCAGTTAGTGCTGAGCCACTGAAACCCCTTGTTAGCTTCCGGTTCGCCGTGACACATTAGTTCATTTAGAGCTTGGAGGAGCACTGCCTCTTCGAGGCCGATAGTGGCGGCCAGTGAGGGGGAGATGATCAAGGGTTTTTCTGGAATCAGAGACATATGGCCACTTTATCAGAAATTGGTTGCCAAGTTTAAAGAAAGCTTAGCGTGAGATGTTGTTTTCTATTGTGACTTTTGATAGATGGTATACGTCAAAAATAATAAAAAAATGGAATGTATATGTTCCCATGGAATAGAAAGGCCTATGGGGGAGCGCTTCCACGAGTGGGTCTAGGGGATATCTACCTACTGTCCGGGCTAAGCTAATTCTCTGATAGCCTGCTGACGAAAGACAGTATGATAGCGTAGGGTTTGCTGGCCGAGATACCTATGGTGGTGGCCGCAACTCGGTTGCAGCATCCCGAGACCGACACCCGGGTAGCCTTTTAGTGACCCATGATTTTAACCGACATTGGCAAGTGAGCGCTGGTTGCTATTATCTTGACGAAATGGAACGGACTCTGTGGGGCGGCAATACAAAATCTTATGACTGAGTAGATATGTGAATTGCTCGAACCTCTAATTTTAGCGCTGCCGACCTTAAATTGGAGTTGATCGGTCAGAACCCCGGCAGTGACTATCAGGAATTTAACCAGCGTAATGAGTTTGAGGCACGAACCTTTATGCGGGCAACAATTCAGTGTCACTAGATTTCATTAGCTTATGTGACCCTTAGCAATACACGCTTCCTTTATTGATCTTTCGCGCCTCGAGGGTTCGCATAGTTTTTTCTGAAAGTGCGTGCCATGTTAAGCTGACGCCCATTTCCTGGAGGACTCTCAGTGGTAAAAAAGAAAACAACCACCTATCTATGCAATGACTGCGGTGCCGACTATAGCAAGTGGCAGGGGCAATGCAGTGGCTGCAATGCCTGGAATACCCTCACTGAATTACGCTTGGGATCGACAAATGCCGCAGTTAGTCGTCGTAGTGTCGGGTTTGCCGGGGCTGCCGATGGTGCGGTAAGCACGCTAGCTGAAATTTCCTTGGATCAGATGCCCCGGTTAAGTACGGGCACCTCAGAACTGGATTTGGTGTTGGGTGGTGGGCTAGTGCCCGGTTCCTGTATTCTCGTCGGTGGTGAGCCTGGAGCGGGGAAAAGCACCTTGTTATTACAAACACTCTGCGGGCTAGCTGAAAACCACAAGGCTCTCTATGTCACCGGTGAGGAGTCACCTCAGCAGGTTGCTATACGTGCAAGACGTCTCGGGTTGCCCACCGAAAAGCTACAGATCATGGCCGAGACATCGGTGGAAGCTGTCTGTATGACGGCCGAGCAGATACAGCCAAAAATTCTGGTGGTAGATTCTATCCAAGTGATGCATCTGGATGATGTGACTTCAGCCCCCGGCAGTGTGTCCCAAGTTCGCGAGAGTGCGGCCATGCTGATTCGTTATGCCAAACAGACAAATACAGTGCTGTTATTGGTGGGTCATGTGACGAAAGATGGCAGCCTTGCGGGCCCCAAGGTGTTGGAGCATATGATTGATTGCTCGCTAATGCTGGAAGGCTCCAGCGACAGTCATTTTCGGACTCTGCGCAGTAATAAGAATCGCTTTGGTGCTATCAATGAGTTGGGTGTTTTCGCCATGACAGATAAAGGATTGCGAGAAGTGCCCAATCCTTCCGCTATCTTTCTACAACGTGGTGACGAAGTGGCTTCCGGTAGTGTGGTAATGGTAGTTTGGGAAGGTACCCGGCCATTATTGGTAGAGCTACAGGCGTTGGTGGATGACAGTCACCTAGGTAACCCTCGTCGAGTCACGGTGGGGCTGGAGCATAATCGTTTGGCGATGCTTCTGGCAGTGCTACATCGCCACGGAGGGATTATGGTGGGTGATCAGGATGTCTTCGTGAATGTGGTCGGAGGTGTCAAGGTGCTAGAGACCAGCGCCGACTTGGCGCTGATTCTGTCTGTTATTTCCAGCTTCCGGAGCCATCCATTACCCAGAGACTTGGTGGTCTTTGGCGAGGTCGGCCTTTCCGGTGAAATTCGACCGGTTCCCAATGGCCAGGAGCGGTTGAGAGAGGCCGCCAAGCACGGTTTTACACGGGCTATTGTTTCGGTAGGAAATGCCCCACGTAAGCCCATCAAAGGCATGAAGGTTATCCCTGTTCGTAAAATTACCGAGGCACTTCAGGCCCTCGATTAATCTTTATTAACCATCAAGAATATTTTTCATTCATTGACATTGATGCGTGCTGGGCGTAGCTTTGCCCACCTTGCTAATGCAATAGGTTCTTGGCTCGCTTGTCAGCGAGTTGAGTTAAACGGGAAACCGGTGAGTTAAACCCATATCTTCAATGGGTTAACGATTCCGATACTGCCCCCGCAACGGTAATTGAGTGAGTCTGCTGGCCAGTACGAAGCCAATAGACTCAAACGCTAAATCACACAGCCACTGTGCAACTGCATGGGAAGGAGATTTAGCAGGGAAACCGCTCATGAGTCCGGAGACCGGCCTGTCGCTATGCAGACAAACTGCGGGGTGCGGTTGTGCTGGTGTCGACATTAACGCTGTCTCTCCGCCAATTTTTCCTCCGTAGATTTTTTATTCAAGATGCGTTCGGGGATGAACGCCGGAGAAAAATTGATGAAATACCTTGCGCTCGCTAGCTTTCTGGCGATTTTTGCTGTGACTCATACCAACCACGCATACGCTGAGCAGACTGAAAATAAAGATTCTTACCTGCAAGAAGTAGTTGTTACTGCCTCACTTCAACCAATTCGTCTTCAGCAATCTGGCAATGCTATTGCGGTCATTTCAGCCGAAGAAATTGAAAAATCTAATGCCACTATGGTTAGTGATCTATTGCGTAATGTGCCTGGTTTGGCCGTTAGCCGAAGCGGTGTGCTTGGCTCTGCCACCCAATTGAGAGTACGAGGAGCTGAGGCCAATCATCTGCTCGTGATGATCGATGGAGTTGAGGTAAATGACTCTTCTCAGGCGGACGAATTCAACTGGGCTCACCTGCCAACAACGGGTATTGAGCGGATTGAGATTGTCCGTGGTCCACAGAGCGCCTTATGGGGCAGCGATGCAATGGTTGGAGTGGTAAACATTATTACTCAGAAATCCGAGGAGCCACTCCAAGGGAGCCTCTATTCAGAAGTGGGTAGTCACGGTACTAACCATTCAGGTTTTCGTGCGGGTGGAGGTGGTGAGAGCTACCATGTCAATCTTAGTGGGTCAGACATTTCTTCTGATGGTGAAAATATCTCCCGACATGGTCCTGAAGAAGACGGTTATCAAAATACCACGCTAAACTTGAATGCAGGATGGCAGCCTATGGACAACCTATCGTTCTCAGTGACAGGCCGACAGACTGAGGGTGAAAATGAGTTTGATGGTGTAGATTACGTTGTCACCGGGCTGCCTAAAGATGCTGACAATGAATCTGACTTTCGTCAGCGTTTTGTTCGGATTAAAGTAGATTTATCACTACTGGAAGATCGTTGGAAGCAGCGTCTGGCGCTAGCTGTTAGCCGCCATAACAATGAAAACTTCTCCAGCGATACTAAGACAGGATCTACGGACACTCGAAAAAAACAATATTCATATCTAAGCAGCCTAAGCTGGGCTGAAGAGACGCAACAGATTTCATTTCTAGCAGAGCGTGAAACTGAAGACTTCGCTCAGCGAGGCCCAATTGCTGCTTCTGGCGATGACCCCAATCAGAAGCAGAATCGAAAAGCTGACAGCCTCGCTCTTGAGTATCGTATTACATTGTGGGAAGACCTCACATTGGCAGCGAGTGTTCGTCATGATGACAATAGTGAATTTAAAAATGCAAATACCCGGCATTTTGAGGCCAGCTATGCTCTGCCTGATATCGGTACTCGTTTTCGTGCCGCTTATGGTACTGCCGTCAAGAACCCCACGTTTACAGAGCGTTTTGGTTACTATGACAGCTCACCATCCTTTCCTTTTCGGGGCAACCCCGATTTAGAACCAGAAGAGTCCAAGGGCTGGGAAGTGGGTATTGATCAGGCCTTTCTGGATGGAGATCTACTTGTTGAGTTGACCTATTTCAAAGCTAAACTAGAAAATGAAATTAACGGCTATGTCTATGATCCTCTGAATTCTGTGAATACAGCGGAAAATGTTGAGGGCACCAGTGATCGTCAAGGAATAGAAGCTACGCTCAATGCAAAACTGACGGCTACTTTGAGAGCTAAAGCTAGTTATACCTATACCGATGCCACTGAACCAAATTCGACAACAGGTAGTGATGTTGATGAGTTGCGACGGGCGCGCCATTTGGCGAGCGCGAGTCTGAATTGGTCGCCAACAAGTAAGTTGAACCTTGCTCTGAATGCTCAGTACAACGGTGCTCAGGATGATATTTTCTACCCTCCCTGGCCACAGTCTTCACAAGTATTAGCGTTGGATGATTACACGCTGTTGAACTTAACAGCCAACTACCAGATGAATAAGAAATTGTCGGTCTATACTCGGTTGGATAATCTCCTAGACGAGAATTATGAAGAAGTATATGGCTTTCAATCGCTAGGTTTTGGCGCTCTTGTGGGGGTTCGCTACAACTTTTCACGATAACTATTGATACTTTATTGGGGTGGTAAGCTGTGACTGATTTGAGTGCAGAGGTTCGAGCCAGAGTACTACTCTCTTGGAGCAGCGGTAAGGACTCTGCGTGGAGTCTTTACCAGTTGCAGCAGGACCCCAAGATAGAGGTGGTTGGTTTGCTGACCACTTTCAATCAAGCATTTGATCGTTCTGCAATTCATGGTGTTCGCCTAGAGCTTGTTCGGGCACAAGCGGAGGCTCTAGGATTGCCGTTATTGGAAATCCCGCTGCTTTGGCCGTGCAGTAACGAGGCATATGAACGAGCGATGGTTGAAGCGCTGGATCGCGCTAAATGTGAATTATCACCAGATGCTGTGGCCTTTGGTGATTTATTTTTGGAGGATATCCGGCAGTACCGTGAGGAGCGCATGGCTGATACTGGCTTGGAGCTATTGTTCCCTATCTGGGGGATACCCACCGATGAGCTTGCGGGGCAAATGATTGAAGCTGGCTTGCAGGCGCATGTCACCTGTCTTGACCCTGGTAAAATACCAGAGGTTCTAGCTGGTGCTTCGTTTGATATGGATTTCATCAAAAAACTGCCTAGCGTAGTAGATCCTTGTGGTGAGAATGGTGAATTCCATACCTTTGCTTGGAATGGACCTATGTTTCAGAAGCCGGTGATAGCCATACAGGGCGAGACCGTTACCCGTGATGGGTTTGTTTACACTGATTTTATAGGTGTACCACTGTGAAAATTGTTTCTCTGCTTCCCAGTGCTACGGAAATTATTTGTGGTATTGGCTTGCGTGATCAATTAGTTGGCGTTACTCACGAGTGCGACTACCCGGCAGATGTCGTGAGGTTGCCGATTGTTACCCGCTCTAGAATTCCCAAGGGGCTGCCCAGTAATGAAATTGATGCCATTGTACGAGGCCAATTAGAAACAGATAGTGCGTTGTACAGCCTTGAAGCAGAGATCCTGGCGTCATTGTCACCAGACTTGATTGTGACTCAGTCACTCTGCGATGTATGCGCTGTTTCGGCGGATGAAGTCACATCTGTTGCTTGTCAATTACCGGGAAATACCAACGTCATTAATTTGGAACCCACCTGTTTGAGCGACGTGCTAGAAACTATTTTGGTGGTGGGTGATGCGGCCGAACGATCAGTTGAGGCGCAGGCTTATTTTGACAGTTTGACCCAGCGGGTTGAGGCTGTGGTTCAGCGTACAAAACATATCGGCCATGACCTACATCCCAAGGTAGCGATTCTTGAATGGTTAGATCCCCTGTTTGATGGGGGGCACTGGTATCCGGAATTAATTGAAATGGCTGGTGGTACACCTTGTTTTGGTCACCGGAATAAGCCATCTTGCAGTCGCTCCTGGGAGGATTTGGTGGCAGCACAACCAGATGTGATTTTAGTGTCTCTTTGTGGCTTCGATTTGGAGCGCACAGCCCAGGATATGCATATACTGGTAGATCAATCCGGGTTTTCCAAGTTGCCAGCGGCTCAAAATGGTCAAACCTATATGGTTGATGGCAATTGTTATTTCAGCCGGCCTGGTCCTCGTTTAGTGGATAGTCTGGAAATTCTTGCTAACCTGCTTCATCCTGAGGTGCACTTTTTACCAGAAGGGGTGCCTTCGGCCATGAAATGGTCGGGAGAAACTTGAGGATTAAAATGTGACTGATACGCACAAGAAAGACAAGTACCAACAAAAAATGCAGAAGCTCAAGGACAATGTGGACGCGGGCATCGAAGCCGCCGATTGCGAGCGCGGCGTAATAATTTTGCTCACCGGTGATGGTAAAGGAAAGACCAGTTCCGCTTTTGGAATGGTGATGAGAGCACTGGGTTACGACTATAAGGTAGGTGTTGTTCAATTTATTAAGGGCGAGCAATTGTCTGGCGAAGAATTGTATCTACGCGATAAGTGTCCTCAAGTAGATTTCTACCAAATGGGTACTGGATTCACTTGGGATACCCAAGATCGAGAAGCCGATATTGAGGCTGCTGAAAGAACCTGGGTTGTTGCTGAGCGGATGCTAAAAGACGATAGTTTCCATTTGGTCGTACTAGATGAGCTTACGTATATGTTCAGCTTTAAATATCTGGATGAAGATAGGGTGCTAAATGCGGTGCGTAACCGCCCGGCGAACCAAAGCGTGGTGATCACTGGCCGTGGTGGAGGTTCTAGTTTACAGGAGCTGGCTGATACCGTGTCAGAAGTTAAAGACATCAAGCATGCCTACAAAGCCGGTGTTATGGCTCGTCGGGGTGTGGATTTTTGATACATACTTCGCCTTAAATATAACCTTCAAGAGCGATTGTTTTGCGCCGTCAGTCACCCCCGCAATTTATTTTTATTGCCAGTCTTTCTCTGGTCATGGCCTTAATGTTGGGGTTGTTGAGTGGAGCGGTAAATATCCCTCCATCAAAGTTACTGGGGTTGTTTGACCTAAGTAATACAGATCTGGATCATCGTATTCTTCAAACTATCCGTCTACCTCGTGTATTGCTGGCCGCATTGGCAGGAGCTTGCCTAGCCAGTTGTGGTGCCGTCATGCAGGGGTTATTTCGCAACCCATTGGCAGATCCCTCTTTGATAGGCGTTTCCAGTGGCGCATCGGTCGGTGCCAGCTGTGTGATATTTTTTGGTGGTGCCAGCTTGGTCGGCAGTGGTATTGGTTTGCCCGCCATTGCCATTGGGGCCTTTGTCGGTGGGCTGTTGGCTACTAGTGTCGTCTATCGGCTGGCCACGTCCATTACGGGCACCTCTGTTTCAACCATGTTATTGGCGGGTATCGCCATTACTGCTCTTGCCGGCGCCACCACTAGCTTGTTTAGCTTCTTTGCTGATAATGAAATGTTGCGCCGTATTAGTCTTTGGCAAATGGGTAATCTGGATGGTGCAGATTGGTCGCGAGTAACGACGCTTGCTTTGGTCGTTGTTCCACTGATATTAATCTTGCCCAAGGAAGGACAAGCCCTTAATGCCATGCTGCTGGGTGAGTCAGAGGCCCGTCATTTGGGCGTTGCTGTAGAATGCTTGAAGAGGCGGCTAATACTACTCACTGCTTTGGGCGTCGGTGTAGCCGTTTCGGTATCAGGTATTGTGGCTTTTGTAGGGCTGATTGTTCCCCACCTGGTACGTTTGCTCATTGGCCCGGATCATCGGTATTTGATTCCAGGATCAGCTATTCTTGGAGCGGTTCTACTGTTGCTAGCGGATACTGCCGCTCGAACACTGATGTCTCCAGCCGAGCTGCCAACGGGTGTTCTCACCGCCTTGTTAGGTGCGCCCTTTTTTGTGGGTTTACTGATTCAGCAGCGCCAAAAACTGATGGGATAGCCAATGCTTGAAGCCCGTCAGTTGTCACTATCCCTTTCTGAGTTTACCCT
>JBLIJA010000038.1:0-13992 GCA_047635115.1 Porticoccus sp. | reverse complement strand
TGGCGCTAGAGATCGCCAAACAATAGGTTTTTCCACCGTGCGGGCTGGCGATATAGTGGGAGATCACACTGTTACGTTTGCCGCTGAGGGTGAGCGGGTTGAAATAACCCACAAAGCCTCAAGTCGTATGTCTTTTGCTCGGGGTGCAGTACGAGCTGCCGATTGGTTGTCGATTAGGGAGAAAGGCTTATTCGATATGCAAGATGTGCTCGGGTTGAAATAAGCTATAAGATTGACTAAAAAGGCCGCCCGTTAAGGCGGCCTTTTTTTGTTTTTAAACAGATTGAAAGTACAAGGTTATTCTAAACGCTAGTGTATTTTTAAACGGGTTGATGTTGTTTTACACGCTGGCATCACCTGGGGCGTGTTGATAGGTAGCCTTTAGCGCCGGTTTTTGAACGCCAACTTGAATGGGTTGAAGGCGCGAAGGTTTAACTCCTCTCGAGCTTCAATTGAGCCTCCCTGGCGCCCAGCGATCACTGATAAGTGTCATCAGTAGATGCAAGCCTAATATAGGGGTCCAGATAAATTCTACTCATGGTTTTAATTGTTGTCATGGGGGGGCTGTAGAGCGATTTATTCACAGAATCTGTAGTGAATTTGCCTTAGGTTAATTGGGTTTTTCCGGCTAGATTGGCTAGACAGATTGCAGTGCTTAGCCTATTATGTTTGGTTAGTATCTACTGGTATGTAATGCTCCGTAATCAATAGAAGGGCATGGCGCGGTATAGAATTAGGAAGCGAGGTGAGACATACGGTTTCATCTCGCTTTTTTATAGTCTGTTGTTGGCAAAACTGAGGCCTTGATCCTGCTTTGTTCGCGGCGGCCTCTGAATAGCTTGCATCTGTTGTTAAGCTGAGGAGATTGAATTGAATACCGATACCCATCGGTCCGCCATTCTCGTACTTGAGGACGGTACTGTTTTTAAGGGCATTGCTGTTGGTGCTGAAGGTATTTCCAGTGGCGAAGTGGTATTCAATACAGCGTTGACCGGTTACCAAGAAATATTGACTGATCCATCTTACGCTCGTCAGATCGTGACACTTACCTACCCTCATATCGGTAACACCGGCATCAATACTGAAGATGAAGAGTCTAGTCGTATATGGGCCGCAGGATTGGTAATCAGAGACCTGCCTCTAATGGCGAGTAATTTTCGCTCTCAGCAAGATCTAAATAGCTATCTAAAGGCTAATAATATTCTTGGTATTGCCGACATTGATACTCGAAAGTTGACCCGAATTCTTCGTGAAAAAGGTGCGCAAAGCGGCTGCCTGATGGCCGGTGAGGTGGATGAGGAAAAGGCATTAGCGGTTGCTCGTGAGTTTTCTGGCTTGAAAGGGGCGGATCTCGCTAAAGAGGTGACAACTCAGAGTGTATACGAGTGGCAGGAAGGCAGTTGGGCGTTAGGCGTAGGCTATACACAGCCAGCAGAAAAGCTTTATAAAGTGGTTGCCTACGACTTTGGGGTCAAGCGAAATATTTTGCGAATGCTTATAGATCGCGGCGCCGAGCTTATTGTCGTTCCAGCTAAAACGCCAGCAGCCAACGTACTGGCAATGAACCCAGACGGTATTTTCTTATCCAACGGCCCCGGAGACCCGGAGCCCTGTGATTACGCAATTGATGCTATTCAGCAAATATTATTAACAGAAATTCCCGTGTTTGGTATTTGTTTGGGTCATCAGCTATTGGCGCTCGCCAGTGGTGCTAAAACAGTAAAAATGAAGTTTGGTCATCATGGTGCGAATCATCCGGTGAAAAACCTTGATACAGGTGCTGTGCTGATTACCAGTCAAAATCATGGCTTTGCTGTGGACGAAGAGTCGTTGCCTGAGAACTTGCGTGCAACGCACTGTTCGTTATTTGATAAATCATTGCAGGGTCTTCATCGTACAGATAAGCCAGCCTTCAGTTTTCAAGGTCATCCTGAAGCCAGCCCAGGGCCACACGATGCAGCCCCCTTGTTTGACCACTTTTTTGAATTGATTCAAGCTCATCGATCTGAATCGTGATGAGCTTCTTCTCAGCTTTTGGGTAGAGAGTTTTGAATATAGGGTTCTAATATAGAACGTGCTGGAAATAGCTGCCTGGGTTGAATAGACGACAACCTGGTGTATTACGAAGAACGGCCTGCATCATGTGTGTGGCGTCAAACCTAGAAAATTACGGCGACAAGCCTGAATTACGATAACTTATGCCAAAAAGAACTGATATCAAAAGTATTCTAATCCTCGGTGCCGGCCCCATTGTCATTGGTCAGGCTTGTGAGTTTGACTACTCTGGCGCCCAGGCTTGTAAAGCGCTACGGGAAGAGGGTTACCGGGTTGTTCTGGTGAACTCCAATCCTGCCACAATAATGACAGATCCCTCCATGGCCGATTCCACCTATATTGAGCCAGTGGAATGGCGAACTGTGGCAAAAATTATTGAGGAAGAGCGCCCGGATGCATTGCTTCCCACTATGGGGGGGCAAACAGCACTTAACTGTGCTCTGGATCTGGCCCGTGAAGGGGTGTTGGGAAAATTTGGTGTCGATATGATCGGCGCCGACCAGGATGCTATTGATAAGGCGGAGGATCGTAGTCGTTTTGATAAGGCGATGAAGAAGATTGGCCTAAATACAGCGGATTCGGTCATCGTTCACAGCCTCGAAGAGGCGCTTCAAGTACCAGATCGTTTTGGCTACCCCTGTATTATTCGACCCTCGTTCACCATGGGCGGATCTGGTGGTGGTATTGCCTACAACCGTGAAGAGTTTGTAGATATTTGCCAGCGCGGATTTGATTTGTCGCCTACCAATGAGTTGCTGATCGATGAATCTCTGATCGGCTGGAAAGAATATGAAATGGAGGTGGTGCGAGACAAAAATGACAACTGCATCATTATTTGCGCCATTGAAAATCTGGACCCCATGGGCGTGCACACGGGTGATTCTATTACTGTGGCCCCCGCTCAGACCTTGACTGACAAGGAGTACCAGATTATGCGAAATGCATCCATTGCGGTGCTGCGTGAAATTGGTGTTGAGACCGGCGGGTCTAATGTGCAATTTGCGGTTAACCCTGAAGATGGTCGTTTAGTCGTTGTTGAAATGAACCCTCGGGTATCTCGCTCATCAGCTTTGGCGTCCAAGGCAACCGGTTTTCCTATTGCCAAAGTGGCGGCAAAGTTGGCCGTGGGTTACACCCTAGATGAGTTGCAAAATGATATTACTGGCGGTGCTACTCCAGCGTCGTTTGAGCCGAGCATTGATTACGTGGTGACTAAGATTCCACGATTTGCTTTTGAGAAATTCAATCAGGCCGATGCCAAGTTGACGACTCAGATGAAATCAGTGGGTGAGGTGATGGCCATTGGTCGCACTTTTCAGGAATCACTGCAAAAAGCACTTCGTGGTCTGGAGGTCGACTCTGCAGGTTTTGAACCCCAGGTGGATGTTAGTACTGAAGAGGGCATGATTGAAATTCGTCAGCAGCTCAGGGAGCCAGGCTCCGAGCGTATCTGGTATGTGGGCGATGCTTTTCGAGCAGGCCTGTCTGTGGAGGAAGTCTATAAGCTTTCAGCCATTGATCCTTGGTTTTTGGCGCAGATTGAAGACATTATCCGTGACGAAATTAGCCTGGATGATGTATCGCTGGGAAGTCTTGACGCTGACCGCCTGTTTCGTCTCAAGCGTAAGGGCTTCTCTGATAAACGATTATCAGTCTTGCTGAATACGGATGAAAAAACGGTGAGAGAAAAACGTCAGTCCGTTGGTATTCGTCCTGTATTCAAGCGGGTTGACACCTGTGCCGCTGAATTCTCAACGGCGACTGCTTATATGTACTCTACCTATGAAGAGGAGTGTGAATCACAGCCTTCGGATAGAGATAAGATTTTGGTGCTCGGCGGAGGCCCCAATCGTATTGGTCAGGGCATTGAGTTCGACTACTGTTGTGTACATGCTGCGTTGGCGATGCGTGAAGACGGTTATGAGGCCATTATGGTGAACTGTAACCCCGAAACCGTTTCCACAGATTATGACACCTCTGACCGCTTGTATTTTGAACCGGTCACACTGGAAGACGTGCTAGAAATAGTCCATATAGAAAAGCCGAAGGGTGTCATTGTTCAGTTTGGTGGCCAGACACCACTGAAACTTGCCCGTGCCTTAGAGGCTGAGGGTGTACCTATTATTGGCACCACACCAGATGCGATTGATCGGGCAGAAGATCGTGAGCGCTTCCAGCAAATGATCCATAAGCTGGATTTGTTGCAGCCCCCCAATGCGATTGTTCGTTCTGCAGAAGAGGCGATAGGTGCTGCGGCCAGTATCGGTTACCCATTAGTTGTGCGGCCCTCCTATGTGCTGGGTGGGCGGGCTATGGAGATTGTTTACAAGGAAGAAGAGTTGGCGCGCTATATGCGTGAGGCTGTTCAGGTGTCTGATGATGCGCCAGTATTGCTGGACTATTTTCTTTCCTCTGCAGTCGAAGTGGATATTGATGCGGTCTCTGATGGCAATGATGTGGTCATCGGCGCGATCATGCAGCACATTGAGCAAGCGGGTATTCATTCTGGTGATTCTGCCTGTGCTCTGCCCCCTTATAGTTTACCGGCAGATGTTCAGGATGAAATGCGTGCTGTCGTGAAAGCGATGGCGGTTGAGCTAAAAGTGAAAGGCCTGATGAATGTGCAGTTGGCTTGGCAAGATGAAAAAATCTATGTGATTGAAGTTAACCCTCGTGCCTCCCGTACGGTTCCCTTTGTGTCCAAATGCATTGGAACTTCATTGGCGAAGGTGGCAGCTCGTTGCATGGCAGGTGTCACTCTTGAAAAGCAGGGCTTCACCAAAGAGATAATACCCAGCTATTTCAGTGTAAAAGAAGCAGTACTGCCCTTTAATAAATTCCCCGGCATTGACCCTATCCTTGGGCCAGAAATGAAATCTACCGGTGAGGCTATGGGCGTAGGTGATACCTTTGCCGAGGCCTATGCCAAGGCAGAATTAGGTGCCAGTGACCCAATACCCACATCTGGAACTGCATTTCTTAGTGTTCGTGAGCCGGATAAGGCGGGCATTGCCGATGTGGCAAAAAGTTTGCTGACAGCGGGCTTTAAGTTGGTCGCCACTCAGGGAACGGCCAGGGTCCTTGAAAAGGCCGGGCTGGAAGTGGGGCTAGTCAATAAGGTCCAAGAGGGTCGTCCCCATATTGTGGATATGATTAAGAACGACAAAATTGATCTGATTGTTAATACTACCGAAGGTCGCCAGGCGATTGCTGACTCTGCGACTATTCGCTCCAGTGCCGAGCAGCACGGCGTTTATTACACTACCACCTTGGCTGGTGGCGAAGCGGTTTGTATGGCCTTGAAGCAAGGCGGTGAGATTAAGGTTCATCGTCTGCAGGATCTTCATCGGAGGAACGATTGATGCAAAAAATACCAATGACTGTAGAGGGGGCAGAAAGTCTGCGCCAGGAACTGGATAACCTAAAAAAAGTGGAGCGTCCGCGGATTGTTTCTGCTATCGCTGAAGCTCGGGCGCACGGTGATCTTAAGGAAAATGCGGAGTATCACGCTGCTCGTGAGCAGCAGGGGTTTGCTGAAGGTCGTGTTCAGGACATTGAAGGCAAGCTTAGCCATGCCCAGATTATTGATATTAGCGCAATCAAGGAAGGGAACAAGGTCATCTTTGGTTGCACCGTCAACATTGTTAATTTGGAAACCGATGAAACAGTAACCTATAAAATTGTTGGCGATGATGAGTCGGACGTGAAAGCCAATAAAATTTCCTACCAGTCCCCCATTGCCAGAGCATTGATTGGGAAGGAGGTTGGTGATGAGGTTGTGGTTAAAACGCCCTCTGGAGAGGTTGGATATGAAATTGATGATGTGAAGCATTTGTAGTGTTTGAACAGTTCACTGGGTATCGGGTTTTTGTTGAAGGCGATGTCGAGCTAGTTTCTGTATAAAGCCGCGGCTCTCAGTACCAATCTATTTGTCTGAACTATTTATTCGAGTTTTTCTCTTGTCAATAGTAGATATTGCCTATCGGAGCAGATTGGATAACAGGGGGTTTGGTTTGTCGGTTTTTCTCAGTAGCAACACGATATGGCCAATAGATTGTACGGCTTCAGCTCGAAGCTTCTCGCATATAGTGCCAGTGACTTGTTGCTTGGTTTCATTGTCGCCCACAGCCAACTTTACTTTGATTAGCTCGTGATCGCTGAGTGCGCGGTCGATTTCAGTCAGTACGTTTTCGCTTAAACCGTTTCCAGCAACAGTAACAACGGGATTCAGATTGTGACCCAGTCGTCGCAGGTGTTTTTTGTCATTATTGGAAAGTGTCATAGAATAGCTACCCTTCAAAACGGCAAACATTCTATCCTGAATACGGTATCTATGCGCTAATATTTGCCTAATGCTCTTATAATTTCTGGGTTTAAGCGACTTTAGCTGTGGTAAAAAAATAACACGTTAAAATTTGGCTGTGGGACAATGTGTAGGTTGGCCTCAGGTAATAGGTGGATATGGGACGCTCAAAGAGCAGCCAGCGTTGGCTGCAGGAGCATAATAGTGACCAATACGTGAAGCGCTCCCAGCAGGAGGGTTATCGTTCTCGTGCCAGCTACAAACTGATCGAATTGGACAATAAAGATCGTTTGTTTCAGCCTTGCATGACAGTCGTCGATTTGGGCGCAGCACCTGGCGGTTGGTCGCAGGTAGCGATAAAGTTGGTAGGCAATAAGGGCCGTGTGGTGGCTTCCGATATTTTGCCGATGGATAATATCGCCGGCGTTGATTTTGTGCAGGGAGATTTTACTGAGGAATCGGTGCTAAAAGAGATTCTTGATGCGCTGGGTGACAATCCTGTAGACCTTGTAATTTCGGATATGGCCCCCAATATGAGTGGTGTGAGAGCGGTGGATCAACCTAAGGCTATGTATTTGGTTGAGCTGGCACTGGATTTGTCCTGTCAAATATTGAGAACTGACGGCGACTTTGTTGCCAAGGTGTTCCATGGCGAAGGATTTGATGAGCTTATTCGTCAGGTGAGAGGTAGATTTCAGCGTGTCGTCACGCGCAAGCCCGATGCTTCACGACCTCGATCCCGAGAGGTTTACTTAGTGGCCAAAGGGTTAATGCGTCAGGATTAATTAATTTAACTGGGTTTGCCATTGTGACGCAGCCCAATAATACTGCTGATAGTCGGTGGTGTATCAGATGAGGATAGTTACTTGAAGGACATGGCGAAGAATCTTGTGTTGTGGCTGATTATTGCCGCGGTGTTGCTGTCAGTATTCCAGAATTTCAGTCCTCCTGCCCAGGATGAGAGCATCAGTTATTCCTCTTTTATTGAAGAAGTACAAACTGGTCGTGTTGACAGTGTGGTTCTTCAAGGGCCCACTACCGTCGAGGGAAAGCGCGCTGATGGCAGTATGTTCAAAACGACTCGCCCAGATGCGCCTGACTCTGGTTTGATGACAGACTTGCTCAATAATAACGTCGAAGTTGTAGGGCAAGAGCCGGAGACACAAAGTCTGTGGACTCAGTTGTTGGTGGCTTCTTTCCCTATATTGCTAATTCTAGCCATTTTTATGTTCTTTATGCGCCAGATGCAGGGTGGGGGAGGCGGTGGTCGTGGTGGCCCCATGGCCTTTGGTAAAAGTAAGGCTCGATTATTGGGTGAAGATCAAATCAGTACCACCTTTGCTGATGTGGCTGGTTGTGATGAAGCAAAAGAAGATGTCCATGAACTGGTGGACTTCCTGCGAGATCCTTCGCGTTTTCAGCGTCTTGGTGGCCGCATGCCACAAGGTGTATTGATGGTGGGCCCGCCCGGAACCGGTAAAACACTCCTTGCCAAGGCCATTGCCGGAGAAGCCAAGGTGCCATTTTTTTCTATTTCCGGTTCTGATTTTGTAGAAATGTTTGTCGGTGTGGGCGCCTCTCGTGTTCGAGATATGTTTGATCAGGCCAAAAAACAGTCTCCCTGTATTATCTTTATCGATGAGCTGGATGCTGTAGGTCGTCATCGTGGCGGTGGTCATGGTGGCGGTAACGACGAGCGTGAGCAGACCTTGAATCAGCTGCTGGTAGAAATGGATGGTTTTGAGGGAAATGAAGGGGTTATTGTCATTGCTGCCACCAATAGGCCCGATGTGCTCGATAAGGCATTACTGCGCCCCGGTCGTTTTGATCGCCAGGTATATGTAGGTTTACCAGACATTCGTGGGCGTGAGCAGATATTGAAAGTGCATGCGCGGAAGGTGCCTTTGGATGAAAAGGTTGACCTCGGTATTGTGGCGCGGGGCACCCCCGGCTTCTCTGGTGCCGATTTAGCCAACCTGATCAACGAGGCTTCTTTGGTTGCGGCTCGAGCCAATAAGCGCATTGTGACCATGGAGGAGTTTGAGAAGTCGCGTGACAAAATCATGATGGGGGCCGAGCGTCGCTCCTTGGCGATGTCGGAGAAAGAAAAGGAAAATACTGCTTACCATGAGGCTGGCCATGCAATTATTGGTCGATCTGTACCAGAGCACGACCCTGTACATAAAGTCTCAATTATTCCTCGTGGCAGGGCGCTGGGAGTGACCCAGTTTTTGCCAGAGGAAGATAAATATAGCTACAGCAAGCGTCAGCTTGACGGGCAGTTGTGTAGCCTGTTTGGTGGGCGGATCGCTGAAGAGTTGATTCATGGCCCTGATGGCGTCACTACGGGTGCTTCCAATGATATTGAGAGAGCCACTCAGATGGCGCGTAATATGGTGGTGCGTTGGGGGCTGTCTGACAAAATGGGGCCAGTGATGTATGGAGAGGAAGAGTCCCAGATGCCTGGAGCGGGGCAATCCAATTACTCCGAAGATACGGCAAGGGAAATTGATATTGAAGTACGTAGAATGCTGGACGATTGCTACGCTCGCTCAGTAAAAATCCTGAAAGATAATATGGATATCCTGCATGCTATGAAGGATGCATTGATGGAATATGAAACCATTGATTCAGACCAAGTGGACGATTTGATGTCACGTCGTCTTGTGCGGCCACCTCACGATTGGCGTGATGAGGATTTTGGCAGCCGGCCCGGTGGGCAGGAAAAAGGTGATTCTGGCGATAGGGGAGCTGTGGGCGGCCCTGTCAAAGAACACTAACTCTATCCCCCGGTCTCAGTGCCGGGGGGATGTTTCGTTTCGATGAGTTACTTTATGTCACTTTTTTCGGGATTTTAGATGAACCTCGGTCCATATCATCTCGACCTTTCCTCTCCTTGTATTATGGCGGTGCTTAACGCTACTCCAGACTCTTTTTCCGATGGCGGTCAGCTCTATGGCAGTAGTGGCTGTCTAGACCTGTCTCGGGTACTGAAGCACGTGGAGGGATTTCTGGCTGAGGGCGCTGATATTATTGATGTGGGAGGAGAGTCAACTCGGCCGGGCTCAGCGATAGTGACTGTTGATGAAGAGCTGGATAGGGTGGTTTCTATTGTAGAGGCTATTGCCGCACGTTTTGATATACCGGTTTCCGTGGATACGAGTACTCCAGAGGTTATTCAGGCGTCAGCGAGCGCCGGAGCATCGATGATTAATGATGTGCGTGCTTTGCAGCGCGATGGTGCCTTAGAGGCGGCTGTCTCAGCGGACCTTCCTGTTTGCCTTGTGCATATGGCTGGAGATCCGAAGACTATGCAGCAGAGCCCCCGTTATCAGAATGTGGTGGCAGATGTCAGCGATTTTCTATTGGCCCGGGCTCATGCTTGTGAGGATGCAGGGATTGATCGTTGCAGAATTGTAGTGGATCCCGGGTTTGGCTTTGGTAAGACTCTGGAGAACAATCTAACCTTGTTTCGAGCTATATCAGATCTGAGTGCGCTGGGCTTTCCTTTGTTGGTGGGGGTATCACGAAAATCCATGATTGGTGAAATTCTCGATAAGCCCGTGAACCAACGCCTGGTTGGTAGCGTAGCATTGGCCATGCTTGCTGCTCAGCAGGGGGCTGCAATTCTTCGGGTCCATGATGTGGCTGCTACCGTAGATATGTTGAAAATAATGAATGCTGTTGAGGAACGAAAAGATGGGTAGGCGTTTTTTTGGAACAGATGGAATTCGTGGTCGAGTCGGCACTAGCCCCATTACTGCAGACTTCGTGCTGAAGCTAGGCTGGGCTGCCGGCAAGGTGTTCAGTGAGCAGACGAAAGGCCGGAAGCTGATCCTAATGGGAAAAGATACTCGGGTGTCCGGGTATATGTTTGAGTCTGCGCTGCAGGCCGGATTGATCGCCGCAGGGGTTGATGTTGCGCTACTTGGGCCCATGCCAACACCGGCAATTGCCTATCTCACCCGAACTTTTCGTGCTCAGGCGGGCATTGTTATCAGCGCCTCACACAACCCTTATTATGATAATGGCATCAAATTTTTCGGTGGAGATGGCTTTAAGTTGCCTGATGATGTGGAGGAGGCTATAGAAAGTTACTTGCAGAAAAATCTGGTGACAGAGGAATCTAGAAGGCTGGGGAAAGCCCATCGAGTAAGCGATGCTGTGGGGAGGTACATCGAATTTTGTAAAGGTACTCTGCCATCCGGAAGTACGTTGGAAGGTCTGAAAATTGTTGTGGACTGTGCCAATGGGGCCACCTATCACACAGCCCCCAATGTTTTCAGAGAGCTCGGTGCGGAAGTGGTTGAGATGGCCGTTGAGCCAGATGGATTTAATATCAATGAAAACTGCGGGTCGACCCAGCCAGCGCTGTTGCAGGATGCAGTGGTGAGGGAGGGGGCGGACATGGGGATCGCTCTCGATGGCGATGGCGATCGGGTTTTATTTGTGGACCATAAGGGGTGCACCGTCGATGGCGATGAGCTGCTCTTTGTCATTGCCAATCACCGTCATCAGCATGGTGGTTGCAGCGGCGTTGCTGGCACCCTGATGACAAACTTCGGGATGGAAATTGCACTGCGTGATTTAGGTATACCTTTTGTGCGTACCAATGTGGGTGATCGATATGTGATTGAAGCTCTGCGGGAGAATCAGTGGCAACTCGGTGGCGAAAGTTCTGGTCATATTATCTGTAGTGATCTGACGACTACGGGTGATGGCTTGGTGGCAGCCTTGCAGGTGCTGAATGCTATGCGGGAAACAGAATTGCCGTTGGATACGCTCAAAAAAAGGATGAAAAAATACCCTCAGAGCATGATTAATGTGCGCATCAAACAAAAATTTAATATTGAGAATAACCCGGCTATTCAGCGGGCCGTTGTCGCTGCAGAAAATGAGCTGGTAGATACCGGCCGGGTGTTATTGAGGGCTTCAGGCACGGAACCGTTGGTAAGGGTCATGGTTGAAGCGGAAGATGCAGATCTGGTCAAAAAGTTGGTTCACCAAGTGGCCAGTGTGGTTGAGAGTGAGGTGGGTTAGAGGGCCGTTTGTTTTGTTGGGGCTTGTTCCATATTGCTTGTAATAACCTGACATCAAGGTGTGTCCGATCTTACAGGATTTTGCTCCCCGCTATTGTTGTATGTTGATTATAACTCAGCTAAGATTGCGCCCCTTTTTCGGGGCCGGGAAAACATTAGATATGCGTCATCCTCTGGTGGCAGGCAACTGGAAAATGAATGGCAATCGTGAATCGATTGTCGCGCTCATTGCCAGTTTACTTGAAACGCGATGTGAGGCAGAAGTTGCTATTTTCCCGCCCTATGTGTACATACCGTTGGTGGCCGCCAGCGTAGAAGGATCTGGTATTTCAGTTGGCGCTCAGAATGTTTCTGAGAGCCAATCTGGCGCTTTCACTGGCGAAGTAGCTATTGGCATGTTACGTGAGCTTGGGTGTCGGTATGTTATTGTCGGTCATTCCGAGCGGCGCAGTCGTTACGGAGAAAGTAGCCAGCAGGTTGCAGAAAAGTTTTATGCAACCCAGCAGGACGGTTTGATACCGGTGCTGTGTGTAGGTGAGACTCTCGAGCAGCGTGAGCGAGGTGTGGCTCTGTCTGTCATTGCGGCTCAGATTGATGCGGTGATAGATCGATGTAGTCTGGACGCGGTTTGTGAGGCGGTGATAGCCTACGAGCCAATATGGGCTATTGGTACAGGTAAAACTGCCAGTGCGAAACAGGCGCAGTCAGTGCATCAGGGAATTCGTCAGCAGTTAGGTGATTCTGGTGCTAAAACTCGGATATTGTATGGCGGTAGTGTTAAGGCCGCTAATGCTGCTGAATTGTTTTCGCAGCCAGATGTTGATGGCGCTTTAGTTGGCGGTGCTTCACTGGATGCCGAAGAGTTCAGCGAAATTTGTAAGCGGGCATAACTCTATTTAACTATTGATTGGCTGAATTAAGCGAATGGAAAAGATCATACTCATTATTCACCTGCTGACAGCATTGGCCATTATTGGCATGATCCTGCTACAGCAAGGAAAGGGCGCAGAAGCTGGGGCATCCTTTGGTTCTGGTGCATCACAGACAATGCTTGGTAGTGCTGGAGGCTGGAATTTCTTCAGTAAAGCAACCGGGATTCTCGCTACTGTATTCTTTATTACAAGCGTTGGTTTGGCGGTGATAGCTAAGGATAAAGCGAAAGTTGGAGATACATTTTTCCCAGAACTGGAAACTGTTCAGCAGGTACTGGAAACAGGGCTGCCTGAAGCGGAAGTGCCTAGTGATGCTGTCGCCGACATTCCTGTGTCAGAGTAAGAGGTCGCCGAGCTAAGGCAGGAAATATCTGAGTCTGCCAGCGAATAATCAAGAATATGCCCAAGTGGTGGAATTGGTAGACACGCTATCTTGAGGGGGTAGTGGCGTAAGCCGTGCCGGTTCAAGTCCGGCCTTGGGCACCAATAGCATAAAATACCAGCTCTAGACCCCATTCTATCTAGGGTTGGTGTTTTAAAAAGTACGGCTGTATTGTAATCCCCGGAAGCTCTGTGCAGCCTGTTAGAGCTGCTGGGGGATGAGTAGTAGTCGGGTGCCTTGCAGAAAGTGGCGCTGCTGCTTAATCTTAATTAAAGAGACAGTTGAATTGACACCAATAAAAAATACAACTTCTTTATTTCTTTTGTTAACTTGCTCCCTAACTCCTGTAACTGCCATCTCAGATGGTTTCGGCGGCGCCTATGCGGGGGGGGCATTTAGGGTATGTGAATGCTGAAGACGAGGGCAAGGAAATAGCTTCATCCTGGGCTAATGACACTTCACCTGAAGGGATGACACTTGGGTTGTTGGCAGGCTACAGCTGGGTCTTTGATAATGGCCTAGTTTTGGGTGTGGAAGCTGATTATGAAGAGAGAGTCAGTACAGATGATACAGGATATTTAAACGAAGCTGGCGTGATAAATACAGATTATGACCTAGAGACTGATATTAAGAGAGTCGCTTCGCTGAAGGGACGCCTCGGCTACTTATTAACGCCACGCACGTTAGTTTATACAACGGTGGGGCTTGCCAGTGCAAGAGTAGAGAGGCAGTTTAACGATTACGATGCGATGCCACAATTCATTGATGCAGACTCTTCTGACGACAGTATATGGCAGGATGGATGGATAGCCGGCTTTGGTGTGGAATATGTGGTTAAGGGTAAGTTTTCAGTCAGAGCCGAATATAGCCATTCAGATTATGGTAAAAATCAAGTTTACGTTGACATATGGGATGAAACATACAACCACGAGCTGACGGAGGACTCTTTTAAGGTTGGTTTTATCTATCGTCTTTAACTGCCGTACGCGATATCCGGCACACTGCTAAGGTGCGCTGTTGGACTTTTTGTATTAGAACCTGCCTTATAGCAGACCGATCTGATTTTATGGGATGGCGCTAATTATACTCGGTGGCGTGCGCGGGTGAGGCTCGCTGACAGTCGCCTGGCGGAAACCTCTAGCGCATTTGCTGAATAATTGATTCTTGAAGACGGCGGCCCTATTCATGCTCACGGACGCAGCTGGAGGACCAGTCGCGGCGAGCTGACATTTATGGTGTAGCTGGACTTGAGTCTTTATGTGCAACAGATGCAATCGACTG
>JBLIJA010000037.1:0-14156 GCA_047635115.1 Porticoccus sp. | reverse complement strand
GCAGCTATGCTGTGGACTTCGATGGTGATGGTTTTTCTGATATCTGGAATAATAAGACAGACGCTATTGGTAGTGTGGCAAATTATTTTTCTAAGCATGGCTGGCAGTCAGGCAAAATGGTTGTTAGCCAAGCTCATGTTGCGAAGGGGTACGACGCTACTTGGTTGAACAAACTTAAGCTGGAAAAGACGCTTAATGAGTTAGCTGTTATGGGCTTTACGACGAGTGAGTCACTACCTGGCGATTTGAAAGCGCTACCTATCCTGCTGAATGGCAAGAAAGGAGAGGAGTTTTGGTTGGGATTAAATAATTTCTATGTCATTACGCGTTATAACCATAGCCGTCTTTATGCGATGGCTGTTCATGACTTAAGTCAACTCATTCTGGAGCGAGCGGGTGAGGGTGCCTAGTAAAAACCGTATTGCACTGTATGCAGTATTATTGCTTTCAGTCGCATGGCTATACGGTTGTGGCGGTCGTGGGGCTAGCAGCAGCAGTAGTGGTGGCTACGGTTACGGGGATGGGCCACCACTCAAGGATATCGATGTCAGTGGTCTTCCCGACGCGATGCCAAAGCTAGAACCTATTACCAAGGCTGGTAACAAAAACCCCTATACCGTGATGGGTGAAACGTATCAACTGTTACCCACAAGTAGCGGCTACCGTGAGCATGGAATAGCTTCTTGGTATGGTAATAAGTTTCACGGTCGTAAAACGTCCAATGGTGAAACTTACGATATGTACGGTATGACCGCAGCGCATAAAACGCTACCGATTCCAAGTTATGTGCGTGTGACTAATATGGAGAATGGTCGCAGTGTCGTAGTCCGGGTTAATGACCGAGGCCCCTTTCACGGCGGTCGTATTATTGATATCTCCTACGCCGGGGCTAAAAAACTAGGTTATTCAGCCAATGGTACCGCCAACGTTGAGGTGGTGGCCATCGACCCGCGTGACTATCAGCCCAATGCTGTAGTGCAGCCTCACATTGTTGAGACCCCAGTCGTAGTGTCTGTTAAACCGACAATAGTCACTGATAATATCTACCTACAGGTGGGTTCATTTAGCACTCAAGTTGCGGCAGACAGGTTGTCTGAACGTCTTCAGGGTATGTCTGAATATCCTGTGGTCATACGTCAGTCGCAAGAACCACAGTCTCTTTACAAAGTATTGGTGGGTCCAGTCGAGGACAAAGTGAAATTGCTTGATCTTAGTAACCTGTTGCAGCAATCGGAGAATCTAAGTCCGTTTGTGATCTATGAGTAATTTTACCTGAAAGGGGAGGAGGGGCATGTTAGAATTTGCCTCTTATATATTTGCCCCTTTGCTTGTGGGCAACGTTTTTTAGACCTTGAGTATCAATCCATGAAAAAAACCGGTTCATTATGCTGAGAAGAATTCTTTCTGCTGGAGTGCTGTTGATTCTGCTGACTGGAGTCGCAGCCACACACGCCAAAGTCCTTATTCCTGCACCGCCTCAACTGGCAGCAAGTGCCTGGATTCTAGTGGATGCCAATACGGGGAAAATTTTGGTTGAGCACAATGCCGACGAGCAGTTGCCCCAGGCGAGTCTCACCAAGATGATGACCAGTTATATTGTCGCCAGCGAACTTCATAGTGGTAATGTCAGTGAGCAGGACCAGGTACCAATTAGTGTTACTGCCTGGAAAATGGGCGGTTCCAAAATGTTTATTCGTGAGGGGACGTCGGTGCCACTTATCGACCTATTACGTGGTGTGGTCATTCAGTCTGGTAATGATGCGTCCGTTGCCTTGGCTGAATACTTGGCAGGCAGTGAAGGCGCATTTGCGGACGTGATGAATCAGCAGTCTGCCCTGCTGGGTATGGCGGGTACCAATTATAACAATGCAACGGGTTGGCCTTCTGAAGGCCACCAGACAACAGCTCGAGATTTATCACTGTTGGCAAAGGCTTTGATTCAGGATTATCCCGAGCACTACGGGATTTATTCTGAAAAATATTTTAAATACAACGGCATTAACCAGCCCAACCGTAACCGTTTGTTGTGGCGCGACAGCACAGTGGATGGCCTAAAAACAGGCCATACAGAAGAAGCAGGTTACTGTTTGGTCGCTTCAGCCGTACGTAAAGGGATGCGACTGATTTCTGTGGTAATGGGCACCAGAAGTGAAGAGGCCCGTGCGCAGGAGTCGCAAAAACTGCTGGCTTTTGGCTTCCGTTATTTTGAGACAGGAAAGGTTTATTCCGCTGGCGATATTATTCAGGAGAATGTGCGAGTTTGGTCTGGCGTTGAGAACAACATTAATCTGGTGGTTCCGGAGGATGTATATATCACCATTCCCCGTGGCTCCAAAGACGAACTGGACGCCAAAATTTTGGTGGATGAAAAGATTAAGGCCCCATTGACTGAACATCAGGAGCTGGGCCGGTTGTCCGTCAGCTATGAGGGTGAGCCATTGATCGACCTACCGTTGGTGGCTGATCACCCTGTTGAGGAGGCAGGCTTCTTTGCCCGTCTTTGGGATGAAATATCGCTGTTCTTTTTTGGTATCTTTAACTGATGACAGAACCAGAAGCACCCAAGATAGAATTTCCCTGTGATTACCCCGTTAAAGTGTTGGGCAAAGCCGGTTCGGAACTACATGCTTTGGTGGTAGAGGTTATGGAGTGCCACGCCCCGGGTTTTGATCAAGCCAGAATTACGATGCGAGACAGTCGCAATGGTACCTTTCAGGCAATAACGGTCACCATTACCGCTACCGGAGAGAGTCAGCTACAGGCTCTATTTGATGACCTGAAGGTTAGCCCTTTGGTCCAAATGGTTCTGTAAGTTATTAGTATGGGACAGGCCCCTGATCTACCGTTAATAGTCCGTTATTTAGGCTGCCGTCCCTATATCGATACCTTTGAGGCTATGAAAACCCTCACTGCCGAACGAAATAACAATACACCTGACGAAATCTGGTTGCTGGAACATGAGCCGGTATTTACTCAGGGACAGGCGGGGAAAGATGAGCACCTGCTGACACCAGGTGATATGCCGATAGTGAAAAGCGATAGAGGTGGACAGGTCACCTACCATGGACCAGGTCAGATTACCGGTTATCTGCTGATAGATCTGAAAAGGATGGGTATAGGCGTGCGAGATCTCGTCACCTTGATTGAATTGTCTTTGATAGAAACACTTGCTCACTGGGGTATCAATGCCACGCCCCGCACCGATGCACCGGGTGTCTATGTGGTCAGTCCTGAGATAGCCAAGGGCACTAAAATTGGTTCTTTGGGATTACGGGTTCGCCGGGGATGTAGCTATCACGGTTTTAATTTTAATGTTGATATGGATCTAGGCCCCTGGTCAAGTATTAACCCTTGTGGTCTAGAGGTTAAGATGACTCAGATGAGTAATCTATTGAATAAGCCAGTGCCTTTGAACCAGGTGGCTGAGTTACTTGCAGATATCTTGACTAAAAAGCTAGGGCATAATGACCATCGTATTGAGGGTGAACACCCACTGCTGCGCCCTAGATGACAATAGGCCTAAATAACAGAGCCCCCAGATAACTTAAACGTATGATAGACGCCAACACATGACTGGCGCTAATACAGCTCCACCCAAGCGAGCCCGCCGGATTAAACAGGGTAAAAAGCTGCGCAGTGCCGACAAGGTGGAACGTATCCCGGCAAAGGTGATTCCCACTGAGGAAATTCAGCGTAAAGCCAGCACACCATAATTCGTCTTTTCCCCGACTAGGATTAAATCAGTAATGAAAATCAAAAAGAATAGTGTGGTTACCTTTCACTACCAAATGCAGGATGAGCAATGTGAGGTGCTAGAAAGCACAAAAGATGGCGACCCTGTGGTTTTTTTGCATAGTAATATGAACATGATTCCTAGCCTAGAGTTATCAATGGTCAGTAGAGAGCCGGGAGAGACCTATAGCATTACCCTGACACCAGAACTGGCCTATGGGGTTCTCCGTCAAAATAGCGAGATTAGAGTACCCACCAAGCACGTTTTGACTAAGGGCAAGTTAGAGCCTGGCATGATGGTTTCCATCCAAACAAAAGAAGGTGCTCGTCCCGTGACACTCGTCAAAGTGGGCAAGTTCAATGTGGATATCGACACCAATCATCCGTTGGCGGGTAAAACGCTAACATTTGATGTTGAAATTGTAGATGTGCGCGAGGCTACGCCAGAAGAACTGAGCCATGGACACGCCCATGGTGTGGGTGGGCATCAGCACTAATAAAGCTGCAGTAAAATACCGAGAGTGACGGTATCCGTATCGTTTCCAGCATAGCCGCTGGCATTGGTGTCACCGCTTACATAATTCAGGTTTATACTGGCCTTATTGTTTACAATTACATAGTTCAGGCCCCATTCCATAGAATCACTGCTATTAGCATCACTCGGGTTATTTTTCGTATAGCGGAGATAGGGTTGGAGCTTCCCTGGCCCAACAGCATCTTGGAATAAGTAGCCCACTGTAGCGTAATGGGAGCTACCATCAAAAAGACAAAAGCACTTATTGTCACTAGTTGGCGGTGTTGATACCGGGGTGAAATCGGCGTCTATTTCCTTGTACCCTCCCTCAAAATTAAATACCCCGCCATTGGATAACACTCTTTCAGAAAAGATATCAAAGGCATAAGCGGAGAAGTCGCCGGATTCAGCTTTACTTCCGGTGCCATCAGACTGGGATTGAAGTACTATCGCTGCCGTTAAAAGATTGCCCTGTGTGCCGTAATAGGTGCCGTGAGTGTAGTAACCGGAATAAGATTCAACATTCAGGAAGTTGTAAGCCAGCCGCCCGGCATAAAGTAAGTGGTCAGAATCATTGCCGTAATCATCCTCTAGTCCCTCAAAAGCACCCAGCTGATATTGAAATTTTCCGGTGGTTCCCCAGAGAACGGCGCCTTCACTTCTCCCCAGCTGGCCGGCGGGGCCATCATAATCTGCGGAAAACAATGGTTGTCTGTACTGGTTCCAACTCATGCCAGCATAGGGGCCATTTAGGCCGGGGCGATCAGATGGCACCAGTGTGCGCCCCACCCAGAGATTGACGGCGGGGTCGAATTCAAAACGCAAGAGGGCGTCAATGGTCATCATGGAGTCCCCCTCATACTTCTCTGTATTAATATTAAATTTTAAGTATTCGTGGATTTGACCAGAGATATAGAAACGCTGGCTGTTAATGGAAAATTCAGAGCTGTCATCGGTATCACTATTTCGTGATACCGTTTGCAATCGAAGTCCTGCGCCCACCGTTAACCACAGCGTGTCATCATGCTCAAATTTGAGACCGGTCAGTGGAAGGCCTGCTATTGCCGGTATTGTGAGAAAGGCTAAACATAGAATTAGTGTTCTGGCTAAATAGGTTGGCAGGTTTTTTGATGATAAAGGCTGCGTATTAACACTCATTCTATATCCATTTTTAAAGGGAATATTTTATTGTTTGACGCCAGTATATAGAGGGTGAATCACAGATAGTAGTAGCTGTAGGTAGTGAGCCTAATAGGCAAAAAGCTATCGTTATTTCTTTATTTTTGCTTGGCCCCAGACATCATGGTTAACCGGGGTTTGTTCAGGATCTTGATGGGGGGTTTTTTTCATAGGTGTATAAACCCTGGCCAAAAAATCAACTTCTGTACTTAGGCTTTCTGCTTCATCAAGCTTGATTTTGGCTACACGATTACCTTTCCAGTATAGAGGCGTCATTGATAACAGCTGCTTAACGGCACTATTGCCCTGAATCTCAAGTTGGTAGATAACCTGTTGTTCGTCAAGTAGCTCAAAGCCTTTTGGCTGGTGGGGTGGTGAGTGTTTTTGAGCTTCTTTATAAATTAGCTCCTTTAGTGAAAATAAATGTCGTGGTCCCGGTGAGACAACCACCAAAACCCCATTAGGCTTCAGGACTCGCGTCACTTCTCCGTCATCACCGGGTGCAAACACCCTTAAGATGGCATCCACTGAAGAGGTTAAAACGGGCAGGTTAAAACTACTTGCCACTGCGAAGCGGCTCTCTTTGAGCTCGCGACTGGCGAGTTTTGCAGCATCGCGTGAGATATCGATGCCAAACAGGTTAAGGTCACTTCGTTGATGCAGCAACTGCTGCAAATAATAACCTTCTCCACAGCCGCTATCGAGTACAGAGGCAGCTTGTTTGAGATGCAGGTTAAGCATTTCGGTGAGTTTGTCCGCCAGTGGTTGGTAATGACCTGATGACAGAAATGCCCGCCGGCTGGCTACCATTGTTTTGGTGTCACCGGGGTCAGATGAGTTTTTTTGGTGGGCTAGTAACAGATTGGTATAGCCTTCTTTAGCGATATCAAAGCCATGACTATTCTCGCAGTGCCACTCCTTCCTAGCGGTGTGCCCACATTCAGACCCGATTGATTGCTTTAAAGGTGCTTGGCACACAGGGCAGGCCCAGATAGAAATACAATTTTTGGTAGTCATAGTGTCCCGTTATTTCAAGCGTATTTTAGGTGTGCCGGTGCCTCAGAGGCATGGTAATACGAAATAGAGCCAGAAATTGTACGCTATTGTTAATAGAGGGATAACTTTGGGTAGTTAATCCTCAGTGAACTCCCTAGAATACGCCCCGTTTTTAGCATCACGGAGAGCATCAATTGGCCGCACCTGAATTTATCCCCAGTCAGCGTTGGATTAGTAATGCCGAGTCAGAACTTGGTCTGGGTATTGTGGTGGAATACTCCAACCGGCGGGTGACCTTGAGTTTCCCTGCCACCAGTGAACAAAGGACCTATGCAGCGGACAGTGCGCCGTTGAGTCGGGTGGAATACCCGGTAGGCGAGCTTGTTATCAGTGCCGATGGTGAGCAGCTCAAGGTGACAGAGGTTCAGAATCAGGCTGGTTGTATTCTGTATATTGGTAAGAATATCAACGGTGATACGGTCGAGCTGGAAGAAATCGATCTAGACAGCTTTGTTAGCTTCAGTAAACCTCAAGATCGACTGTTTTCTGGGCAGATAGAGAAAAGCAGTAGTTTTCAACTTCGTGTGGAAACTCAGGAATACCGTCACAGACATCAGCAATCCGATGCATTCGGTTTGCTTGGCGGCCGGGTTCAATTGCTGCCACACCAGCTGTATATAGCCAATCAAGTGGGGCAGCGCCACGCGCCACGAGTTTTATTGGCCGATGAGGTGGGACTGGGCAAGACTATAGAAGCGGGTCTCATTCTGCATCAACAGTTGATCAGTGATCGTGCCAGTCGCGCGTTGATCGTCGTGCCAGACAGCCTTGTCCATCAGTGGCTGATAGAGATGCTTCGCCGGTTTAATCTACGGTTCACCATATTGGATGAAGTGCGTTGTCTGGCGCTGGAAGAAGTCGATACGGACGAAGACTTATTTGATATGGATGAGCCCGCAGAAGATCCTTCGCTGGGTAGTGAAAACCCCTTTGAAACGGCTCAATTGGTATTGTGTAGTTTGTCTTTTTTGACAGAGCATTTAGGCCGTCATGCACAAGCCCTCGAGGCGCCTTGGGACCTGATGGTTGTCGATGAAGCACACCATCTGACCTGGAGTGAGCAGAAGGTAAGCCCTGAGTATACTTGTGTCGAAGCGTTGGCCCAGAAAATTCCAGGGTTGCTATTGCTCACAGCAACACCAGAGCAATTGGGGGTGGAAGGACATTTTGCGAGATTGCGTCTGTTAGACCCTGACCGTTATTTTGAGATACGAAAATTTCGGGAAGAAGAAGCGGGTTACCGTCCAGTAAGTGACCTTGTGCAACGATTGTTGGCCGATGATGTGGCAGAGCAGCTGCATGATAATTCAGAATTGAAAAACCAACTGACAGAATACCTGGGTGATCAAACGGCCACCGAGCTTGTCGCTGGTGCCGATCAGCAGGCGATCGACGATGCCATCGACAGCTTACTGGATCGTCACGGCACCGGCCGGGTGTTGTTCCGTAATACCCGCGAAGCAGTCAAGGGGTTTCCTGAGCGACGTCTACATGCTCACCCAGTTGAAGCTCCCGAGCAGTTTATTGATGCTAGTGCGAGTGCCACGCTGGAAGAATTACTGCACCCGGAATTACTGCTGGGTGAAGAAGTGTGGACCATCGCCGACCCCAGAGTGGCCTGGTTAGTTGAGTGGTTGGCAGAAAATCGTGATGAAAAAGTATTGGTGATTTGTTCTCGTGCCAGCACAGCGCAGACATTAGAAGAATACCTCCGGCTGAGGAAAGGCGTTCAATCAGCCGTTTTTCACGAGGGTTTAGGGCTGGTGGCGCGCGACCGTGCTGCGGCCTATTTTGCTGATGAACATGAGCGGGCCCAGGTGCTGGTGTGTTCAGAAATTGGTAGTGAAGGCCGTAACTTCCAGTTTTCCCGTCATCTGGTGTTGTTTGATCTGCCCTTAAATCCAGATTTGTTGGAGCAGCGGATAGGACGGTTGGACCGGATTGGTCAGCGTCACGATGTTCACATCCATGTGCCGTACTATGCCGTGGATATTCAGGGTGAAGGGGGGCAGAGTGAAGGGACGCAAACTGCACAGGAAGTGCTGCTCAATTGGTATCACCGAGGTCTTAATGCTTTTGAGCGAGTTTGCCCTATTGGGCAAGCCATGTTTCAACAGTTTGAAGAGCCCTTGCGTCGATGTTTAGCCCAAAGAGAGAATTTAATCACAGGTTCTGAGGATGAGTTGACGCTGCTGATTGAGCAAACCCATCTCGCTACTGAGCAGACGCGCCAGAATCTGCATCAAGGCCGCGATAGGCTGTTGGAGCTTAATTCCTGTAATATCCGTCGAGCGGATGAGGTGGTCGATGCACTGCTAGCAGATACTCAGATGCGGGAGTTGTCAGAATACATGGATCGTATTTTCGACCACTTTGGGGTTGAGCAAGAATTCCATAGTGCCCATAGCATCGTGTTACACCCTAGCGACCATATGATTTGTCACAGCTTTCCAGGCCTGCCCGGTGATGGCTTGACGGGTACTTACCACAGAACCAAAGCACTCAGTCGTGAAGACATGCAGTTTCTGACCTGGGAACACCCCATGGTCAGTGGCGCCATGGACATGGTGTTGGAAGGCGATTTCGGCAACACGGCGCTTTGTACCATTAAGCTGCCGCCGCTAAAGCCCGGAACTTTGTTGCTGGAAACCATCTATACGTTGCATTGCCCGGCGCCCAAACACCTGCAATTACAACGTTACTTGCATCAACCCATGGTACGAATTCTGATCGATATAAAGAATAATAATTTAACGAAGGCGCTAACCTTTGAGCGGCTTAGTAGTTTGGCTAAATCGGTTAAAAGGCACACTGGGGTCGATTTGGTGCGCCATGCTCGGCCAGAAATAACCCAGATGATTGGCCAAACGGACAACATCGCGGAAGCCCAGCAAGAAGAGATTGTTTCAGCTGCCATGGCAAAAATGATGCACGAACAACAGGTTGAGCTCAATCGCCTGACGGCATTGGCAGAAGTGAATCCCAATATTCGTCAGGATGAAATTGAACACTTGCAGTCAAATACCGAGCTACTGATGCAGTATCTTCAAAGCGCCCAGTTGAAATTGGATGCACTGCGAGTGATTGTCGCTGTCTAGGAGCAGACTCTATTCAATAAGGGCACAGGTTTAACGCAGGTGTTGGCTTAAAAGAGGCCCCAATGAAAATTAAACAAGACTCAGTGGTGAGATTCCACTACCGCTTACGAGATGAGTCCGGTGAGGAAGAGGAACAGTCACATGACGGCGAACCTAACATCTACATGCATGGTCATCGCGGAATCACTCCCGGTCTGGAAGCTGCTCTAACCGGTAAAGAGGTCGGTGACGTGTTTAGTGTGACTCTTTCACCCGAGGAGGGGTTCGGTGTTCGTGAAGAAGGCCGGGAACAGCGTGTGCCGATCAAACATTTGATGGAGAAAGTGAAGCCAGAGATAAGGATGGTTGTGTCCATTCAGACAGATATGGGCCCTCGGCAGGCAGTGATCCTGAAAGTAGGTAAGTTTAATGTCGATGTGGACACCAATCATCCACTGGCCGGTAAAATAGTCACCTTTGATATTGAAATTGTAGAAGTTCGAGAGGCAGCCGCCGAAGAAATAAAGCACGGTCATCCCCATGGGGATGGGGGTTGCCATCAATAATTTAAAACAGAGGGATAGCTGTGCCAAAAGCCAGTGAGTTAAAAAAAGGGGTTGTTGTTGAGATTAACGGTACGCCTCATTCAGTGAAACAGGTGGAAGCGAAAAGTCCCTCCTCTCGTGGCGCGGCAACCTTGTACAAAGTGCGTTTTACTAACCTGAAAACCGGCCAGAAACTGGATGAATCTCTTAAAGGCGACGACTTCCTCAAAGAGGCCGATTGCATCCGTGTTCCGTTACAGTATTCCTATCTTGATGGTGACATCTACATGTTTATGAACTCGGAAGACTACAGCCAATATGGGCTGAATACCGTCGAGATCGAAGACCAGCTTGGTTACATCTCGGAAGGACTGGAAGGTATCGTGGGCTTGGTGATGGGTGGCGCATTGTCGGGCATTGAACTGCCGCAATCCGTAATCATGGAAGTGGTAGATACCGACCCCGGTGTTAAAGGTGCCACAGCCGCCGGGCGCAGCAAGCCAGCAACGCTCTCGAGCGGGCTGGAAATTCAAGTGCCGGAATACTTGGAAACAGGTGAAACGGTTAAAGTGAATACGGTGACTGGGAAATTCATGTCTCGAGCCTGACTTTTTTGCTTCTTCTTCGTAAAAACGCCAACCTAGAAAGATAGATAAGGCAATACCGATGAAAGTAAGAAAAAAGAGTCTCTAGGCAGAAGAAGTATTCATGCTCTCTGAACCCATGTTTATACTTTTTGGCAGGATGTTAATAAAGCTAACTGCTATAGGTCTATTTTCAGGTGGCTGCATCGATAATTTTCAGGGGTGGCCTGTAAATACAGATGAGTTCTATTTTTACTTGGTGTTTTTTTCTACATAACTTGTGTATTCAGTCTACATAATATGGATCAATAGGTGGCTTTAACCGCGACCCTATCCTTACCTAAGAACTCTGGTGCCTTAATCGAAAGTACTTTCAATGGTATAGATGAGGTGACCGTCACCGCGTGGGGTGTTCCTTCTGGTACATTAATGTAATCCCCTGGCCCAATATCAAAACTCGCATCATCCAGCTGAAAAGCCCCTGATCCTTCTAATACATAAAGTGTTTCTGTATGCACCAAATGCTTGTGTAACGGCACTTGCTGTTTCACGAAGATAATAAAATCGGTGGCATGACTATCACTGGAAAGTTTAACCACATGGATGTTATCAAGGTCTGATGGTTGGGTGCTGTCAGATAAAACCAGCTTGCCTGCATTCGCTTGGAGCAGGCAAAAAAATAAAGACAAAAGGGGTGTTAGCTTGGCTTTCATAATAGGCGCTCTAATGGGGTTTTCTTTATGACTAAGCCCATGATGTTATTGCGTTAACCGTATGTGAATGAGACTTTCACTTTTATAATAATTATTCTTCCACCCATACTTTCCGAAGCGGCTCTCCAAAATCATCGAAGATAATTTTTTCCTTGCGTCGCGCTTGCCCTAGTTTTTTGCTCCCGATATTTTTTTTACCACGAGAGTCCAGAGCGGCGATGACTTCGGGAATAGCGGTGCGGCTGGTTTTGGGGCCATCGAAGAGAGGGGTTTGAAGGCTCTCCTGTGGATTTTCTCGACCACTGAGGCCACGAGTGATGTGGTTTATCTGACCACCCTGGCGAGTGTAGTCGTCAACCTGTGTTTGCAGTTCGATGCGTAAATCAGCTTTGGTAGGAAATTTTTTCACAATACTCGACCAGTCCTAAACCGAGCAAGTATACCACCGGCCATTACCAATGTTCCCATACGGGAGGGCAATCTGCTGGATATTCTGAATATTGGCCTAATTCGGCCCACAATTGATCTGGCTGGTGGAAGTCTGAGCCACAGGAGCCTAGTAGGTTCTTCTCTCGACAGATGCTAGCTAAATCCCGTGTCACTGAAGAAATTTGTTTGCCAGACACCACCTCCATACCCTGCCCCCCGGCCTCAATAAAGTCATCCAGTAGCCGTTTGAGTTTGGTGCGGGTAAGTTTGTATTTAGTCGGATGTGCCAATACCGCTGTGCCACCAGCTTGAGTGATCCATTGGATTACCTGGGGTAAGTCGGCCCAAAGTTGTTTGATGTCACCGGCTTTTCCGGGGCCAAGATATTTTTTAAAGGCTTGTTTGATGTTGCTGACGGCACCGACATTAACCAGATGGTGAGCAAAGTGTGGGCGGCCGACATTACCGTTATGGGCAATGGCCATTGCTCCCGCCAGCGCACCCTGAAACCCAAGTTGATGGAGCTTGTCTGCAATTAGTACGGCCCGCTGTTGTCGCGCTTGATGCTGAAAGGCAACGCCCTCTTGTAAAGCCACACACTCAAGTTGAATATTTAGCCCGACGATATGCACGTTGATGTTTTGCCAGTGAGTTGAAAACTCAATGCCGGGGATAATCTTAATCGGTTGTTGGTCCAGAGGGCCCAGCTGCTGATACGCGCTGATGGTGTCGTGGTCGGTAATGGCCAGAGCATCAACGCCCATTTCTGCGGCACGATTAACCAGTTCTTTTGGCGAGAGCGCGCCATCTGAGCAGGTGGTGTGACAATGTAGGTCATATTTTATGGCGTAATTCATTTTATGGGATAACTTCTAGGACTGCTCATAATCGTAATTATAGCGGGTATGGGTTTGCGGCTGCTTTTTTACCACTATAATGCTTCGATGGATATGCCTTTAGTGAATGTTGCAAAAACAAGAACATCAGAAATAAGCACAATTCCGGCCATTATAACGCCTATCGGTGACGTCCAGCAGCGAGAAGTGATCGAGCAGACCGAGCACTTTATTAGGCGCGGTGCGGCGTTGTTCAACCAGCACTTTGCCGAGGTGCCGGTGGTTTTTGATCTTCGTGGCTGCGCGGCAGGCATGTATAAGGTGACGGGCAGAAAAAAGGGCTGGGGCATAGGAAAGAGCGCGACGCAATATCGACAAATTCGTTACAACCCCTGGGTTTTTGCCAAATATTATCAAGAAAATCTGACGGTGACAGTGCCCCATGAAGTGGCGCACTATTTAGTCGATTGCCTCCATGGCCTGCGTCGAGTTCGCCCTCATGGCAGTGAATGGAAGGCGGTAATGGATGCCTTTGGTGTGGATGACAGCGTAGCCGCTAGGTTTGACCTTGCGGGAATCCCTGTAAGGAAGCATCAGCAGTTCGACTACCGCTGTGATTGTAAAACGCATCAACTGGGTATCCGTCGTCATAGCAAAATTCTGCGTGGCCAAGCCTGTTATATCTGCCGATATTGTGGAGCGGCTTTAGCACAAGTTGAGGTGCCCGTATGATCAGGATCGCCGTATGACAAACCAAGATGTAACCCCGTGGTTTGTCTATATGATTCAAAGCAGCGATGGTTCTCTCTATACCGGCATCACCACTGATGTAGAGCGTCGTTTTCAGGAGCACTTGAACAGCAAACAGGGGGCAAAGTACTTTCAGGGTAGACGGCCTGAAAAAGTGGTGTATGTAGAGGATGGCCATGATCGCAGTAGTGCTTCGAAGCGGGAGGCGGCGATAAAAAGATTGAGGCGTGAGCAGAAGCTGGGGTTGGTGTCTGGACAGTATGTTGAAAAAACTGAGGCAGGGTAGGATGAACATTAGCCACAAACCAGATCAGCAAGCATTTGTTATGGCGCTGGGAAATACTCAGGCTGTTCTGCAATACAACCTATTACCTGCGAGCGCTGACGGTGAGAGTGGTGTGGGCTTTACTCGAACCTATCTGCCATCGGAATTCCGCGGGCAGGGCTATGCGGAGGTGCTAGTTAAGCATGGCTTGAGCTGGGCAATCCAGCGGGGACTTAAGGTGCAGGCCTCCTGCTGGGATGTAAGAGATTTTCTCTAGAGCCTTTATCCATACTACTTTTTATCAATAGGTGTCTTATTACCCATAGGTGCAGAGATAAGCCGTGTCCACGGCTACTTTTAATTGAAAGGGTTCATCGATGACAGCAACAAAGCTATTGCCCTGTTTATACGTTTTCCAGTCATCGCTGCCAGCTATGTTTACTGTTAAAGCGCCACTGACGACAGTCATGATTTCT
>JBLIJA010000036.1:0-14561 GCA_047635115.1 Porticoccus sp. | reverse complement strand
TCCGGGTTGTCATAACATTGCTACTCATTTTTTTCTCGTAGTTAGTCCGGTAGTTATAAAATCTTTAAGCGGTAGAAGCAAGCTCCCCCGCACTTCTACCCCGCCGGTATTATTCATTAACTGCTATATACAGATATTAATTTGCGTCAAATTAGGCATAGCCATGACGACATTCAACTCTGGCTGCGCCCTTTATTTGCCGCGATCCTAAGGCGTAATGCATTCAACTTAATGAAGCCCTCAGCATCCTTCTGATTGTAGGCTCCCGCATCATCTTCAAAGGTGGCCATTTTTTCGTCAAAAAGGCTGTCTTTAGACTGCCTGCCAACGACCGTCACATTGCCCTTGTAGAGTTTCAGGCGGACTTCACCATTAACCACTTCCTGGGTCTCATCGATCATTGTCTGCAACATGTGTCGCTCTGGGGACCACCAATAGCCGTTGTATACCACTTCAGCATACTTTGGCATCAAGCTATCTTTTAAATGGGCTACTTCTCTATCTAGGGTCAATGACTCGATAGCACGATGAGCGCGCAACATAATTGTGCCACCGGGTGTTTCATAGCAACCACGAGACTTCATACCCACATAACGGTTTTCAACAAGGTCTAACCTCCCAATACCATTATCACCACCCACTTTATTCAAATATGTGAGCACTGTGGCTGGGGACAGATCTTGCCCATCAATGGCTACGATATCGCCTTTTGCATAGCTCAACTCAATATAGGTAGGCTCATCGGGGGCATTTTCAGGAGATACACTCCAACGCCACATATCTTCTTCTGGCTCCCACCAAGGGTCTTCCAGGTTGCCACCTTCATAAGAGATATGCAGCAGGTTGGCATCCATGGAGTAAGGTGACTTTTTCTTCTTCCCAGAAAAATCCACAGGAATACCGTGCTCTTCACAATAATCCATTAGTTTTTCACGTGAATTAAGTTCCCATTCACGCCAAGGCGCAATAACCTCAATCCCAGGCTTAAGTGCATAGGCCCCAAGCTCAAAACGGACTTGATCATTACCCTTGCCCGTCGCGCCATGTGAAATAGCATCGGCACCGGTTTCATTAGCAATTTCAATTAGTCGCTTGGCAATCAAAGGTCGAGCAATAGAGGTGCCTAGAAGGTACTCACCCTCATAAACCGTGTTGGCCCTGAACATCGGAAACACATAATCACGAACGAATTCTTCTCGCAGGTCATCCACATAGATCTCTTTCACACCCAAGGCTTCAGCCTTAGCTCGCGCGGGTTCCACTTCTTCGCCTTGACCAATATCTGCAGTAAACGTGACCACTTCACATTGATAGGTCTCTTGCAACCACTTAACGATAACCGAGGTATCCAGGCCTCCAGAATAAGCTAAAACGACTTTCTTAATGTCGGACACGACACAACTCCTGATTGTAAAATTTAGGGATGAAAAGTGCTCACCATTCTAATATGTCAGCAGCAAGTTTCACAGCGAATGCCGGGGCAATTGCCCCGGAATAATCCCAGATCGTCGAAACAAACAGAAAGGACTAGAGCCTCGACTATAAATGCCACACTATAAAGCCTCACTATATTCCGGTAGCATTCTCACCTATAGCCGCCTTTAGAAATAAGCAGACCACATGACACAACTGACAATCACACGCCCCGATGACTGGCATGTACATTTACGCGATGGTGACGCCCTGCCTTACACCGTGCCCGATGCCGCTCGCTATTTTGGCCGCGCCATCATCATGCCTAACTTGGCACCCCCTATTATTAGCACCGCACAAGCTCAAGCTTATGGCGAGCGCATCATGGAACATCGGCCGGATGGCAGCCACTGGCAGCCACTGATGGTTCTGTATCTAACCGACAATACGTTGCCGGAAGAAATCACCCGTGCAAAAGCGTCTGGCAACATATTTGCCTGCAAATATTATCCAGCAGGTGCTACCACCAACTCTGACTCAGGTGTAACCAACTTAAACAATATCTATCCCGTGTTGGCCCAAATGGAAAAAGTAGGTCTACCTCTCCTGCTCCACGGCGAAAGTACCGATAGTGCAATTGATGTGTTTGACCGCGAGGCCGCATTTATTGAACGTCACCTAGATAAGTTGGTCAGCAGTTTTCCCAGCTTAAAAGTGGTACTGGAGCACATCAGCACACGGGAAGGAGTCCAATTTGTCGCTGCAGCTTCGGCTAACGTGGCCGCGACAATTACGCCGCAACACCTTTTATATAACCGTAATCAAATGTTGGCGGGTGGTATTAAGCCCCACTATTACTGTTTGCCCATACTAAAATGCAAGACACACCAAGAGGCGCTTATCACTGCCGCCACAAGCGCTAACCCTAAGTACTTTTTAGGCACCGACTCCGCACCCCATGCCACGAACAAAAAAGAAAATGCCTGTGGATGTGCCGGCTGCTATTCAAATCATGCGGCTATCGAGCTTTATGCGGAAGCCTTTGAAAAAGCAGACGCCTTGGACAAACTAGAAGGTTTTGCCAGCTTTTTCGGGGCAGATTTCTATGGCCTGCCACGAAATACTGACCACATTACACTGAAAAAAGAGGCTTGGAAAAGTCCGACTACACTCCCCTTTGGAAACCATACTCTGACACCCCTAGGTGCCGGTGAAACCCGACTTTGGCAGGTGGCCTAATTATGCACCCGCCTATTTCAGATCGTTTCAGAGGTTTTTTACCGGTAGTGATTGACGTGGAAACGGGCGGTTTCAACTCAGACACCGACGCGCTTCTAGAAATTGCCGCCGTCACCCTAATCATGGATGAGGATGGCTTTCTTATGCCTGATGAAACCCTCTGCCATGCTGTTATTCCCTTCGAGGGATCTAACATTGAAAAAGCGGCATTGGATATCACCGGCATAAACCCAGACGATCCCTACCGTATGGCCTTGGACGAAGAGGAGGCGATCAAGTCTATATTCCAACCCATTCGCGCGGCCGTCAAAGAAGCCCACTGCAGCCGAGCAGTAATGGTGGGCCACAATGCTCATTTCGACCTCGGATTTGTCAATACGGCGGTGACACGCAATAACATTAAGCGCAACCCCTTTCACTCCTTCTCCTGTTTCGATACAGCAACGCTTGCCGGGCTTGCCTACGGACAAACTGTACTCGCAAAGGCTTGCGAGGTTGCAGAGATCAAATTCAACAGCGGAAAAGCTCACTCTGCGGCCTATGATGCAGAGAAAACAGCTGAATTGTTCTGCGGTATTATCAATCGATGGAAGCATCTGGGCGGCTGGGATTAACAAGCCTCATAGAATACATTTAAAAGTTTGTGCCACATTTTTTACAGTATGCTAAACCCCGTAGGGCTTTCTATTATGGGTGGTATAGTAAACCGTCCGACCAGACCATACTCCATGCTAATACTGAGACACTGGAAGCCGAACCACTAGACCGTCCAGTTCCTCTGTCACCTCAATTTGACAGCTCAAACGGCTATTCGGCTCTATGTCGACCGCCGCTTCAAGTAGCTCTTTCTCTACACCTTCCGCCACACCAATCTTATCTAACCACTGTTCATCGACATAACAATGGCAGGTGGCACATCGGCATGCACCACCACACTCAGCCAGAATGCCATCAATCATATTGTCCACAGCACCCTGCATAACCGAACTTCCTACCAAAACTTCCGCCTCATATTCAGAACCGTCGGCTTCAATATAGTTAATAATTGGCATAGTCTTTCCTTAAAACTGGCATAATCCGCTCCTATAAAAGAGCCCAAAAAAATCTAATTCAATTGATACTAAAATCTAGAATACTACCGAATTAATCCATCCACTTGCAAGTATCACTAGAGCGCATTTTGAACCCGAGCTCAGACCTGTTTTTCTACCATAAACTTCTTTGACTGGTTAGCACAATCTACTGACAGCCATTTCAGCACTCATCAATATTTCGATAAAATCATACAGAAGAATAGTGAGGCTTAGCTAATTTTATCCAGGAACATTTAACAGTATGAGGTCAATCTGTAGAAAAACTATATATTATAAATGCACATATATAATAACTTATATATCCTTATAAACATATTGTTAAGGATAATATCTAATATTTTACATTACTTAATACAAGCACCATCTTACCCACAAAATCTCTTGATTAGACAGTTTCTTGTATTTATACTACAAAAAAATTTTATCTAGCCTTCAAATATAATTCACATGGAATCACTCTGCCGGTCGCTGTAGAATAACCGGCCTGCCTGAAGCACAGCTAAATTAGCCACACACCATCCCAACAAGCTATTTATGAGAAATAATAATGGTTGACTCGTTTAAAGAAAACGCCCTTCGATATCATATGGAGCCAGTTCCAGGAAAGCTGGAAATCCGGCCCACCAAGCCGCTTGCAAACGCGCGTGACCTGTCCGAAGCCTACTCCCCTGGTGTAGCCTATGCCTGTGGAATGATTGTAAAAAACCCGACTGATGTAGCACGTGTTACCGCACGGGGAAACCTTGTAGGCGTGGTGACCAATGGTACTGCCGTATTGGGCCTTGGCGATATAGGACCTCTAGCATCAAAACCGGTTATGGAAGGCAAGGCCGTATTATTTAAAAAATTCGCCAATATTGATGTGTTCGATATTGAATTAGATGAAACTGACGTTGACAAGCTCGTCGACATTATCGCCGCCCTTGAGCCAACTTTTGGCGGCATTAACCTAGAAGACATTAAAGCGCCCGAATGCTTCCTGGTTGAGCAAAAATTGCGCGAGCGAATGAATATACCCGTCTTCCATGACGACCAACACGGAACAGCCATCGTCTCTGCCGCAGCTGTCTATAACGGTTTGCGTGTTGTAGAAAAAGAAATTGAATATATAAAGCTGGTCGTCACCGGTGCAGGTGCTGCAAGCATAGCCTGCGTCGATCTTTTGGTGAGCATGGGGCTAAGGAAAGAAAATATCCGCATGATCGACCGAAATGGGGTTATATACAAAGGCCGAGAGGTCGGTATGAACCCCTGGAAAGAAAATTACGCTGTGGACACCACGGATCGCACTCTAGACGATGCCATTGCTGGCGCCGATCTGTTCCTGGGGTTATCCGGCCCCGGAATCCTCAAAGCTGACATGGTGAAGAAGATGGCGGCCAGCCCACTGATTCTGGCAATGTCCAACCCCACACCAGAAATTATGCCGGAAATAGCCAAAGCCGCCAGGCCGGATGCCATTATTGCTACTGGTCGTTCCGACTACCCCAACCAGGTTAACAACGTGCTTTGTTTCCCCTTTATCTTCCGTGGCGCCCTTGATTGCGGCGCAACTGTCATCAACGATGCCATGAAACAAGCCTGCGTCAAGGCCATCGCCGACCTGGCTCATAGAGAAACATCTCAAATCGTCGCTGAAGCCTATGCTGGCGAGGACTTAAAGTTTGGACCAGACTACCTGATTCCAAAACCCTTCGATCCCCGTTTAATTGAAGAAGTGCCACTAGCTGTAGTAAAGGCTGCCATGGAAAGTGGTGTGGCAACACGTCCCATTGAGGACATGGAAGCTTATCGCAACAAGTTACACTCCTATGTCAGCCGTAGCCGCCTATTCATGCAACCAATGATTGAACTGGCTCGCAAAAATCCAGCCCGCATTGCCTATGCAGAAGGGGAAAATGACGATGTACTGCATTCAATGCAAGGAATTGTCGATGAGAAAGTAGCCAAGCCTATTTTGATCGGGCGCCCTGCCGTCATCAAACGAAAAATTGAGGGCATGAGGCTGAGGGTCCGCCCCGGGATTGATTTTGAAATCTTCGATCCAGAAGAAGGTGACCACCACCAAAATTATTGGCAGCATTACCACCAATGTGTGGGCCGTTCAGGTGTTTCTGTGGAAGCTGCTCAAAATTCTATCCACAACAACAACACAGTATTGGCTGCCATCATGGTGGCTCTTGGTGATGCCGACGGGCTAGTCTGCGGCAAAGTGGGCCGCTATGACGAACACCTCAAAAACATCCAAAGTATTATTCCTTCAAGCAATGCAGACAGCCATGTGTCATCTATCTGCGTACTACTACTGGAGGATGGACCTTTATTTCTGGCTGACCCCTTCGTCAATGTTGACCCTTCCGAGGATCAAATTGTAACCATATCCAAAGACGCCATCCGCTTTGCAAAAAGCTTTGGCATTAAACCCAAGGTTGCATTGCTGTCCCACTCCAATTTTGGCACTTACGATGATAAGTCCGCCCACAAGATGAAACGCGCCTCCGAACGCTTGCGTCAACAGTTACCCGATGTGCAAATCGAAGGTGAAATGCATGCCATGTCTGCACTCAATGAGACACTTCGCCAGAGTATCTGCAAAGACGCCAACCTAAGTGGCCGCGCCAACGTACTGATTATGCCCAATATGGATGCTGCCAGTATTGCCTTAGGATTAATTCGCTCATTAACTAATGCTCGTCTAGTCGGGCCATTCCTCTACGGCCTCGATAAACCAGCACATATTTTAATCCCCTCTGTTTCTGGCAGAGGAATACTGAATATGACAGCGATGATCGGTACAGATATTCATGCGCAAGCTGAGCAGAGTTAAGAGTAGAAGATCACTTAATAATGAGGAGGCCTCTCATCTAAATCATCGCCATCTGGACGATCAGCATCTAATTCTTTCATTCGGTTAACCAAAAGTTCGTATTGAACCAGAAGCCCATCAATCTGATCCTGCTGTCGACAAATTACCTCGTTCAGCTGCTGAATTGTATCTTCCTGATACGCTAATTTGGTTTCCACTTCTACCAAACGGTAATCATTCATAGCCTTCCCCCTTCCGTAAAAACTTTAACGCCCAAGAAAAAGCCGCAGGAGATTAGGTACCCCTGCGGCTTTTCTGATTGGTATCACTTACTCTTAATCAGAGTTACAGCGTATCAGAGTTCTCAGCCAAGTAGGAAGCAACACCACTTGGGGAAGCATCCATACCTTTGTCACCTTCTTTCCAGCCTGCAGGGCAAACTTCACCGTGCTGCTGATGGAAACTAAGCGCATCAATCATACGTAGCATCTCATCAATGTTACGACCCAAAGGCAGGTCATTGACCACCTGATGACGCACAACGCCCTCTTCATCAATCAGAAAAGAACCTCTGAAAGCAACACCTGCCGGACCAAACTCGACATCATAAGCCTGACAAATTTCATGTTTCATGTCAGCGACCAATGGATACCTCACTGGACCAATGCCACCGTCATTGATTGCCGTATTACGCCATGCGTTATGGGTAAAAACAGAATCGATAGACACGCCAATAACCTCAACACCACGTTTCTGAAATTCCTCAATACGGTGATCAAATGCAATCAACTCTGAAGGACAGACAAATGTGAAATCCAGAGGATAAAAGAAAATAACTGCCTTTTTACCCTTGATAGTTTCAGACAAGTTAAACCCGTCGACAATCTCTCCGTTACCCAACACCGCACCAGAGGTGAAATCCGGGGCTGGCTTACCTACTAATACTCCCATGTGTAACTCCTTAATCAGTTAATTTTTAGTACAGCTGGGGCCGACAAGGGCCCCAAGTTCAAATTTGGGATAACTAATGTCACACAATCGACACAAGCTGTCTCATTGTAATTAGCTATAGTTTTAATAAGGGCCGTCTAATGCCATATGGATAAGCAGGGCTATTCTGTATCGCCCTGCGTCGCTTCTTTTACTAGCTCGGCCAGCTCACCTTTAGCGTGCATATCAGCCACAATGTCACAACCACCAATAAGCTCACCATTGATCCAAAGCTGAGGAAATGTTGGCCAGTTGGCGTATTTAGGCAGGTTCGCACGAATCTCTGGATTGGATAGTATATCCACATAGGCAAAACGCTCGCCGCAGGAGGTTAGCGCTTCAATAGTACGAGCTGAGAAACCGCACTGTGGCTGGCTCGGAGAGCCCTTCATATAAATAATGACCGGGTTGCCTTCCACCTGCTCACGAATGGTTTCCATAATATCCATCAATTCATACCTCTGTAGTAATAATAGTCGACTATAAAGGTCAAATATTTTACTCCTATACCAGCCTAGCTAAAACCATTTCACAAAAAAATCTACCATTAATTTACACATATCGACTTGTAATCATGATCGAAGCAAGACTCAAATGATAATGATAATGAGAGTGATTTGCATTTGCATTTGATAATTACTATAATTACGGTCGAACATTACCTATACATAACTTATCGAGATTAGAAGACCATGAACAAGAAATTTATTTTTGCTGCCATTGTTGGCCTCAATTTTGCCGTTACGGCCCAAGCAGCACCAACCTTGGAAGAAATGTGGGAGTTGATTCAGCAGCAACAAACAGAAATAAATCAACTAAATACACAGCTTGAAACGACCGAACAGCGAGTCACCGAAACGGAAGTTAAAGCTGAAGCCACTATTGCTGCCGTAGAAGAAGTCTACACAGGCCCAGTTGCCAAGCTGGCTGACTGGGCGGAAAAAACCAGCATTGGAGGTTATGGAGAGTTACATTACAACAACCTGACCTCTGATAATTCTAATGAGTCAAAGAATGCAATGGACCTCCACCGTTTTGTTGTGTTTTTTGGCCACCAATATAGTGATGACCTCAGGTTCTTCTCAGAACTCGAAGTCGAGCATAATGTTGCCGGAGAGGGTCAAAACGGCGAAGTAGAAATCGAACAGGCCTTCATTGAATGGGATTATGCTGAAAACCATCGCACCAAAGGCGGTGTTTTTCTCGTGCCCACAGGTATTCTCAATGAAACCCATGAACCTGAGACTTTTTACGGGGTAGAACGGAACTCTGTTGAGAAAAACATTATTCCTAGCACTTGGTGGGAAGGTGGCGTCATGTTCAGCGGTGAATTTGCCGAGGGTTTCAGTTATGATGCAGGTATCCATTCGGGGCTCTTCATTGACCCTACAGAGGATTACAAGATTCGCGATGGCCGCCAAAAAACAAGTAAAGCCAAGGCTGACGATCTCGCCTATACAGGCCGCATTAAATACACAGGTATTCCCGGCCTTGAGGTGTCAGCGTCCGCTCAGTATCAAGCAGATGTCTGGCAAGGTGAGAAATTTGCGGGTGAAGAAGATGCCGACGCGACGTTCTTGGAGTTTCACACCATCTATAACAATGGCCCCTTTGGTCTTCGAGCACTTTATGCTCGCTGGGATATTGATAACGTCATTGAATCCGTTCAACCCGGTGCCGACGAACAGGAGGGCTTCTTCATTGAACCCTCCTACCGGCTCACCGATAAGCTGGGCATCTTTGCTCGCTTCAGCGAATGGGATAATCAAGCCGGTGACAGCATTGATACTAAAAAACAACAATATGATATTGGTTTAAATTACTGGCTGGATGAGCGTGTGGTTCTAAAGGCAGATTACATGCACGAAGATGTTAAACAGGGTGATGAATTTCATGGCTTTAATCTGGGTATAGGTTGGAGCTTCTAATCGACCTCTATTATCAGCCCAAAAGGAGGGTCACATCGGTGGCTCTTCTTTTGGCTGCCACCCTATTACTTTCTAGCCCTACTCTGGGCAAGGGCGTTTATCAAACCGTTCCTGAATTTCTTACCGAGATTTTTGCCCCAGAAAAACCCCAACAAGACTATTTATGGCTAACGCCAGAACTAAAGGCCAGCGCCAGTGAGATTGTTAACCACCCCGTGCGTGGCCTGAGGATACGCTATTGGCGATCGGACGTGAAAACCGTCTGGGTTATGGAAGAAATTGGTAAAGAATTACCTATCACTATTGGCGTAGTGGTAAATCAAAACATCATAGAGAAAATCAAAATATTGGCTTTCCGGGAAAGCCGTGGCTGGGAAGTCCGCTATGCCGCATTTACGGCTCAGTACCAAGGTGCCAAAATAACACCCGATAACAAACTAGATTCACATATTGATGGTATCACTGGCGCCACACTATCAATTCGAGCGGTGACAAAGGTCGCCATACTCGCGCTTCACTACCATCAACAGGTCTTTCAATCAGAATCTAAGCAAGCACGAAACAAACAAACTCAAGATAAAGAGAGCAACCAACTTGTCACTAAAACTCCGTAAAACCATTATTCTCAATCTGCGCTGGCATCGGCGTATAGGTCTATCCGTGGTTATTATGGTGATATTCTTGGCCATTACCGGCCTGCTGTTAAATCACTCACCCTCCCTATCTCTCAGCAAAAATACACTTCGATATAACTGGCTTATGGATTGGTATGGTTTTGAAAAGACAGCGTTAACAGGGTTTAAATTGGAAGGACAGTGGTTAAGTCACTCAGGACACACGGAGCTATTTCTAAATTCCCAACCTGTTGCCAGTTGCCAGCCACCCCTATTGGGTGCGGCTTATGTTCAATCACAATTCATGGCCCTCTGTCAGGACGCATTAGTTATCCTCAATACAGATGGAGAACTGGTGGAAAAACTGCATGAGCTAAACGGACTACCAAATGATGCCTCAGACATTCAGACGGATGGCGACAAGCTATTTATAAATGCCAACCAACAAACGCTGTTGTTCGACATTAACACCTTGGATATTGTCTCAACTCAACACAGGTTAAAGGGCTGGAGCAAGTCATCAGCCCTGCCCTTGGAACTGGCGACTCAGTTACAAGGGCGTGAAGAAATTCCTGGCATCTCTTTAGAAACACTTATTCTCGATCTGCACAGTGGCCGTTTTTTTGGTAAAGCAGGCGTACTTTTTGTAGATCTTATCGGTTTATTACTGTGTCTTCTTGCCTTAACGGGCCTATGGTCATGGTACTGTCACAATAAACTCCGTAAAAGCGGCGGTTAATAGCTACCTGTTTTCATCTGAAACAGACTGAAGCATTTTATCTATATCGCTAGGAATAATCGTCATTTCAAAGATACTCTCTGCCTCAGAGACAAAAACCTAATACAGCAATCGCGGCATCATCTATATTTTCAGGCGCCACGCTCAACCAAGAACAATTTAACGCCTCATAAACTTCTTCTCAGAGATCATTATTTTCGATACCACTAATGATGCAAGAGGCAAGTATATTTGCTTCAGACACACACCAATCCAGATCACCCTGTCCTTTTACCGGAGCTTGATGACTGCTCCTCACGGCATTAACGATAGGAGCGGGGATACCCAATTTTCCCAAAAAATATGAACCAATAGCACTGTGATCAACACCAAAAATAGCGTTTTCTTCTGTCATTAACTTGTCATGATTTGGCCAAAAGTAATTCTGTGCCTCATGTTACTCCTCCTGCATAACAGCACATCCAACCAACAACCCTATATCTTGCAATAGACCAGCCAGCATCGCCTCATCACAACGGACGCCAGTGGAATAGCGCGAGAGAAATACGCTAAAACACGAAAAAAACACTCACCTTTTCCATTAAGCCAATAAATTAATTGGGCTTATATCTGTAGATAACAAACCCTTCATCGAAAACACGATAATAAGAGGAACCGCTGCAGATAGTCCGATAAGTTGAACTGCTTGGGGCACATTTACGATGGGGCGGCGGGACTCATAGTAGGCACTGTTAGCCTATTTGATAACTTGTGTAGAAAGGGTCACATCACGGAGAATAATCTCAGAGTAACCCACCAGCAATGATACAGCGTCATTCGATAGGGCCAAAACCTTTGTCGCAACAACAGGTAAAGAGGGTAAATTTTCTGCTGCCAATAATTGATATAAACGTTTCTTGCCCACCTAACGCCAAATCCTTTTTTCTTTCTCGTGCCAAGCCGCTATAAACCTAAGAGATTCTTATTCACATGGACTCTATTATATTCACGCCACAAAAAACCGACTGCGCTGCATTAATAGGCCGTATTGGCTAAACTAGTACCATTAATCCGCCCAGTATACTGCACTGTTTTTTAACTAGACATCCCTTATAAGCTATCGCTTCACCGAGAGAGACCATACCTCTCTCATAAATAGGCCCTTATTTACTACCGTTTCCAGATAATTCCAGCACCAAACTAACAAAGCCCCCTAAGTACCAGCCCGCCCAATCGTTGCCAACACTCATAAATCCTTATAACATTCACCCACTAGGGCAGCAGGTGGCTGCCTTTTTTCGTTTTGAGGGTTTTTGTTTTAAGCGAATGCGACTTCGTATTGGGGTCTATTGGAACCAATGGCACTAAAACGACAGATATTGAGGCAACAGGCATGAGCAGCAGTGCATTAATGAACAATTACGGCACCCGGAAAATCACTCTCAGCAAAGGCCAAGGGGTTTGGATTTGGGATGACCAAGGTAAACGCTACCTAGATGCTGTTTCAGGTATAGCTGTCTGCGGCCTTGGTCACGCTCACCCCTTGGTGACAAAAGCCATTGCTGATCAAGCCGCCACCTTGGTCCACTGCTCAAACCTCTACAATATTCCAGTCCAGGAAGCCCTCGCTGAACAGCTGCGAGATATCTCTGGAATGACCAAGTTATTCTTTAGCAACTCCGGGGCAGAGGCCAACGAAGCTGCTATTAAACTAGCTCGACTTTATGGTCACAAAAAAGGGGTTGCCGAGCCGGCAATTATCGTGATGGAAAACTCATTTCACGGTCGAACCCTAGCCACCCTGTCAGCTACGGGGAATCGCAAAGTGCACGCCGGTTTTGAGCCACTGGTAAGAGGGTTTGTCCGTGCACCATTCAACGACCTCAAATCCCTGAAAACAATTGCTGCCAATAATAAAAATATCGTTGCGGTACTCGTTGAGCCTATCCAGGGTGAAGGCGGTATTCGCACGCCATCTGAAGATTACCTACCCGGCATTCGTCAAATCTGCGATGACCAAGGCTGGTTGATGATGCTCGATGAGATTCAAACGAGTAATGGACGTACCGGGCGTTACTTTAACTACCAGCACTACGACTTTCTTCCGGATGTTGTAACTACGGCAAAAGGACTGGGCAATGGCGTGCCCATAGGTGCCTGTCTGGCAGGTGAACAAGCAGCTGATCTGATGCAATCCGGTAGTCATGGCTCTACCTTTGGCGGCAATCCGTTAGCCTGCGCCGCTGGATTAGCGACGGTTAAAACAATCATTAACGATGGACTGTGTGAACAAGCACAGATCATGGGTAACTATCTAAAAGAACAGCTGGCCAGTAAATTGGCTGACTGTCCCCATGTGGTAGACATTCGAGGTCAAGGCTTGATGCTGGCAATTGAGTTGAGTGAACCTTGTGGATCACTGGTAGATAAAGCTGCCGAACAAGGGTTGCTTATTAATGTTATCGCTCAGACAGTCATTAGATTATTACCACCCTTGATCATTACTCATGAAGAAGCGGATCAACTGGTAGATATCTTGAGCCCGCTGATCAGTCAAGGATTATAGACCGTGGATAAAAACAATATGGCACTTAGGCATTTTTTGACACTACAAGACCTGTCAAAACAAGAACTAAAACAACTGTTGCAGAGAGCTATTGATCTTAAAACGGCACATCGTAACGGTATAGCTGACCAACCTTTTTCAGGCAAAGTGCTGGCAATGATTTTTGAAAAATTTTCTACCCGCACAAGAGTGTCCTTTGAGACAGGTATGGCTCAACTGGGAGGAAGTGCCTTATTTCTCTCCCCCAATGACACACAACTGGGGCGGGGCGAGCCCATCGAAGACTCTGCCAGAGTGATTTCTAGCATGGTAGATATCATCATGATTCGCACCTATGGACACGATAAGTTACAGAAATTTGCAAACTATTCATCGGTGCCTGTTATCAATGCACTCACGGATGATTACCACCCCTGTCAGCTGCTCGCGGATATGCAGACCTACATGGAACATCGCGGCAGTATTCAAGGCAAGAAAGTAGTCTGGGTTGGCGATGGCAATAATATGTGCCAGTCCTATATGAACGCTGCTGATATGCTGGACTTTCAACTCATCATTGCCTGCCCTGAAGGTTACGAACCATCCTCCACGTTGCTCGAGAAATTCAATGACCGGGTCTCCATTGTTCGCGATCCTGCTTCGGCGATAGTCGATGCAGACCTGGTTGTCACCGACACCTGGGCCTCAATGGGGCAAGAGGAAGAAAAGCAACTCAGGGAACAAGCTTTCTCAGGCTTTCAGGTTAACGAAGAAGTGATGGATCTGGCGGATAAAGACGCGCTCTTTATGCACTGCCTACCAGCCTACCGTGGACTGGAAATCAGCGATACGATTATGGAATCCAAATGGTCCGTAGTTTGGGATGAGGCAGAGAACCGGCTCCACTCACAAAAAGCACTGGTAGAATTTTTGTTAAACCAAATGACGAATCAATAGCCACTACCCATTTAAGCACTACACATAGTGAGCACCATCAGCGCCTGAAGAAGGTAAATAAGGGTGGTCTTTTGCTAAGAGAATGTTCATGGATCCAATAACCCAAGGCATCGTAGGTGCAGCATTAGCACAAACCAAAGGTGAAACAAAAACTCTGGCCAAGGCCGGGGTGATTGGCGCTCTGGCTGGCATGGCACCCGATCTTGATATACTGATACGCTCATCCACTGATCCGTTGCTTGCGTTGGAGTATCACC
>JBLIJA010000035.1:0-14610 GCA_047635115.1 Porticoccus sp. | reverse complement strand
TAGAAATATATTTTGTAATTTTATACCATCGATATAATACAGAAAAAGTTGTATTTGACCCTATTTTTTCTGAGCTTTAATTTCATGCCACTCAACGGGCACTAAGATTTCATTCCTCCTCAAAAACCACGGCATGAAAGGAGGGTTATATCGTGCCCATATGGGGTCTCCAACCATGCTGAGATGTTGTTTCTCCATCCAACTATACAGCTGATCCAAATTACGGTGGTAATTTTCTTCACTCCAGAAGCCAGAGTACCTGGTAGCCGCAATGTACCGCACAGGAACTTGACGCAAGGTCACGTTAGGATCCGTTGGTACCGGTAGTGTCTCCATCGAATAGGATGAGGGCATCATAAAGCTCACGGCCCACCTACCATCCTTACGCTGTTGGCCGACAGGTGCCGTCATGTCAATTTTTTCGCTTAAGGTCTCTTGGTTAACGGTTGCCGTCATTTCGATGTTTCGCCGGGATTTGTTGTTGCCAGAAATGTATTTGAACAGCGGGCTAAAGGCCTTGCTTCCTGCGCTTTCAAAGTCTCCATCTACTATGGTTTCTGCAAGAACGCGCATTTCATACCGGCGTACCTCGAAGCTTTGCTCTTTGAGTACGACTAGGTATTCGGCTTCCTCTATTGCCATAGCGTTTCCTGCACTAAGAACCGCAACAAGAATAGCCGAACCAACCCGTTTTATATCCGTCAAAAAATAAACAGCAGAATAAGTAGGGTGAATTTTAATTTTGTATCGGTATGAAAACTGTATAAACATAAAATAGCTCTATCTTAATTTAAAAAGCTTTAATCCGGTAAGTTAGTAGTAAGTACTCGTCGTACATTACCATCGAGTACTTTGAAAACATCTTCTGCTGGCAATCCTGCAGCACGTAGTGCCTCGATAAGCATTGGTAGGCCGGTCGTATCAAATGGGGTGGTGACATTGCCATCGAAATCCGATCCGAGACCGACATGATCAAAGCCTGCGGCTTTAATGGCATGGATTATGGCAGCAGCAATACCTTTCATACTAACATCGCAAATGGCTTTCTTCGAGAATCCTACACCTATAACGCCGCCATTTTCGCCAATGCTTTGTAACTGGTCATCCGTAAAGCTACGTGAGCCCGGACAAGTCCCAACAACACCCACATGAGAGATAACGACGGGCTTGGTGGCAAGGTCGAGTATTTCATTGAACGCGGCATCCCAGGCATGAGAAAGATCTATAGTGATGCCAAGTGTTTCCATCTGAGAAATAAGAGGCTCGGCCTAATTCGGTGAGCCCGATCTTGTCGATGCCATTAACGGAGTCCTCTATTTCGTTATAAAAAAATGGCCAACCCCATCATTCTGAACCCGGCAGAATAGAGGTAATGGAGTGACGCGTCTTCTCTTTTGAATGCGTGCATGCCTTTCAAAGCGAGCAGCCCCTTCATACCTTTTGCCGACATATCTTACTTTCGAAGTACAAGCGTGAGCTGCTATGTATTGACTAGTAGTGCTCGTTCTTTTGGGTTAAACGATGTTACGGGTGATAACCATGAGGCGAGAAATAGCGACGTTAAACTATCAGTATCGCCGCTGCTGGTAAAAAGTTTATGGGTTTTGATACTTTGGTGACCACACCGAATACTTGTAGATCAATACCGCCATCTTCCAGGCGTGTTAAGTCTACCTATAGTGTTTTCGAAGGTCGCGATGCAATAGGAGTGAGTCTGCATGCATGTAGGCAAAAAATGCAGCGGTGTGGATTCTCCAACTTTTATCGGGGATGTTGTAAGGGCCTGGTATTAGTACGGCATTGTTCTTTTTGTCGTGGTGAATAAGAACCCAAAAACGCAGTACACACATAGCCAAGAGTACAATCCCAAGGAAACCAATTAGGCATTTAAAAAAGAGGTGTTTGATAATTGTTCCCACAACTTAGCTGGGCAAGGATATTTATCCTAACATGCGTGACTTAAGCTTTTCTTAAGTCGCTTAACCCATATGCACGGCATGTAAATTAGGCTGTACAGCCTCAACTTCATAACAACGTATTACTTCAGCAGCATATTCCTTGCACCCTTCACAAAATCATCCGCTTTAGCCTCTTGTTCATATTCAGACGGCGGTGTGTTAATGCCTTTTTGAAAGGCAGGACGTTGGTCGAGTCGGTCTAGCCAGGCGGATAGGTATGGGAAGTCGTCGATGGGTACACCGGACCAATCATAAATTCTTACCCAGGCCCAGTTGGCGATATCGGCAATACTGAGTTCATCAGTGAGATATTCACGGCCCTTTAGATGCCCGTCCATCACGCCAAATAAGCGTTTCGTTTCGTTTTGATAGCGGTCGATGGCGGGTTGATAGGTTTCATCCCAGTAACGGAACCAGACGTTGGCTTGTCCCATCATGGGGCCAATACCACCCATTTGAAACATCAGCCATTGAATGGCGCGGGAATGCTCATTGGGATCAGCCGGTAATAGTTGGCCGGTTTTTTCCGCTAGATACATTAAAATTGCGCCGGATTCGAACACCACGAAATTATCGTTGTCACGGTCAATAATGGTGGGAATTCGTCCATTGGGATTCAGTCTTAGGTATTCGGGCTTTTTTTGTTCGTTTTTACTCAGCTTCAGATGATGAACGTTGTAGTGTAGTCCCATTTCCTCTAGTGCAATGCTGATTTTGTGGCCATTGGGCGTGGCTGCAGTGTAGAGTTCAATCATTAACGTTTCCTTCAGAATTTAATCAATAATGAGTGCATGTCTGAGTTTAGAGCACCGGATTAGATTGCTGGACTAGAGTATCGTTAAGACATGTTGTTTACCACCTTGTGGAGTTGATGAAATATGTTTGAAAATCACAGTAAGGCACAAATGATTGATTCGCAGGCGGCGCTTCCCGGTCGTTCGACTCTAATGATGGTTAACAACCGGCATTATGTAAGTGACGCGCCTATTGTGCCGCCATTCCCGGATGGTATGGCGCAGGTGGTATTTTCCCTCGGCTGTTTTTGGGGCGCAGAGCGGCTTTTTTGGGTGAAAGAGGGTGTTTATACGACGGCTGTGGGATATGCCGGGGGATACACTGAAAACCCTACTTACGAAGAGGTTTGCTCCGGGCTAACGGGGCATACCGAAGCGGTGTTAGTGGTTTATGATCCATCAATTCTGAGCCTTCAGGAATTATTAAAAGTATTTTGGGAAGCCCATGACCCCACTCAAGGGATGCGTCAGGGAAATGATCAGGGTACGCAATATCGATCTGCTATTTATTGCCAGGATTCAATACAGTTAAGCCTTGCTACGCAGAGCCGGGACAGCTATCAGAAGGAACTCGAGCGGACAGGTCATCAGTCCATTACTACCGAAATTGCTAACGACAAGGCGTTTTTCTATGCTGAGGGTTGTCACCAGCAATATTTGGAGAAAAACCCGGGTGGTTATTGTGGACTTGGCGGGACGGGGGTTACGTGCCCAGAGTAAGGCTTATCAGTATTTAACCGCTAGATGAGTTTCAAAGGGCGTATTTTGGCAGTATCCAAATGTGGTAACTGCCGGTGCTGGCTAGCACAAACGCCTTGAAACCAAGTTTGGAGTAGCTGTAACACATCACCGTGGGCTACCAGTAAAATGGTTTCATTTTCAAACTGGCTCTCTAGCTCATGGATCAGACCCTTCGTGCGTGTGACCACTTGGTTAGCGCTCTCAACCCCGTATTGATGGTGGTTTGGGTCGGTCCGGTCCAGGGTCCATACCTTTTGATAGTTGTTGTCACCAAGGCCGTTTAGATCACCAAAAAACCGTTCTCGAAGTTGTGGTGTGTAATGAAGAGGGTGTTTTCCATGTAGTACTTTGTGGACAATTCCAGCTGTTTCTTTGGCACGTAAAAAATCTGAGCTATAAATACGGATAGTGTCTTCAAGTTGCAATAAATTGCTGATGGACTTGGCGGCCTGTTGCTTTCCCGTTTCAGTGAGTCCGTAGGAGGCGCATCCCACTGAAGGATTGCTAACAATAATACCGGCGACATTGGCTTCACTTTGACCATGACGCATAACAAAATAGCGGTTTGATAATCTTTGCATATTCATGGTCTGATGATCGTGGTGATGAAGTATGTTGATGGTTTGTTTCACGACACAAATCGAATGACAAAAGATTAGCGCTTGTGCGGTAATGGCCATCATACACAAAAGGAACGGCGACGTTGATGCTCGGATTACCTCAAAGAAAAGACAGTACGCTGGTCTATGGTCACCGGGGTGCGGGCGGCGAGGCACCCGAAAACACCATTGCTGGGTGTAAACATGCGATAGCACGTGGAGTGCAATATCTTGAATTGGACATGCGTTTATCGAAAGATGATCAGCTGGTGATGCTTCACGATGATACGGTTAATCGAAGCACTGATCAGCAAGGCAAGGTGAATACCTATACTGTGGCAGAGTTGAAGAAAATGGATGCGCGCCGCAGTGGTGTACCTTGGCCCAATAAACGAGATACCGGTATCGTGACATTGGATGCCATGCTGAAGGCGACACCCGAAATCAAGGGGTATCAGTTAGAAGTAAAAACGGGTTCAACCGCTCAGATGAGCCGTGTAGCTGAGTTGCTGGCTGAGAAGTTCCCCACCGAGTATTCAGTTGAACGTATTGTTATCACTTCATCCAGCCTGACATTGCTTCAGCAGTTGATGACTATTGCGCCTCATATCCCGAGGGGGTTTATCTCAATGAATATCAATCCGTTTCCAGTCCTTGATCGATTTAACTGTAGTTTACTGGCATTGAGTTGGAGTGTTTGTAATTTGATCAATGTTGGGCATGCCCGGCGGAAGGGACTGCATGTGTCTGCCTGGACGGTCAACGATGCTAGTGTGATTAAAAACTTGAACCGCTTGAAGATTGATAGTGTGATTACGGATTACCCCTCGATGGCCCTGCCGTTAACGGCAAGCCTATCTCGGCAGTAGTCCGAGGGTAATCAACTTGAACTTGTACTGCCCTAGTCGAACTAGTTCAGGCTATCCAGAGAAAACCGTTTAAATTACGAAAACCTATAGGTCATAGGCTGCAATGTCACCGGGGCGGCGTAGCATTTTATTTACTTCGCCTTCATGCATTTCCTCTTCGGAGATTTTCTGGCGGGCGTAGTCTTCCAGCATCAAGGAGTTGTCCTTAACCTCCTCAAGCAGTTTGTAGTAGAGTGCTTTTGCTTTAGACTCGTGTTCCAGCGACTCGCGAAGGATATCGCCAATGTCATGTTGGTGAGTTTCAAGCAGTGGGCCTATACCTAGTGAGGGGTGCCCACCGAGAGAGGTAATTAGCTCACCTGCTTCCTGCGCATGAAGCAGGCTGTTATTTGCTTCCGAGCGCAACCAGCTGACGATGGGTATCCGACTAAAACCAAATACCATCAGCGCATAGTGGTTATAACGAACGACACCTGCCAGCTCTGTTTCCATGATTTTGTTCAGTAATTCAATGATTTTATCTGTATCTTCTTTCATAACCCCACCTTATGTCGCCTTGCCTCGTTTAAATACGCACTCGCAATCACATATCACATATCACATATCACACATCACACATCACACATCACACATCACACATCACACATCACACATCAAGAAGAGATAGTGACTAACATGAAGAGACACTCTATATGTATAGACAAAGATAGATCAAGGAGCCAGTGAACAGGGTAAATGGAGAGGCGTAGCGTTATGACTAAGCGAATGCCTTGCTCAATAGTAGTACGCCAGATATAGACATCAAAATAAGGGTATAAAGTCGAAAACGATCAGGGTTGATGTTCTTCAGATGGTGGCGGGCAATCCATGCATCGATAGCGCCACCGATACCGAGGATGAGCCCATAGGTACCAACTCCCCTTGTCATTGCGCCAAACCCAGTATAGGCAATTGATTTGGTCAACTGCATCACCAGTGAGTTAATTGCTTTAGTTGCTCTTTTCCCAACCCATAATTCAGCGTAAAGGGGTTGCGTACTGGTCCAGTCCCACCGACTACGCTAGATAGAAAAGACACAGGCAGCCCTAGTGGAAAAAACCAGCGGCGCTTCATTAAAAATGAGCATTTGGACTTGCCAAATTGATACTGGAACACCGTTGAGATTAAAAATACCCCAAGCACTATCTGAATCCATTGGGCCGAAATTTTAGTAAAGGCCCCGGCGCCCAGCTAGGCTGCCTGGTATGAGCCAGCGACTTACCTGCCAGTTAATATGAGTTCTGAATAGCCAGGCCCGGGAAGGGTTGACCAGAAAGGAGCCTAGGCTAATAGCCGCGCAACCACTTGGGGACCTAACATTAAACTGAGTACGGGAATCATCAGCATGGCGGCGCCACCGGCGGCGACTGTGCTGACAAACCAAGCAATGACACCACCAACAAATAATACAAGAAGAGCCATCATTAAGAGAAAGGCTCTACTGGTATTGGCTCAGTGGGCGGAAGTTCTACGGGATTGTTAGGGTAACTGCACCAGTCACTCCAGCTGCCATGGGGCATTGACGGCTCCAGGAATATGCCCCGCTACGGGATCAATGGGTTCTTCTCGGCCCAAATAACGCAGAGCCTCTATTGAATCAATCAGCGTGAAATTTTGGTGGCTTACGTGGGTGTTCACCCCATGTTTATCCACCACCCGTGTTGGGTCTTCTTTAGCATCAAAATTTCCAGAAGTTGAAGAGGGGCGCTCCTTCGTTACAGAAAGTCCGGATGTTTGCCATGCAGATGATACACCATTCAGGATTTTTACCCGATGGTGACCAAAGAAACCGAGCACACACCACAACCGCGCCGTTGTTGTCATAAGCCACAAGTAGTCAATTGTGGCTGACTCCGCACTGGCTCATGCGGGCCGAGAACACCTCAGCGTCAGGAAGAGGATGGCGCCCACCGCGCACTCTTTTTCGGCCAGATAAATCAGTTTCCATCTTTATATGAAAAGCACCGGGAATATGACACAGTTGATAGAGCGACCTGTTCATGTTGTGGTTTACCAATGAAAATATACAGTCAAAAATAACCGTGTTATTCTCTTTGATAGAGTAGATCTCATGTGCGCTTGTTAACCACTGGTTCATTGTTTTATTCTCAGAAATAGTTACAGAGTTATACAAAAATATAATAGCTTCTTATGAGCAATTACAGATTATTTTGTTACTTTTTTTGAGGCTTTCTGCACTATATTGACAGAGCAGCCACAGACGATTGATGTACGAAGTAAACAATTTTTCTACCTCATTTTAAGGCTAGTGTTGTTATGAGGCAGGGGGGGGTGGAGGCAATTGAGTATCCTGTAATGTCTTATGAAGCAGATGCAGAAAATTCTTGTCTTAATGTTCAGCTAGGAAATGGTGCGATTGTGAACTTTATTAAGGCGCACGAATCTGAAGTGAGTTCGACTTGTATGGCAGCCTTGAAAGAAACAGGTGTATGAAATTCACCTATTGGCGATGCTAAGTAGGTAAGTCGAATTAGGCGACTCTAAGTAGCGTTGTTTCATGTTTTAGGTTTACGATGAGATACCAAGGCCGAATATCGATTTATTAATCTACAGTAGTAATCGATGGCAGGTTTTTTTGTCTACACACTATAATATGTAAACCATATCAACATACATGTGGAATAGAGCTAAAGAAGAAAAGTTAGCTATACTTTATTAGTTTGGCGGTTTTATAGTTAAAGAGTATGAAAAATCAATCTTCATTATTTGTAGCTTCCTTTTTAAAGCTTGAATCTGCTAGTGGCATACTTCTGATATCTGCCGCGATACTTGCGATTGTGTGTGCAAACACCTCTTTGCAACCCGTTTACGAGTTGTTTGTCTCTGTTCCAGTCTCAATTCGTATTGGGGATTTAGAAATAGCTAAGCCATTATTGCTTTGGATTAATGATGGTCTTATGGCAGTGTTCTTTTTTTTAGTTGGCCTTGAACTGAAAAGAGAGCTTATTGAAGGTGAGCTTTCGGACAAGCGTAATATCATCTTGCCGGGTATTGGGGCTGTTGGTGGTATGTTAGCTCCCGCCTTAATTTATATGTATTTTAATAGCAATGATCCCATTGCGATGAAAGGCTGGGCAATACCCGCTGCAACAGATATTGCTTTTGCGCTTGGTGTTTTAACATTACTGGGTTCTCGCGTACCCATTGCGATAAAAATATTCCTTACCTCTCTGGCAATTTTTGATGATGTCGGAGCGATAGTCATTATTGCTATTTTTTATACAGCAGAAATATCGTTAACTGCAATGATTGTTGTTGCTTTGAGTGTTGTGATTCTGGCTTGTTTGAATAGGGGTAACATTGTATCCAAGAGCCCCTATGTTTTAGTGGGTACCATTATGTGGGTGGCAACGCTGAAGTCTGGGGTGCATGCCACGCTTGCGGGCGTAGTTCTTGCGATGTTTATCCCCCTCCGCTCAAAAACAGAGCCTAATATTTCACCGTTAAAAGAGATAGAGCATGACTTACATGGGCTCGTCGCATTTGCTGTGCTGCCCATGTTCGCTTTTGCTAATGCTGGCATTAGTCTTAAAGGTGTTGGTATAGAGCATGTTTTTCATAGTGTTCCAATTGGTATTGCGCTCGGTCTATTTTTTGGTAACCAAATTGGTGTTTTTGGGTTGTGTTTTATCGCGATAAAACTTAAGTGGGCAGTATTGCCGACAGATATTTCTTGGTTGACGCTTTATGGAATCTCTGCACTTTGTGGTATCGGTTTCACCATGAGTCTATTTGTAGGCTCTCTTGCATTTGAGCAAACGGGTGTCAATTTATTATTTGATGAGCGCTTAGGTATTATTATCGGATCACTGGTTTCTGGGGTTTTTGGTTACGTTGTATTGGCTATCAGTCTTCGCCGTTCGAATAGGGCGACGCAGACGGCGATTGATTGACGTATTCAAGTCAAAGTTAACGGGTATTCGCTATCCATATATTTCTGCATTTTCTTCTTCCCGCTATCGTGTCAGGATCCTGTTTTCGCCGAAATTGGATGGTGGCTTACGGGGTGATGATGGCTACCATGTTGGTGGACCTTGATCACCTGTTGGCAACACCTATTTATGATCCGAGTCGATGTAGTATTGGTTTTCACCCGCTTCATGAGTTACTGCCAATAACGTTATATGTGGTATTTTGTTTTGTATCAAAGCTCCGCTATATTGGTGTTGGTTTAATTATTCATATGATATTGGACGCGATGGATTGCCAGTTTACTAATGGAACTTGGTTTGTATAGCTACACGAAAGCTGCCCGCTAGTCGCTGAGTATTAAATTTTGGACAATGTCACATGCGATCAAAACGAGCACGATTAGATCGCTTTGTGAGTGGTGTGGTCGGTATAAATCGTCGTGATGTCCGACCTATGCTGGCTCAGAAGCGAGTGTTGGTGGATGGGTGTGTCGCGACTGATATTAACCAGGTCATTGGCGAATTTTCCCATGTGATGTTGGATCACAGGGTGTTGCAGAATAATACGCCGAGCTACGTCATGCTGAATAAACCTGCCGGGGTAGTGAGCGCAACAAAGGATGTGCGTCACAACACGGTAATTGATCTACTGGATAGGTCTGATCGAGAGAATCTTCATATTGTGGGGCGGTTAGATTTTAATTCTTCGGGTTTGTTGTTGTTGACCAATGATGGCCAGTGGTCGCGGCATCTGACCACGCCGGAAAAAAACATTGCCAAGTTGTATCGAGTGACCTTGGAGAAACCAATAACCGAAGACTATGTTTATGGTTTTGCAGAGGGTATGTACTTTTCTTATGAAAATATCACGACGCTTCCCGCTAAGCTCAATATTTTGAGTGATTTTGTGGCGGAGGTTAGTCTTGTTGAAGGTCGATATCATCAGATTAAGCGCATGTTTGGACGATTCCAGAACCGGGTATTAACGCTGCATAGGATCGCTATTGGTAACTTATCGTTAGATCCGTCATTGGCACCGGGAAAAAGTAGGGCGCTAACTGAATGTGAAGCAAATAACGTTGGGCAAGAGCTGCTGTAAAATCGATGGTAGCCTCTTATTCTAGACCTAGACCTAGACCTAGACCTAGACCTAGACCTAGACCTAGACCTAGACCTAGACCTAGACCTAGACCTAGACTCTGGGCCTGATGGATGAGAGTTGTCACCTTATGTGTTTCACAGGGACGTCTTAATTATGTGAATGGTGTATTTGTCGCTATAAGGAAGTGGACATGAATGTAAAACAGAGACCTAATGTGGACAAAGGTCACGATTTCTCTAAGAAACACAAAGTGTCAGTCTGGGCTTCTCAGCATCCCTATGAAGATGTGCCTGACGTGTATTTTGAAGAAACATTTAGTCGTAACAACACGCGGGCGAAGAATTCGTGGTCAAATAACTTTAATCTACAATTTTTCAACCCTGAGAACATCGAAACCAATGGTTCTCATGACGGTAGAGTGAATATCGAAAAAGCGGCGGGTGAGTGCTCGTTCTCCTCTTCTTATATAAATGTATTGATGAGCAAGGCGAGAAAAAAGAAGCTGGAAGAAGTTACTTGGATTATATTGTTGTTTGAGTGTGAGTACAGTCCTAAGGTTTCTGGGGTTGATAAAGATAACTATATGTCCTTCTTGGGCGCTTTCGATTATGACGATGGTGCGGACAATCTGTACGAGATGGACTAAATAGCCCTGTGTTATTTATTACAAGGGGTGAGTGATGAGCATTGGTCATAACAAGGCTGTTGATCCTAGTCAGTGCCCACTGTGTGGTCATCCTAATAGCTTTGAATTGAGTGATGGAGCCAATTTTTGGTGTAGTTCAGAAACCTTTAGCGAGGCGTTATTAAGTCTTTCCGGATAGCAGCTCCGGAAAGACTGCATCTATCAAAACTGTGTCAGAGAGCGCGCGCCTTTAGGGCCTGATGTCTCCTAGGTGGTATCTTTTTAGTAAAGTCTCACCCACATGCCCCGCCTGATTTTTAGTGTTGGTCTAACTTAGCCAGAAATTAAAGAATTAATCCATATTACCGATATAAGGTTTACGGCTGTTCGAATGCATTGAACTGGTAGGCCATAACAATTTTATGATTATCGACAAAATTGCAGTAAAAATGGGGCTGAAAGCCTAGATTTTTAAGAAAAGGGCCTTTAGACTGCGTACCCTGACCGCAGAGTCTAAAATTACTTAGCTTAACTACCTTGAGGGAGTCAATGATGAACCTGATTAAACTGTTTGGAGTATCCGTATTGGTACTGGGCTTGGCCGCTTGTGGTGAAGCTGATAAAGCAGCTAGCCCTGAAGATGCTGGCGATGCAACGGAAGCAGCGGAGACCACTCAGGACGCTGTTCAAGAAACTGCAGTAGAGGCCGTAACGGTAGAAGCTCAATCTTCGGCTGATAGAGTTAAGAGCAAGTTTGATACAGAGAAATTTGGAGAGGGTGCTAGTGGTGATGTTTCTACTGCTCCTGCCCCATCATTTATGATCTCTGATAACTTGAAACCAGGCGAATACATTAATGAGCAGGGTGAAATTGTTAAAAATAGAGACGTGAAAACAGCAAAAGAAAATGACAAGTTGCGTCAAATTCCCGAAGGCATCGAACCAGGTAGTGTAGAGCACACAATGTGGCTTCTCGACCAAGAAGAATAATCTATACGATATTCTTTACCTAATGTATAAAATCCCTGTGCGGTTATCCCACAGGGATTTTTTACTGCGTATTTCCTAACCTCCTATTTATTCGGCGGTTAAAGACACTGCGTATTCAGTGAAAATACTACTTTTAGTATTTCTCTTTCTCCTTAGTACTTATTAGATAGTTTTTTGACATCTTTTCACATACACAGAGCAGCGAAGGTTTGAGTCATTATTGCTCTTGATTCTGATCCTAATCATTAGATTGTTCTTGTTTCTGTTTTTCCTCCGGTTGTTCCTGTTTTTGATCTGTCTTCGGTGCGGTATCTTGGCCACCGCACGCACCACAGCAACGGCTCATCGTTTTCTCCTATACATAGCTAGCTCCTATATATGTGTGAAAAAAAGTGGCGCAAACGATAGCTAGCAAGCTTGTTCTGGAAAATGATCAGGATCATTTTGTTCTAAATGATGGGTGAAAACCGGGAAGGGCAGACCTTTTATGGAATAAAGCCCTAATCTAGAGCTGAAATGTCTCCTGACAATGTCTATTGGTCGCCCTTCGTAGGATCGCCTGTTAAGCTGCCGGTAATTTCTATGCGCCACTTTTTCACCACGGTATTATCACAGGATCATTACTTTGAACGACGCGGCCTTTTCAACTCAGAAGCTACACCCTGACTTACTAAAAAACCTATCTTCTCTGGGTTATACAGAGATGACTTCTATTCAGGCGCTGAGCTTGCCCCATATTCTGGCGGGGAAGGACGTTATCGCTCAGGGTAAAACTGGGTCGGGTAAAACAGCAGCATTTTCTCTTGGTCTATTGGAAAAGCTCAAAGTGAAGCAGTTTCGTGTGCAATCATTGGTACTTTGTCCTACTCGAGAGTTGGCCGATCAAGTGGCTAAAGAGATTCGTAGACTGGCTCGAACGATTCATAACATTAAAGTACTGACACTTTGTGGTGGCATGCCATTTGGCCCCCAGGTGGGTTCTCTTGAACACGGGGCGCACATCATCGTTGGAACGCCTGGGCGAGTGGAAGAGCACTTGCGTAAAGGCAAACTGGTACTGAATAATTTGACGACGCTCGTTCTGGATGAGGCCGACCGTATGCTTGATATGGGATTTCAGCCATCGCTGGATGCCATCGTTGAGCAAATGCCGGCCGAACGCCAAACACTCCTGTTTAGTGCGACGTATCCAGACCAAATTCAATCTATTGCTAAACGTATTATGGTTGAACCTGTAATGGCTCAAGTTGAATCTACCCACGACAAAAGCACAATTAAACAGCATTTTTTCAAGGTGACTGATAATGCCGAGCGTATGACAGCACTGCGCTTACTGCTACTAAAATATCGACCAGAATCCTCAGTGGTCTTTTGTAATACCAAACGAGAAGCTCAGGACGTGGCTGACGAGCTTGTTGGCTATGGTTTCAGCGCTCAAGCACTACATGGCGATCTTGAGCAGAGGGAGCGGGACCAGGCTTTAGTGCGGTTTTCCAATAAAAGCGTCTCAATTCTTGTGGCGACTGATGTGGCGGCCCGTGGTTTAGATATTGAAGCTCTAGATGCGGTGATCAACTACCATCTTGCCCGTGATACAGAAATACATATCCACCGTATAGGCCGTACTGGCCGTGCTGGCAGCAAGGGGATAGCCTGTTCTTTATTTAGCGATAAGGAACACTATAAAGTGTCTTTGCTAGAGGATTATCTGGATCAACTGATCATCGGTGAGCCTCTACCACCAGCACATTTTTTAGAGCGATCGACATTTAGCTCCTCGATGGAAACCCTGCAAATTGACGGCGGTAAAAAACAAAAGATACGCCCGGGGGATATTTTGGGTGCGTTGACAGGTGAAGATGGTCTTTCTGGTGCAGCGGTGGGGAAAATCAATATTTTTGATAACTGGGCTTTTGTGGCGGTTAGTCGTGATATGTATAAACTTGCGCTGCAAAAATTAGGACAGGGAAAATTGAAGGGACGCTCTTTTCGGGTCAGACTAATCCGTAGTTAGATCGCTTCGTCGCTAGTCATCAACGCCTAGTTGAGTCAGCTCGTCTTGTCGTTCTCTCTCCCTTGCTGGATCTGCCACAGGAATAGCCGACAGCAATCTTTTTGTGTATTCATGCTGTGGCGCGGCAAACAAGGATTCAGTGCTATCCATTTCCACTAATGTTCCATGGTGCATTACTGCTATTCTGTCTGCGATATAACGTACGACAGAGAGGTCGTGAGAGATAAACAGCATGGTCAGATTGTGCTTTTCTACCAGCTTCAGAATCAGATCAATAATTTGTGCCTGAATTGTCACATCGAGAGCTGACACGGGTTCATCGGCTATTACCAGTTCAGGTTTGGTAGATATCGCTCGGCCTACAGCAATCCGCTGGCGCTGACCGCCAGAAAATTCATGAGGGTATTTACGAATAGCTGCGTGGGCGAGGCCTACGTCATCCATAAGTGCTAGTACCTGTTCTGTGACATTTTTTCGGGTTGCCAGTCCATGGTAGAGCAGCGGCTCGGCAAGCGTATCAAATACCGTCATACGAGGATTTAGAGAGGCGTAGGGGTCCTGAAAGATCATCTGCATACGCCGGCGCATAGGTTTCATCCGCGCGGGCGATAAGTTGGTTATATCTGTTCCGTCAAAAATGACACGACCACTGGTAACGGGTACTAATTGTAGAATAGAGCGCCCCACGGTTGACTTCCCCGAGCCAGATTCACCTACAAGTCCAAGAATTTCCCCCTGTTTAATAGTGAGAGATACATCATCCACGGCTTTGATAACTTTTTGGTTTCGTTTGAGACTGCCACTAGAATAGTCGTGAAAGTGGGTCTTTAGGTGACTGATACAGAGCAGCGGTTGGTTCTCGATGGCTGTTAAGAGACTGTTTGGAGGCGGCTTAGTGCCTTCTGGGATGGAGGAAAGCAGTTTTTTGGTGTAGTCATGCTGGGTGA
>JBLIJA010000034.1:0-15873 GCA_047635115.1 Porticoccus sp. | reverse complement strand
CTGGCATACAAATTTATGCCACTTGCCCAGCTTACACCCATAGCAGAGCGATAATACTTATAGGATTTTGATAATTACCCATAATCTATGCCTTTAGGCTGAATCTTGAGGGCGACGTATTCTAAACCTGTACAACGTTCTGTTAGACCTGAATTTTAGTGCTAAGCGCCCCTAGTTCTCATTTATCTTATAGCTTCCTTTTAGTCTTACAAATAACGTCCATTCATTCAAACAAAGAGGCATTCGAAAGGGCTAACGACTCATGAAGGGTGAAATCATCAACTGTACAAGGCTTACATCCTGGCTGTGTTTCAATCCTATTTCCATGTCAGCAGTACGCTGGTTATTCGACTGACTTCCGAATAACCTGTCCCAAAAACTAAATATTACCCCGTAATTACTATCCGTATCCTGCTGCACAATATGGTGGTGCATCCAGTGAGCCGATGGCGTAATGATCAGCTTTGAGACTATGTGCTCCAGATTTTTGGGGAGACGTATATTGGAATGATGAAATCCTGCATTTACCAATACCAGAGTTTCAAACACAATGACCGATAAAAGAGGGATCCCCAAGCTGACAACAACCAAAGCTCGCACCAATGCGGATAAAATCACTTCACAAAAATGAAATCGAACAGAGGAAGTGACATCAAGCCAGCGATCCAAATGATGTATCCGGTGAAAACGCCACATCAGTGGAATACTATGATTTGCTCGGTGCCACCAGTAAATCCAGAGATCCAAAGCTAAGATGTCAAGCAACAACCCGCCCCAACCCACCAATAAATCATTACGCCAACTCAAACCATAATGTATCGCATAGAGCGTCACTGGCAAGATAATCACCGGTGAAAGTAGGCTATTACAAAGCCACAATAGCAAGTTGTTGGTTATCCGTCGTACAGTGACAATTTCTTCTGGCACCGTGACTGCTGGAACATAGCGTTCAGCAATGAACAACACCAATAAAAATAAGCCAGCTATCAGGCTTTTGTAGGTAATCAACTCCGCCATCTGTTAACCATCAATTTTGATACCATTATTCTCCATGCTAAACCAAGCCCTGCCGCATTTATCATCATATTAATAACAAGTAGTCCTGATAAACACCGTGTTTATCCAGCACATAAAAAACCGCACTAGCAATAGTACGGTTTCGGCAACCAAAACACATCGATACTTAAAGAATTAGTTAGGCCTTAATCTCTTCCTTTTGAATCGAGGCGCCATCAATTGACTCCTTCTTTTTTGGCGCAGGCATTAATTCAGTTCGAATTTTCAGCTCAATCTCATCAGCAATGGTCGGATTTTCTCGCAGATACTCACAGGAATTAGCTTTACCCTGGCCTATTTTATTTCCCTTATAGGCATACCAAGCACCAGATTTATCTACCAAGCCGCATTTCACACCTAGGTCAATAATCTCACCTAAGTGATTGATGCCATGACCATAGAGAATCTGGAATTCGCACTGCTTGAAGGGTGGAGATACTTTATTCTTCACCACTTTTACTCGGGTTTCATTGCCCACTACTTCATCACCTTCTTTTACCGCACCGATGCGACGAATATCCAAACGAACGGAAGAGTAGAATTTTAATGCGTTACCTCCGGTGGTTGTTTCCGGGTTTCCGAACATCACGCCAATTTTCATACGAATCTGGTTAATAAAGATCACCAGACAATTGGCATTTTTGATGTTGCCCGTCAGCTTACGTAGAGCCTGAGACATCAACCTAGCTTGCAAGCCCACGTGATGGTCACCCATATCACCTTCAATTTCAGCACGTGGCGTCAGTGCTGCCACGGAGTCCACCACCAACACATCAATGGTTCCAGACCTTACCAGCATATCGGTAACTTCTAACGCCTGCTCACCTGTATCTGGCTGCGACATAAGCAACTCATCTACATTGACGCCTAATTTTTCTGCATAGATAGGGTCTAGCGCATGCTCTGCATCGACAAAAGCACAGGTACCACCTACTTTTTGCGCTTCAGCAATCACCTGAAGTGCCAGCGTTGTTTTACCGGAAGATTCTGGCCCGTAGATTTCTACAACTCGACCTTTTGGCAATCCGCCAATACCCAACGCAATATCCAACCCCAACGAACCCGTTGAGATGGACGGCATCGCCACCCGCTCTTTGTCGCCCATGCGCATGACTGTTCCTTTACCGAATTGACGCTCGATTTGATCTAGTGCTGCCTTAAGGGCTTTTGCTTTATTCGGATCCATTGTTGATGCCTCTTTGTTCATAAATTCTGACGGTTCTTAGATTCTTGTTGTCAAATTCTGATTGTTCTTAATTTTTGTTTAACCGTAGCCTACCCTAATTTTTTTATACTGTATAGCCATACAGTAATCTAATTTTTAAGCATCTCAACCAGCCCCCTAAGAGCCCGCTCGACTGCGGCCTGTCGTACCGCTGACCGGTCACCCTCGAACTGAGTGCAGAGAGTCGTCACAACGCCATTTTTCATGGCCCAAGCAAACCACACCACGCCAACTGGCTTGTCTTCTGTGCCGCCATCTGGTCCGGCTACACCACTCACTGCTACGGCAATATCTGCTCCCGCAGCATTTATGGCACCCTTCACCATTTGCCTCACTACAGACTCACTGACGGCGCCTTCCGACATCAGTGTTTCTGGGGAAACGCCTAACAGCTGTTCTTTTACGTCGTCTGCATAGGTAACAAATCCGGCATGAAACCACTGAGAGCTCCCAGAAATATCGGTGATTGCACTGGCTACACCCCCACCAGTGCAGGACTCGGCAGAGGTCACGGTAAGCTGCCTAGAGCGCAGTACCGCCCCAAGCTGGGCTGAAAGATCTTTAGTGTGACGGTTCATTAGGAAAACTTAAGGCAGCAGTGCCTTTACTGCAAGGTGATTTTCAGTCCAATGGGAGGATAGCAAACAATACGATCTGTCTCACCCCCAACCAACCCCAGTAAAAACCCGGGGAAACGACTCAGAAATGAACGTTTCACCTAATCAATAACAAATAAGGCAGCACCATATTTAGCCTCCCTATTTAAAACTTACAGACACAAATGTCTCGTAGTGGTAGGTTCCCGGAAAAAGATCGATCAAGCTGACTTGATCAATAGTGAATTTACCCGTCAGTTGTTGAAGATCTCTCACCATCGTTGCTGCATTACAACTTACATAAACCAGTTTTTTTGGCTTCAAGGCCTTCACCCAGAGCGCTAAATCAGTAAAACCTTTTCTTGGCGGATCCACCATAATGACATCGAACTGCTTATGTTCACAGCGTGCTTTGAACGCTCGTAACGATGTCTCAGAAAACAAATCCAGATGGATAAAACTCAACGACTCATGCTTAACACGATCCGGCGCATAATCCACCATCACGCGATCAATGGCGTCATTACTGTCAACAACCGGGTCTGATAAATTGCCCTCTCCTGAGAACAAATCCAGCAGGGTACTTACCTCATCATCTTTCAATTCATTCAGCACCGTCTCTTTGAGCACCCTGTTCATGGCCTCATTAACTTGGCTAAATCCACCATGGGAATAAGGCTGATCCCACTCAACACTCACACCTTCTTCAGTAAGGTACAGTTCACAATGGCCATGCCCCTCATGCTCTTCAGTCCAGGTTCTATCATCATATAACTCATTAAAAGCCACTTTCAGGCGCTCATCAATCGCTAGGCATGCTGGAATTTCGAGAACGTTATTAGTCACGCCATCGATCATGCCTATGTACTTATGCCGATAGTGCAACTGAATGCGATTACGGTAACCAAGGCGTTCTTCGGCTGGGACTACTTTGACAACAGGAACAGGTGCCGTAAGACGCTTCAGATGGTTATCAAGCGCCTGATGCTTATACAGTAGCTCACTTTGATAATCTGTATGTAAGTAGTGGCAACCAGGGCAGCTCTCAAAATGCTTGCACGCCGGTTTCTCGCGGTTGTCAGCGGTAATGTCCAGCGACGCCAATCGAGCAAACATCACTCCTTTACTGGCTTTAGTTAAGATCGCCTCACCTTCTTCTCCCGGTAAAGTTTTGGGGATAAAACACGGCTTATTATCAATCTTTGCTACACCCTGTCCCATTGAGTCCATGCTTTCTATGACAAATTCAAGAGCGTGCTCCACAAATTTCTGCTTGGGTTTTACATGACGTCTTCTTTGTTTCAAGGTGATACCTTTTTATTTCGGCAGGACAATTTCTCGCAGGTATATCTTAACACTAGAAGCGGCATTAACTCGGGCAGCCGTATTTATAGCGGTGACGATAGAGCAAAAAGTACAGGGCCTATAGGGAATTAAGGCGTATTGATTAAAAAAATTGTCACAGATTTTTGTTTTTAGACCGATATTTTACTTTGGACTAATAGACTGCCTTATCGCTTCAGCGTCAATCCTTTGCGCGGCAGAAAGGGCTTTGATTAGAGTCGCCGCTTCAGCTAGCATGTTCTCAAAATTTAACGCGACCTCTTGATCAAAAGAGGGGTGATTCTCTATTTCAAACGTCACAATCCTAAGCTGATTCAATAGATTATTTGTTACATGCTGCGCACCACTAATAGTTGCCAGATATATCTTTTCTTTTTCCAACCCAAGCGTTAAAGAAATTACCTTTTTATCATAAAGCCTCTAGTTCCAGCCAACACTAGTAACTGACCATATAGAAAACAATGCTAAGGCTCTATTTGTTATTACCACCCATAACTCACTACCAGTATGAGGAGGAGAGCAATAAAAGCCTGCCCGCGTTAATGCCGAATAAATAGTAGCCTAATATAGGATGAAATATAGTTTAGGTAACCGCAGAGCAATTAAAACAACTGGAACATATGGAACACCACCGGCAACACCAAGTGGTATTTTATATCAATAATAAGGACAGCCCTCGCCATAAGTGCACAAGCTGAAATTTAATTTAATATTCAAAATGTTAACGCACTAATTATACTCTAGAATCACCCCAAACCTGCTCCCTACGCCTTTAGTGAGACCCAAAATATACATCCTAGTATAAAAAAGCCATAGCGAATGACGGCCCCATCACTACCAAACAACAATTATCCCAGAGCAAAAAATTTGACGATACAAAGACGACCAGTAGATGGGTTATCTATACGATTTTTTATACTCATTATAGGTATAAATTCATGGAAAATAATCATAACTCAGGCGATAACTGACCTTTGACCAAAACCATTTTTGATCTTTTGGTTTCCAATCGAATCGGTATAATCGCAAATTCTTCATAGAATGTTGATAATGGAGCTGAAAATCCCTCACATGGCCGAACTGCTATCTATTTCTGGCGCGTCATTTATTTTGATTTTTCTAGCTGAGTTTGGTGACAAAAGTCAGCTAGTTTGTATGACTCTGGCCGCCAAGCACCGTCCGTGGCCTGTGTTACTCGGTGCGGTAACGGCCTTTGGTGTGCTCAACTTACTTGCCGTATTATTTGGCACCATAGTCTCTACCTGGATTCCTGAATTCTGGCTCGCGCTCGCTGTAGCAGGATTATTTGGTTTTTTTGGTTTTCAATCATTACTATTTGAAGACGTAGAAGAGGATGGGGCTGGTATGAGAGTACGTAGCAGTCACGGTCTATTTGTCACCGCGTTACTAATGATTTTTGTAGCAGAATTTGGCGACAAGACCCAGCTAGCAGTTGCAGGCCTGGCGTCTACCTACCAAGGCCTGCCTGTCTGGTTAGGGTCAACAGTAGCTCTTATAGCTACCACAGTACTGGGGGTTGTTGCTGGTCAGCGGCTATTGAAACACCTGCCTCTGGGTCTGGTTCATAAATTCAGCGGCGTACTGTTTTTATTGCTGGCAACACTGGCGTTGTATCAGACTTTTTCCTGAGCCGAGTTACTCTTTAACCACTTGCATCTTGTTTCCAAGTCTAGAGTCATCAACTAAACGGATTATCCGTTGTCGCCTTACAATGAAAGACCATTTTATTAGCGCCTAAATGAGGTTATCGGCAAGAGAGCTCATTGGAAAGCATTTTATCCAGAGCAACGTGTCTGCTTGGCTGATGCTGTAGCTCAAGGGAGAACCCATGAATTGACAACACTTTATGCAGTTCATACGCAGCCGCCTACTCATGACAATGGTTGTAAGGCTGAAAACTGGTTTCTCATGCCACGAACGGGTAGAACGCTATATCTGGCGGCTGACGCAGGCCCCCGCCTACACCGACAAAGGTACATTGGTCGGCGTTGTACAAACCATTCTCGATAATACCGATTACAAAAATATTCAATCTGCTCTCAAAAAACTGACTGGCCTTCACAATCGGCGCTTTTTAACGACCATTTCAACATGAAGTGGATCCGAGGCATACGCAGTCACGACCCCCTCTCCTTAATCTTTTTAGATATCGATTACTTCAAACAATACAACTATACCTAAGGCCATACGGCAAGTGATGAAGACTTAAAGTCCGTCGCCGGTGTTCTACAACGCATTCGGTCAAAGATAGACAGATTGGAACTTCACCATAAAACCAGCGAGGTATACAGCACAGTTACCCTGAGCGATGGTATCGCCTGTTTCACGCCATCAGCCCACAACAAACACTCACAGCTTTTTACCCTAGCAGATACTGCCTTGTATGAAGCAAAAGAACTTGGGCGGAGTCAGAGAGTCCAACGTTTACCCGACACCCTATGAGACATGACTTCAATGGTCGGCACCCCTTAGACGGTCCAACTTCATAACAGCCAACCTTGCCGGACTTTAATCCACCTACACTGTACTTCTATGGCCTGAATGTTCAGCCACTCTACATTGTTAATCTTTCCAGAAACCGAGGCTCACTTGCCAACCTCTCGTCAACGCCCACTCCCAATTCCACCCAACAGTTTTTTCATTACGGTGAATCACGTAGAATCCACCCACCTCTCACAGACAAGCTATCTTAGACTATGACCGCAATGGAAGCTTCCTTGGAACAGCACACACCTGATGCATGGGTATGATTCCTTTAAGTATCAGTAAATTAATATCAACTATTATAAAAACCTATACAACGACCTACACGGGTTAGAAGCAAAGGTTAACAATGGGGTGTATTGAAAACTGTAGTTTTTCTTACCACTAAAACGTAGAGATAGCCAAATTCCAATTGAATGTATTCTTTAAACTGAAAAAACTAAATGCTTTCCAATATTAATCTTTGATGACTTCATTCACGATTATTACCAATTTGAAGGTTAAGCATACATCCATGATGCTACTGCGACAGCGAATCACCCACCCCCTCTTAACACCTAAACTTGGTTCAAAAATTGGGCTATATGATGCTTTTACAACCCATGATCATTACTTTTATCGAAAGATTATTTATTGAATCAATAGGTTATATTCAAATTCAGCGCACTACCGAAACGTTGAATCAAGGTTACCGCGCCGGTTTGTGATGTTGCCTGCTGAATCCTGCTTTCCTGATCAAATGGGTGGACATGGCTCTACAGACAATGCCCAGTACCTTACCCATCAGCTCTGGATCACTGGCAAACAGAAAACGCAATTGATAAGATGGTAGTCAGAGAGAAGGAAGAAATCATGTTTTGGAAATGGCTATTGTATTTTTCTATCCCATTACTCTCATTGGCCTGATTGGTTTTGTCATCTCTATTCGCTCTTCTAAAAATCCATTTTAAGATACTGGCTATGGGGGAATCGCTTAAATGAGCAAGTTATTATATATCGAAGCATCACCTAGAAAGGATCGATCGGCCTCTATAGAGGTGGCTCAATCATTTATTTCGGCTTTTCAGGAAAAAGATCCAGAGAATCTGGTCGAAACACTGGATCTTTGGCGCCTCACTTTACCGGAATTTGATGGTGACCGTATTAACGCGAAATACCGGGTCTTCCATGAAGAAACCCCCACCAGCGATGAAACAAAAGCCTGGGATGAAATAACCAGCATAGTTGACCAATTCAGGAATGCAGATAGCTATCTGTTCAGCCTACCTATGTGGAATTTTTCCATTCCCTACAAGTTAAAACATTATATTGACCTGATCATCCAACCAGGACTTACCTGGAATTTCTCACCGGAAACCGGCTACCAGGGACTGATAACGGGAAAATCTGCCACATTGATATTAGCCCGCGGTGGAGAATATAGCAGTAGCGCTGAAACCAGCGCTATGGACTTTCAAAAAACCTACATGGAAATGATTCTCGGATTCATTGGGCTTCAGGAAATCCAAACAGTGTTAATAGAACCCACATTGACAGATGCAGACACCAAACAGCACGCACTGACAACAGCTAAAGAACAAGCAGTGCGAATTGCTACACAGTAGTAATATACAAATGCTCTAACAGAAGAAATTTATGAGAATCTGACTTCTAATGGTGGTGACACTGGCTCTGAATACCGGGACTTTAGCTGCCAGCCGTCCACCCCAGCCAACGTCAGGGCAACTTACACCAACCATTGATAAGCCTGAAAACAACATGCTATTTAGCGAGCCTGAACAGCAAATACTATCTGAACAGTCCAAAGAATAGCCGGAAAGTGCCTATAAAACCCAGGACAGTCCAAGAGAGGCTGGCGAGTATCTAGCAAACTGGTGGCGATTCAATCGATAGCGTCTGTTTTATCCCACACTTTTTTCTCAATGCAATAGCATGTAGAATAAATTTCTCTATTAAAGACAATCACCTTAACAGGTAAATCAGGATGGCATGTTATCCATTGCAAGTAGTTGAATATGTACCTGAAACTACCGACTCAGATTCATTTGCCTTAAATATTCCAGAAGATTTACGGGCAACGTTCGATTATAAAGTGGGTCCATTTATAAATAGTTATAACCAAGGGGGCAGGAAAATTAAAGCAAAACCCACCATGCCAGCCTAGACTTATAGCCTAAAAATTTTTCGATATAGTAAAAACCAATTTATCTTCAAAAAGCTCCGATACCTTATCTAGCCCGGATTTAAAATTGGTATCATGATAACGTAAGTCAAATTTGTAGTCTTGATATACATAGAAAACACCTGCCTCCCAATAGCTCCATTCAGGGAAGGTATCATTATTAAACATTTGTCTGCCGACTGTTCCGCTTAAACTAAACCCTTGCGAGAGTTTAATCGTGGGTGTTAAACCTACATGTAATCCGCGCAAACCATCAATATTAAACCAATCACTCGTGGTGGGTGCCACTTCAAGGTTAAGATGAACCTGACCAAACTGTTTGCTCAAATTCATCCATAGTTCAGAATAATGGTTTGGTGGACTATCATCATCCTTATGATAAAAATACTGAAACCAGAAAACATTATAATTAAAACCCGTATCACCAATATCATTTGTAATACCAATATAAGGTCCTGATTCTGCATAAATGGCTGGCTCGACATCAAATTTATTAGTACCGGCCCAATAACCTAGATAGACGCCGCTATCATGCGTCCAAGTGAAGCTTCCCTGTAATGAGGGCACATCCGATGTTTGCGTTTCAGACTCGCCGCGAAAAACACGATCTGTACCCAGGCTCACCCAACCAGAAACTTTACCACCGAAAATCTCCCCTTCTGTTTCACCAGCAACTGTTGTATTGGTAAATCCGACTATCCAGATTAGCGCAGTTACTCTGATGATATTTTTCATCACCCCACCAAAACCCGCGAAAACTTCGCCTATTTCTTCGCCTTGCACGCCTTTCACAGGGTAGCGCCAAATCTTTTCTACTTTCCCAAATATCGTCATTTAAATTTACCTTTATGCCTGCCAATCAAAACCTAATGTTTTACCTCGGTAATTCAATAAACAAACAACCTTATAAGGTTTACTCTTGAAAACAATGTCAAAACACGAATCGCCATCGTGTAGTTTCAAAAATTCGAATTATTGACAATCACTTACCAGCAGACGTCACTATTCAAAATTTTAGGGGCTGTTGTAAATCGCCACTCACGATTTTTCAAATACAAGTGAAAGTGTGCTACTTTAGAGGATCATCAAACTTCTGTAAATAATGCATGGCCTAGCTCCAGAAATCCTCTATCCCGTTAATGTGGTTTTACTTATCAGCAAACAGTTCACTGTCGCTAATGCTGCAATGTTTAAACTCCTATACATCCAAGGCGATATAGTCATACATTTGATAATGTCGATTCCACGGAGCTTCGGTCGCATTGACATAAAAGCTAGCACCCTGGCCCAGATCATACGCATCATCATCCGCTACATCTGGGCCACGTGGGCTAGTGTCGGCAGCGACAATCGCGATACCCAACTCTGCGGCAATGCGCTGAACCCCGGATTTCTGCATAAAATTTTCATCGGTGCAGGTCAACCCGAACAGCCAGTAGATCACGGGAACTTTTTTGCCATTGACTGCTTGCGGTGGCAAATAGATGGCAAAGCGCATTTCACAGTTCAGAGCTTTAGATTGGTGACAGTATTGCTTGTGCCAGCCACCAAAACTCTTGTTGCTTGATATGTTTTCAATGGTCATAAGTTTACTCACATGGCTGCCCCATAAACGGAGCAGTATCAAAATCCTTACTTGTCGAAGTGGATAACAGTGCGGATGCTTTCGCCTCGGTGTAACAGTTTGAAGGATTCATTTATATCTTCTAGAGCCATGGTGTGAGTAATGAAGTCGTTGAGTTTAAATTCGCCATCCAAGTAACGATCGACATACTCAGGTAATTTAGAGCGGCCTTTCACCCCACCGAATGCCGAACCTTGCCATACACGCTCGGTCACTAACTGGAAGGGACGCGTTGAAATTTCCTGGCCAGCACCAGCCACCCCAATCAGCACTGACTCGCCCCAGCCTTTGTGACAGCACTCGAGTGCCGACAGCTAACGACCAAATACTGTAAAATATTGTCACACAAGGCATTCAGAGCGCTTTAACGCCATGAAAACTAAGACACAAGAAGAACACCACACACCTATGATGCAGCAGTTTTTACGCATTAAAGCCTCGCATCCCAATGAACTTGTGTTCTATCGGATGGGTGATTTTTATGAACTGTTTTACGACGATGCCAAGAAAGCATCCCAGTTGATGGACATCACTCTCACAGCACGAGGCAAGTCTGGTGGAAACCCTATCCCCATGGCCGGCATTCCCTACCATTCAGCAGAGGGTTATCTAGCCAAGCTGGTAAAGCTGGGGCAATCCGTGGCCATTTGTGAACAGATTGGCGACCCGGCGACCAGTAAAGGCCCGGTAGAACGACAAGTTGTACGAGTAGTAACACCGGGGACTATCAGTGATGAAGCCCTGCTGGATGCACGACGAGAAAATCTGCTGGCGGCAATTGCTCACCACAAAGATCAATTCGGCATTTCCACGTTGGATATTGGTAGTGGCCGCTTTCTGGTATTAGAAGTTACTGGCGCCGAAGGGTTGCAGAGTGAACTACAACGGCTGAATCCGGCTGAGCTACTCGTAGAGGAGGATTTTCCTTATCCAGAAATTATTCAGCACCGCAGGGGAGTACGTCATCGGCAACCCTGGGAATTCGAGCAAGATACCGCTCGTAGACAACTGACCGACCAATTTGGAACCAAAAACCTGATGGGGTTTGGCTGCGATCATCTACCTCTGGCCCTCGCTGCCGCAGGTTGTTTATTACAGTATGCCCACGAAACTCAGCGTACTGGCCTGCCCCACATTCGCACCATTAGTTATGAAAACCACGATGACAGTGTGATTCTGGATGCGGCCACCCGACGTAATTTAGAATTGGATACTAACCTATCGGGTGGCACTGAAAATACGCTTCTGTCTGTGTTGGACAACACCTCAACAGCGATGGGTGGCCGACTATTATGTCGTTGGCTTAATCGACCACTACGCCATCTCTCTATATTACAGGACCGACAGCAGGCCATCGCTGGACTGCGTCAGGACTATCGCTATGAGGTGATAGTTGATCAACTGAAAAATATCGGTGATATGGAGCGTATTTTGGGCCGATTGGCACTGCGCTCGGCACGTCCCAGAGATTTAACCCGGCTGAGGCAATCTCTCGAGACCTTACCCGCGATTCAGTCTGCACTGCCTACCTCGAGATCAGATCGTCTCCAGCAGCTATTGACTGAGGCTTCAGAGTTTCCCGAGACCGTTGACCTGCTAACCCGTGCGGTAATCGACAATCCACCCGTGGTCATTCGTGATGGAGGTGTTATTGCTGAAGGTTATGACGGTGAATTGGATGAGCTGCGAAATATTAGCACCAATGCCGGACAGTATTTGATTGATATGGAAACACGAGAAAAACAGCGCACCGGCATTGCCACGCTCAAAGTTGGCTATAACCGGGTTCACGGTTACTACATTGAGATATCCCGCGCCCAGTCTGACCAAGTACCGGCAGATTATATTCGCCGCCAGACGCTGAAAAATGCGGAGCGCTTTATAACCCCCGAACTGAAAGAATTTGAAGATAAAGCCCTCAGCGCCAAAAGCCGATCCCTGACGCGAGAAAAAGCCCTTTATCAAGCATTGATCGAAACCCTCAACAAACGACTACTGCCATTGCAGAACTGTGCAGCGGCTATTTCTGAATTGGATGTGCTGGTCAATCTTGCAGAGCGGGCTGACAATCTTAACCTGACAACCCCCACATTGGTTGAGCAACCGGGTATTGATGTCATAGGTGGGCGCCACCCTGTGGTAGAGCAGGTTTTGGACAGCCCCTTTGTGACCAACGACCTAAAGCTCAATGAAAAGCGCCGGATGCTGGTCATCACAGGTCCTAACATGGGTGGTAAATCCACCTATATGCGACAAGCCGCATTGATTGTATTGCTAGCTCATATCGGTAGTTGCGTACCCGCACAAAGTGCCAGCATCGGACTAGTGGATCGTATCTTTACTCGCATTGGCTCATCGGATGATTTGGCCGGTGGCCGTTCTACCTTCATGGTGGAAATGACAGAAACGGCCAACATTCTTCACAATGCCACAGAATGCAGTTTAGTATTAATGGATGAAGTTGGACGTGGTACCAGTACGTTTGATGGCCTATCACTGGCTTGGGCTTGTGCAGTACAGCTGGCTGAGAAAGTCAGGGCCCTCACGTTGTTTGCGACTCACTATTTTGAATTAACCAGCCTGCCGGACAAAACCGCAGGCGTCGCCAATGTTCATCTGGACGCAACAGAATACAACGACGACCTTGTATTTCTGCACTCAATTCAGGAAGGCCCCGCCAACCAAAGCTATGGGATTCAAGTGGCCAAACTGGCGGGGATTCCACCTGAAGTGATAACCCTGGCACGCCAGGAACTGGCGAGCCTTGAGGAGGGGACGCACCCTACAATCAAACCTACTACCACCGTGTTGCACTCTGTCCAAAGCGAGCTATTTTCTGACCCTGTTGCTTCAGCCCTCTTCGATGCGGTATCCGCTATTAATCCGGATGAATTAAGCCCTCGAGAAGCACTAGAAAAGCTTTACGCATTAAAGAAAATCAGCGGTAAAAATTGATTAAGCGAAAAAGCCGAGGAAATTAGTACACTATAGTTTGAATTCGGGGTTTAAATACGGGAATTGATTTCTGTATAATGCGCAGCTGTTGGAACCCACCAGCTTTACGGAGAACACCACATGACCTTCATCGTTGGAGAAAATTGCATCAAGTGCAAATACACAGATTGTGTAGAAGTGTGCCCTGTTGATTGCTTTTATGAAGGCCCTAACTTTCTGGTAATCCACCCGGATGAATGTATCGACTGTGCACTCTGTGAACCGGAATGCCCAGTCGGAGCTATCTTTTCCGAAGACGAGCTACCGGAAGATCAAAAGGTCTATCTGGAGCTGAACACCGAACTGGCCGAAGTATGGCCCAATATCACTGAGAAAAAAGAACCACTTGCCGATGCAGAAAAGTGGGATGGTGTTCCAGACAAACTTCAACACCTAGAGCGTTAATGAACACTTAACCGACACAGATATTAAAAAGGCGGCTATCGAATCGAAGCCGCCTTTTTTGTGACGGCTGGTTGTTATACTGGTCTTTCTGGTACTGCTGAACTACTGATCCATACATTCAAAGCAATTCAAATACAGACCACGCGGATCGTTGAAGTTCACTAACAGCTTTATCTTCTTTGTAAGCCCATAGAAACTCGACACCAGACTGGTCGGCGACCATCTTTCTGGCATTTTTGAAATTAAAGTACCCACCTGACCATTGGCAAGCTCTAGCATCAACTGCTCGGAAAAATCCAACGGTGCCTCTACCACCTCAACTTCGTAGGCATCCAGTCCAGCAGTCTCAGCGGCAGCAGTAATGGCTTGGTTTAGGTTACCCAGCCTGTCAACCAGTCCTAGCGCAAAGGCCTTTTTTCCAGTCCAGACTCGACCCTGAGCCACTTCGTTAATTTGATCAGGCGTACTGTTTCTAGCCTCAGCAACGAGTGACAGGAAACGACTATAAACATGATTAACACCAAACTGAAGCACTTGTTCTGCCTGCGGAGACATTGGTCTATCCAATCGGAAAAAGTCGGCCATCGTTGTAGTGCCTACTCCATCACTGTGAACACCTAGAGCCGCCAGGCTGTCCTCAAAGGTGGGCACGATACCAAACACACCAATAGAGCCGGTAATGGTAGTGGGACTAGCCCAAACCTGATCTGCCCCCATGGCAATCCAGTAACCACCCGATGCTGCCACAGAGCCCATTGAAACAATCACGGGAACACCTGAGTTTTTAGTAAGAATCACCTCTTGACGAATGATCTCGGAAGCAAAAGCACTTCCTCCTGGACTATCAATTCGCAATACCAGCGCCTCAATATTCTCATCATCTCTAGCCTGCTTAAATAATGCGGCCAGACTATCGCCGCCCACGGTACCAGCTGGCTGCTCACCATCAAGAATCATACCCTTGGCAACGATCACACCAATTTTTGACGTTTGAGGCTCCACAGCGAGTGCTTCTACCCGACGCAAGTGGCCCAAATACTGATCGACCTCAATACGCTGATAACCACCCATATCTGTTGCACCGGCCAACTCTTGAAGTCGAGCCAGCATCTGTGGTCGCGTTGACAGTTTATCTACAAGGCCAGCAGCAACCGTTAGCGCCGAGGAATCACCATCATACCCTGCTAGCTTATAGCCCAAATTGTTGACGTAATCATTGATGGAATCAGTGGGCAAGTCACGTAGCGTTTCCACCCTACTGGTGTAAACCGACCACAACGCATTGATCCACTCTGTGGTGTGCTCTCGAGACGCCTCTGACATATCCATGCGGGTGAACGGCTCTATAGCATCCTTGTAGGTACCCACCCGAAAAATATGAAGGTTGATACGAAGTTTATCGAGCCCTTCTTTAATATAGTTGGGATAATTCCCGTAACCCGTCAGTAACACCGTCCCCATGGGATTGAGGTGAATTTCATCCGCATAACTGGCTAAGTAATACTGTTCCTGAGTATAGTTATCGCCTACAGCAATGATTGGCTTGCCACTTTTCTTAAAACGGGCCAATGCTTCTCCAATATCTTCCAACTTGCTGATACCACCACTGATAAGAAAATCCAGTTCCAGAACCAGACTCGTGATTCGACCATCACTGGCAGCACTATCAATGGCTTCGATCAAATTCGTTACCAAGGTTTCAGTAGCAGCAGGACTATTCTGCTGCATAATTTGGGTAAACGGATCCAAGTAGGTTTTTTGCTCCACCAAAAACCCACCCGGTGCTATGTGTAGAGCCGCATGTTTTGGCAGTGGCTGTACGTCGTCTCGGATAAAACTGGTAACCACAGCCACTACGACCACCAACAACACTATGTTAATCAGCGCACGGACAGCACTAAAAAAACCACCAATTAATCGAAATGAACGCCGTATTAAACCG
>JBLIJA010000033.1:0-15905 GCA_047635115.1 Porticoccus sp. | reverse complement strand
TGGTACTAGTAGTCGAGTCTTTAGACGAACTGGGCCGGCATATCGACAAAAGTCAGGATGCATGGCAGCAAACGCGTAAACGACTTGTTGATGGCCGTGGCAATCTAGTGAGAAAATTTGAAGACATTAAAAAATTAGGTGCACGCACTAAGCGGCAATTACCCGAAGACTTGGTTGATGAGGCCAAACTTCAAGAAGAAGTGCCACCATTAGGGGAAGACAAAGACTAACGCTGGCTTTTCATCACTAATGTTGGTACCTAGCCTCCATCTATTAACCATGCCTGATTGACTTAGTTGTGGCAGTTAACGGTATTATATGACTATGAATTTACTGATCGTTTTAGCCCTACTTACTGTTCTTGCTCTCGCGGGCTATGCATTCTCTCTTTATCTGAGATTGCGTCGAAAAAAAACCGAGCGCAGACACCAGAAGGAATTATTAGCGGAGACGTTGATTGAGCGCTGTGTGCATCACCGTAATAGCATCCGTGTGATTGCCTCAGCTATTGTGGCTAAACAGTTAAGTCTTACTGAAGGGGCCATTCGTATCAGCATGCTGTCCTCTCAGTTGGAGCTTTCGGATTCAGAAAAAAAAGATTATCAAGTATTCGTTCAGTTGGCTGAAGCCACCGCGCATATACCTATTCTCGACGAATGGAGAAAACTCAACTCATTGGAAAAGCATCGCTTTTATCTAGAGAGAGATGAGTTAGAAAAAAACTATCGAGATTTTGTTGAAAACGCCGCTCGTAAGCTGGTGGGCGACCTTGGCTCTACCGATTCAAAACCACTATATTATTCAGTGGTTAAGGATTGACAGCCAACAGTCAGTGCCTATATGTCTAGGCACTTAAAACCTTCAATTGTTTGTCAGATCAAACCGTAACACTATAGCCACTCAAAAATTTAGGCCATTTATTCAAGTGAATATTGAACAAGCACTTTTACAGCGCAGTAACTCAACCTGTGAGCTCTGCACCAGTGAATCCAACCTGGCTGCTTATCAAATACCGCCGGCAAAGGATGAAAATGCTGACCAATGTATACTGGCTTGTGATATTTGCCGAAACCAAATTGAAAATCCAGAAAGCGCAGAGCCTAGTCACTGGCGTTGCCTGAATGGCAGCATGTGGAGTCAAGTACCTGCCGTTCAGGTGATGGCATGGCGTATGCTGAGCCACCTAGCGACTGAAGGGTGGCCGCAGGATCTTCTGGATATGCTTTATCTTGAAGATGATGTGCTGGTGTGGGCTAAGGCGGCTGGTTCAGTCGGTGATGAACACGATACGCCACCCACCCTAGATAACAACGGTGCCGTGCTTATGAATGGGGATACCGTGACGTTGATTAAAGCTCTTGTTGTTAAAGGTGCTGGTTTTACGGCAAAGCGCGGTACGGCAGTTCGAAATATATCACTAACGAATAATCCAGAGCACATTGAAGGTCGGGTTAACGGGGTCCGTATCGTGTTGTTAACGTGCTACTTGAAGAAGTCTTAGCCTGCTTTTTAGACGCGTTATTAACATGAAAATCAGCCTTTCGTGAGGTAAGGAATAGTGCCTGCTGCATCAGAATCATCAATTAATTGAACTGTGCTGATACTTCCTCCTAATCGAGACTCTCTGAATTTATCATAATCAGGGTCGTTAACAAATTCCTGAGCTGCGTCCATGTTAGGGAATACCACCAAAGCTATCAACGAGGCATTTGATGGTTCGCCATCTACGTGAGTGACATTTCCACTTCGGGATAGATATTTACCTCCGTGTTTGTGAACGATCTCGTGTACATTCGTTGCGTACCCTGATATCCAGGATTCATCGGTAACTTCAACTTCACCAATTAAATATACCGCCATATGTTTTCTCCTGTTTGAGGGTTTTATATTCGAAGTACTGTTGTTAAATATGAGATCTAGTCAATCACCCCAAATGCGGTGAATACCTTTGTCAACGGAAAAGTGCAGGCAATCCATGTGACAAACAACACTAAACTATAAATTAGAACGCGCCAATTTGATTCAAAATTGAAGGTTGCAGAGACCTCTATATCCTCTTTGTCCATATGCCATGAGGATGCCATTTGCATGGCTAGAAGGGCGTAGACAAAGGGGATTGCTATTTCAGGAAAATTTGAGGGAAGAAATTGAAGGCATGCAAGTAAAACGACATTGAAGACCACACCCCAGATAATTGTTTGCCGAGCCGCATCGGACTTACCCAGAGTTTTAAAGTTTTTCCAGAGAAAGTAAACCATAGCTATAGGTCCACCAAAGAAGCTTCCCAGAGTAACTTGAAAGGGCGAATAAAGTTTTAATTCATTGATCGTTATTTCATTCATGTAAGGTATTTTCTCATCACTAGAAGACAGTTGGAGCATGTTATCAATGCTTCAACCTCCTGCTTTGTTGATCCACTAGACGAAACTCGCGGGGTTTTTTGCCTATTCTATACCAGCTGGGCAACGGAACCCCAGCTCGGTTAAGGCTTTCATTGTGAAATGAATGGCTAACATTATTTCTTTTTCAAAAGGACCCCTGATTCTAGGTGATGGGTATAGGGAAATTGGTCAAAAACAGCAAAGCTTTCGATATTGTGGGTGTCGCTAATGGCTGTCAAATTTGCCTTCAGGGTTGTCGGATTACAGGAAACGTAGATGATGTTGTCGAATCGTTTGACCAGAGCCACGGTTTCGTCGTCCAACCCGGCACGGGGGGGGTCTACAAAGATAGTGCTGAAGTGGTAACTATCTAAGTCGATATCTTTCAGGCGACGAAAGGGGCGAATACCATTCAATGCTGCGGTAAATTCCTCGCTGGACATACGAACAATGGTGACATTATCGATATCGTTGGCTTTAAAATTGTATTCTGCAGATCGTACGGATATCTTTGATATTTCTGTGGCCAGTACTCTGTCAAAATTTTGTGCCAGCACACAGGTGAAATTACCATTACCACAATACAGCTCAACCAAGTCTCCACTGCATTGAGTGCTTTGCTCTAGCGCCCAGCCAAGCATCTTCTGATTGACCTTCGCGTTGGGTTGAGTAAACCCTGCTTCCACTTGTTGATAACTGTATTCCTTTCCGGATATCCGCAGTTTTTCTATCACGTAATCTCGATTTAGAACGGTTTTTTGTTTACGACTGCGACCAATAATAGCAACACCCAGTTGTTGCTGGAGTTGAAGAGCAGATTCTTGCCATTCTTCATTCAAGGGCTTGTGATAGATTAGAGTGATAAGTGCTTCACCACTCAGGGTAGTGATAAATTCAGCGCTAAATAGACGTCGGCTCAGAATCTCGATGGTATTGATTTCTAACAATAACTTCGGCATCAGTTGGTTTATTTTCTGGGAGCCTATTGGAAAATCATCGATTATATAGGGGCGTTTCTCACCGGGTTGATTCATGGCGTAGTGCGCTGAACCGTTTTCATGCCAGATACGGAATTCTGCACGCATTCTGAAATGTAGTGGTTCGGAGGTGTGAATATCAATTTTTGGCAGCGAAAATTCAGCAAAGTCTGAGTCTAGGTTAGCCAATTTTATATCGAGCTGCTGTTGATAATTATCGTGGTTGATCTGTTGCAATACGCTGTCTCCGCAAGGGGTGCGTATTATACTGGATAAATGGCGCTGGATTAATGCTACTTGATGAATAAAATCTGAACGGGTTTGTGCACGTCTAGGTGGGCCGGGATCAAGTGTTGCTGAGTATGTTGCACTCGTTATTTACGCAACCGCTTTTGAGTATTCAGATAACGGGGTAAGGGCCCAACATCTTCATACACTTCATCACCATCTTCCACGCGGATCACCGTTGTGCCAGGAACATAGGGCATTTCTGCTTCCAGTGCCTCCAGTGCATAGTGCAGTAGGTGTCCGGCAATTTCATTTGTGGGAAGTTGGTAGAGTTCAGATAATGCCTGTAGTTTAATACCATCAGGCCCATGAATCGAAAGTTCTGATGTTATAAGGTCCGCATTATCTGCCGAACGTTTTTCCCACTCAGTCAGTAACCGGGAAAATCCTTTGCTGCCTCCTTGATAGCTCATAGAAACCTCACGCTTACCTTATTATTCCAATCTACGTATGATTAATGTACATCATATTGTGTGCAAATAGTTCTGAGTTTAAAAGGGTTATTAATGATAATCTCACTTAATATCGATATTTCAGGGCAGGGATTGCATCATATTACTGCTCAGGTCATATATTCTGTTGCTTCCTTGAAGATGAGGAAAGGATTTTGTCCTTTCTTCATAGAGCACACCTCAACACGTTTTCTGATCGAGGAAAACTATGTACCTTACTGCCAAAATTGATTTGTAGACTTGGCTTAATCGGCTTGTTCCGGAACATGACTCGCTCTATACCCAAACGCTAGAAGGAACTGAAGATATGCCTGCTCATATCAAGTCAGCACTGACGACTTCTTCATTATCTGTTCCTGTGATGAACGGAAAACTGGCGCTGAGTTCCTGGTAAGGCATTTTTTTTGGGAGCACCTTCATCAGGCTGGCATGCGAAAAGTGTTGATATGCTTGGGTTGATTTATAACCTATTGGTATAAGATATTTTTACATTATCCTTCTTAAATCATTGGCAGCGTCTATACTTCTTATTGTTGATGAATTTATGTGGTTACTCAGTCGTTCAACAGGCCCTTGGGCCGTCAACTTTGCCTGAAATATATGAGGTGATGTAATGCCTCTAAAATAATAGCGTGAGGGTAGTTTTATGAGACGACATTATTATATTAGCAACGACCTAGATGATCTTGAATCTATTGAGAACGAGTTGGAGAGTAGCGGTATTACCACACCACAAATCCACGTGCTAAGCCGAGACGACATGGGTGTACAGCAGCATCATTTACACGAAGTCCCCTCTTTTATGAAGAAGGATGTTGTGCATTCAACAAGCATTGCAGCCTTATTCGGTATTCTTGGTGCTGTACTGGTGGTATCAGTAGCACATTTCTCAGGGGTGACAGAAACAGTAGGCTGGATGCCCTTTATCTTTCTGGCTGTTGTGGTGATGGGCCTTATCACTTGGGAAGGTGGAATGTGGGGTATTCAGCGACCTAATATCCATTTCAAACGTTTTGAAAAAGTGCTGGATGCCGGTAACCACGTACTCTACGTGGAAGTTAAAAAAGATCAAGAAGCTGTTTTGACGTCAGTCACTGACAGGCATCCAAGATTGCAGGCAGCTGGTACAGAAGATGCCGCAACTGGATTGTTAATTGGTATGGAGAATGGTGCTCATCATTTCGCAAAATGGGCTCCGTGATAGTTGCTCTCTATTTGTACAATGTAAAAAGTTGGTTTTCATAAGCCAGTTTTTTCTGCGAACGTTTTTATGGAGTAGGACTAATAACTAATTATGACCCGTCACCAAAAAAGAACAGGCGGGATAGAAAGGTGTAATCCGCTTCGAAACTCATCAAGCTAACCAATACTAGCAGGGCAAGGGGCGGTAGTAAGATAGCATAAATAAACGCTAGTCTTTCCCACATCACATGCATAAAAACAGCGACGATTAACCCGGCTTTTAGTAGCATGAAAATTATAATGAGAGACCAGCGTAAATAACCCTCAAATTGAAAGTAATCTACGAGATAGGAACAGGCACTCAATACAAACAGTAAAAACCATATCTTTAGGTAAATACTGATAGGGTGCTGTTGACTATGTGTTTGTTCCATTCATCACCTCCTACCATAAATAAAAGAATGCAAAAATAAAGACCCAAACAAGATCCACAAAATGCCAATAAAGCCCAGTGATTTCGACGATCTGATAGTTTTTAGCACTATTGCTGTTTCCTGGGTTATCGTTCGTTATTTTTTGGCTCAGTTTGGTAATGTCGTAGTGTCCCCTCCAAACTTTTGATGCCACTATTAACAGGTAGATAACACCCACGGATACATGCAACCCGTGAAAGCCAGTGATCATAAAAAAGCAGGCGCCAAACTGTGCTGCACCCATTGGATTTCCCCAAGGGCGTACACCTTCTTCAATAAGCTTAGTCCACTCAAATGCTTGCATGCCCACAAAGGAGGCCCCTAATAAAGCTGTTACTATCATTAAAGAAGCAGCTTTCTTCTTATCAGCGCGGTAACCAAAATTAACCGCCATAGCCATGGTGCCGCTGCTGGTAATAAGAATAAAAGTCATGATTGCAATCAAGACTAATGGAATATGATGACCTGCAATGGTTAGTGCGAAGACTTCGCTGGAGTTCGGCCAGGGTGTGGTGGTAGACATACGTACTGTCATATATCCAGTGAGGAAACTACCAAAAATAAAAGTATCGCTGAGTAGAAATATCCACATCATCGCCTTTCCCCAAGAAATATTCTTGAAGGCATCTTTATCTGATGACCAATCAGAAATCAGGTGGCGAGTTGATTTATTGGTCGATAGTTCAGTTGCGTTATACATAGCTTTACCTCAACCCACAGAGGGCAGCAAAGGCTTCAAATGTTTCTGGTGGACTTGTCAGTAAGGCGAATAGAATCAGCCATACAGCAAGGAGGAAGTGCCAATAGGTGGCGCATAGTTCGATGCGCACACTCGTTCGTTCGAACGAAAGACCTCTCCATATACCTAGACTGGTAATAGCCCAGCCGACAAGACCAAAAACCAAGTGTAGTCCGTGTAGCCCGGTTAGTAAGTAGAAAAAAGCGTATGCAGGGTTTCCTGAAGCTAAGTTGCCCGTCGAAATAAGTTGTAACCAGATGAATAATTGTCCGGCCAGAAAGGCTAGGGTAAAAATACCCGCTAAAATTAAACCTTCAGTGGACTGTTCACGTTGATTTTTTCGGCTGACCATGCGCGCCCATTGTAATGAGGCGCTGGCAAAAGCTAGAAGTCCTGTATTGACCCAAAGTGCCCAAGGCTTTGCCAGTGGGTGCCATGGTGCAGTAAGTGATTCGTAATCGGTAAATTGAGAACGGCCCATAAAGGCCACAATAAACAGGAAAAAGAGTGAACTCAGCGCTAGTAGTAACACGCGTAAACCGGTCTTAGCCTGGGTCGCGGTGGGTTGTATGGAATATTCCCAGAGATCGTCGGCCATATCGGTTTTTTCCGTCATGACCTTTCCTCCTCGATGTCGCTGACAATACCCACGGAAGTATTGGTCGATGTTTGTAAAACAAAATCATCGGCAAGACCCGGTATGCTGTAATCGTAGGCTCCACGATAAACTACTGGTAGCTTGGGCCCCCAATTGCCATGATGCGGTGGTGTATATGGAGTGCACCATTCCAGGGATGCCGCTTTCCAAGGATTGTTGCCAGAAGGTTTTCCCTTCGTAAAGCTGTGAATCAGGTTATAAATAAACAACACCTGAGAGATGCCTACAACAATCGCCACGACGGTAATAAATTGATTCAGGGTGTAGGCAGATTGGGAAATGAACTCTAATCCATCGAAAGAAAAATAGCGCCGAGGCATACCTTGAATGCCGAGATAATGCATGGGGAAGTAGATGAGGTAGGTGCCAAGGAAGGTGATCCAGAAATGTAGCTTTCCAATGGTGTCATTTAGCATGCGTCCGGTAATTTTCGGGTACCAGTGATAGATGGCCCCAAAGATCACCAGGATGGGTGCTACGCCCATCACCATATGGAAATGAGCAACCACAAAGTAGGTGTCAGATAGAGGTATATCTACCACCACATTTCCCAGAAATAATCCCGTCAATCCTCCCACCAAAAAGGTCAGAATAAATGCCAGGGCAAACAACATTGGCACGGTAAAATGGATGTCACCTTGCCATAGTGTAAGAATCCAATTGTAGACTTTGAGTGCGGTAGGAACTGCAATGATCAGTGTTGTGACTGCAAAGAAAAATCCAAAATACGGGTTCATTCCACTGACGTACATATGGTGTGCCCAAACGATAAAGCTCAACCCTCCGATGGCCACAATAGCCCATACCATCATTTTGTAACCAAAAATAATCTTGCGGGAATGGACGCTGATGATGTCTGATATGATGCCAAATGCTGGCAGGGCAACGATATAAACTTCGGGATGACCAAAAAACCAGAAGAGGTGCTGGAATAGAACGGGACTTCCACCACTGTGCGACATCTGGGTGCCCAAAGACATCATCTCTGGCATGAAGAAGCTGGTACCGATCGTTTTATCCAGCAACATCATTACGGCGCTGACAAATAAAGCCGGGAAAGCCAGTAATGCCAAAATGGTAGCGGTAAAAATACCCCAAACCGAGAGAGGCATACGCATCAATGTCATACCATGGGTACGAGCTTGCAGTACGGTGGTTACATAGTTGAGACCACCCATGGTGGCCGCAACAATAAAGAATATCAGTGATACCAGCATCAGAATAATACCCCATTCCGTTCCGGGCGTACCCTCGGATATGGCTTGGGGTGGGTAAAGAGTCCAACCGGCCCCGGTGGGGCCACCAGGAACAAAGAAGCTGGATATCAGAATCAATACCGAGAGCAAATAAACCCAGTAGCTGAGCATGTTAACATAGGGGAAAACCATATCCCTGGCACCCACCATCAATGGGATCAGGTAGTTACCAAAGCCACCTAGGAAGAGGGCCGTTAACAAGTAGATGACCATGATCATGCCATGCATGGTCATGTACTGATAATACTCACTGGCGTTGATATCTAGTACGCCGGGAAAGCCCAGTTGCATCCGCATTAATCCAGATAGGACGAGTGCAACAAGGCCGACAGAGATAGCTGTCAGTGAGTATTGAATGGCGATGACTTTGTGGTCTTGGCTCCAAACATATTTTGTCCAGTAACTTTTTGGTTCATGGAGTACTTGTCGTTCTGCATCTTCTGCGTAAGCCATACTGAATCCTCCCTCAATCCTGAGGGGTAATGTTTTTATTCAGAGGAGTATCTGCTTGTGGTACTGACGACTCTTCGCTGGTGAGAGATTGAATGTAGGCGGTGATAGCTGCCAGCTGTTCTTCACTGAACTTGTAGGCGACCATCACGGGTGGATAATCGCGCACGATTTTGGCTGAGGGGTTGACAATGGATTCCTCAATATAGGCCTTGTCAACAGTGATACTAGAACCATCAGCCAAGGTTTCAGTTTGCCCATAGAGTCCGAGCCATCCCGGGCCTAAACTCTTACTGCCATCGACACTGTGGCAAGCAATACAGCCTCGATTTTGGGCTAACTGTTGTCCTTGGTCAGCTAGCCCATCACTGGTTTTACCCGTTATGATTTCGGAAAAGGTAGGCTGCTCAGATAACCAAGTGTCGAATTCTGCCTGGGTGACGACCACTAGGTGGCCCCGCATATTGTAGTGGCCTACACCACATAACTCGGCGCACAGAGCCTCGTAACGACCGATGACTTTGGGGGTTGCCCAAAAGCTGGTAACAATACCTGGGATTAAGTCCATTTTTGACCGCAATTGCGGCACATAGAAGTTGTGTAATACATCGATTGATCGCAACAAAAACTTTATGGGTTGGTCAATAGCAAGACGTAGTTCATTAGTGTGTATTAATCGATCGTCTTGTCCATTGGGATCTGACGGATTGATGCCGAATTGATTCTTTGGGCCAATATGCTTTACGGATGTGGTCCCGAGCAAACCATCATCGCCTGGAAATCTAAATGCCCACCTCCATTGCTGGCCAAGCACTTCTACGTTCCTCGCGTTATCAGGGGGTGTTACAAATTGACCATATACCACCAGACCTGGCGCCAGAAGGGCGCAGATGCCTAGGCTGGTGACGGCTATCAGCCAGCCTTCCAGTTTTTTATTATGAGATCCGTAATGAGCGGTATGGCCCTCACGGTGGCGGTAACGTACCAGGCAGTAAATAAGGAAGAACATGATGGCGACAAAAAACAGTCCGCAGACTAAAAAGGTGATGCTTAGTATTTGATCCATCGATCCCCAGTTAGAAGCGAGATCTGTTTGTTGCCAGGGATTAAGAAAATGGAAGACTACAGAGGCTATAACCAATAACGTCATTATTATCGCTGTTAGCATATGAGCCTTCCTGCGGTTCTAATTGTTTTCAGAGTGCTGATGTAGGTGATAGCTGGGTAATATAATGGCGGTAGTTCCGCTGGTCTGCTTGCTAGTATTTGGCAGGGAGAGCTATTCCATAGAGAACCTGTGTCGTCTTGTACTAATACTATTGACTGGACTAACACCTTATTCACGAGGCCTCCTCCATAGGGGCTAATAATTGATCGCGTTAACAGGGTTGTGGTAACAAATAACCGAGAATGTGGTGCTTACATGGGGCATAGTGGCGAGAAACCTATAACGATGTGTATCTAGGAGTGCCTAGATGACAATTTCGTCACGCTGGGAATCAACACCTACTAACGGATAACAGTACCGTTTCCAGAAAGCTAACACTTTCGCTTACCTGAAGGTTAGAAGAGAAATGGACGGTACGCAAATACAATGCTGATATTTTATGGATAGTCATGGGTTCAATCGATCAACACATCCGTTCGGGTAGCCAATATAAAATAATTACGGTGTAATTCGCCAATTTTGTGGGTCCACCAAGTGACAGTGACTTCCCCCTACTCAACTCGTATCGCGGGATGGTGGTTGGTTATTTCTGCTAATTCACCTACCTGATGGGCAAAGGCCATGGCGCTCACAAAATTATCGAAGGTAAATAACCTTTCAAGTTGTGGGGTAGCGTCATGGGTTTTAATGAACCCAGTGTGGAATTTGTGTCAGTAGATTGGGATATTCAATCTTGTATACGGCTGGAGCATCTGCACGACAAACATCACAGATTTCTTGGGAAAGAGTCATAGCGTTCTCCAATCTCTATGAGACAGTCTAGTTCAATCCACGTTTACAGGCAGTTTTGGGGTTTAGGCAGGCCGGCTATCTTTGCGGTCACCCGTGCGGGGCTAGGTGGGAACAGCTGCATTAGGTAAATACTGCGAGCCTTACTGATATCGAGGCGTGTAGCGATAGTCTTGATTAGCGGACGCATGGAGGGGGAAAAGCCATAGTCATCATAAAACTGACGGGCGACCTGGATAATTTCCCAGTGAGCGTCCGTCAGTGCTATGTTTTCTTCCTCAGCTAACTTCCTGGCCCTAGATTCAGACCAGGCCTCGAGATTCCCAAGAAAGTTCTTTGGTAATGTTTCTGTCACAAAACGCTAGTCGTTACTTAGACCAAGTAGGTGTAACAAACTAGTAAAGATGTTATAGAGCATCACGTAGAGGGTTACTGTGGCTGAAATATAGTTACGCTCACCACCGTGAATAATGGAGCTGGTTTGCCACATAATAATACCTGAGGAAAGCAGGAGGAACAGGCAGGAAATTGCCAGTGACAGACCTTGTATTTGGAGGAAGATATTCGCTATTGCTGCTATGAAAGCCACCATAACGCCGGTCATCAAAAAGCCGCTCATAAAAGACAGCTCTTTGCGAGTGACCAGTACATAACCGGAACAGGCGAAGAATATTAGTGCGGTCCCACCTAGCGCCGTCAAAATAGCTTCTGAACCAGAAGTGGCTAAGTAAAAGCTAATAATTGGGCCGAGAGTGAACCCCATCCAACCCGTGAGAGCAAATACCCAAAATAGCCCTGCAGTACTATTTTTATTCTTCTCGACCATCCAAAGGCAGCCGATGTAAGGCAGTAGTATCCATAACCCCATATAAGGCGCGTTGACAGCCATAGCAACCCAGCTCATGGCCGCGCTGAAGGCAAGGGTCATAGACAGCAATATGTAAGTATTGCACAGTACTTTGGTGACCGCTGGATCCAGTGCGGTGGAGACAATCGCTTTATCTAAGGCCATAGCCTGATATTCCTGTTTGGTTGATATTTAGCTAGGTTACATCTTACAAGATGTAAGTTTCAAATCAATCATCAAGATTGGGTTATAAGCGTGAAGAGGCTTGATTAGTTCGGTTTTTCCCTGTTTTGGGCCAGGCTTGCTAGACTTTATATAGGGTATGACGAGTAGTGAGTGAGATAAGCAGTGCGTATGTGGGCTTAAATCGGGATAATTATTCGCTATCAAAGAAATCGAGTATGGCGTCTTTTTGGGCCATGCCGTCCTGGTAACCAAGTTCTATCAACTTTCGACAAAATCCTCTGGAGAACATAACATAACTCGCAGCGCTGACACCGCCGCCCTGCGCGGTGGCACCCATTAACTTTAAAAATATTTTGATACTTATAGGTAGCTCATTAAAGTAGTCACAAGCAAGTTTGTCGATAGGTCCTGAAGGCGAAATGGCCAAAAACTCTACCGGATTAAGATCGCCCACACCTTTTTTTGCTCTTTCATCTGCAGACATCTGCTCTGAGAGTCGGTTGATACTCCTAAGAGTTTCGAGGTCACTCTCGATACTATCGATAAAGGCGCTGCTAAACATATGACCAATAATTTGGGCGATAGATGGGTAATGTTTGATCAGGGGCAGATTTCCTTTGTGAGCGAGGTTGTCACTGACACCGATAACAAACACTTTGTCTGCTCCCAAGCGTAAAGCAGGGCTAATAGGCTTCAGTTGTCTTACCGCACCATCTCCGAAAAACCCATCACCGATTTGGACAGCCGGGAACATGGCAGGGATAGAGGAAGAGGCCATTAGGTGGTCGATAGTGAGTTCTACGGGTACACCCATTCGTCTGACTCGATTCCATGGTTGGTGTAATTCAGTCCCCTGAAAAAAGGTGACTGACTTGCCGGTACTGTAGCTGACTGCTGTAATGCCTACGGCTTCCAACTCACCACTTGCGATAGACTCATTTACATGGCGAAAACGGATGTAGTCATTCAATAATTGGCGTAATGGAGAGTTATCCAAGAGTGCTTTGGGGTTACCAAGGGCATAGCCGCTGTGAAAGAACGAAAAAAACATGTTGATACTGTTTTTAAGAACACCAAAAAAATCAGTTCGATAGACTTTTTTGGCATCCAGCTGTCGCCAGATAGCCTCTAACTTCTTTATTCGAAGACGGAAGGGCCCGGACCGACCGGCGATAGCGAGGGCATTGATGGCGCCAGCGGAGGTACCACAAATGATGGGGAATGGGTTGTTGGTTTCTTTGGGTAGCACCTCAGCGACAGCCTTGAGCACGCCTACTTGATACGCGGCTCGTGCTCCTCCTCCAGACAGAACTAACCCAATTTTTATCTTGTTGTTATTTTTACGCATAGGTGAAGCCAAACAGCGGTTACAGCAAAATTATGTCTATTTTGGGGCACAAAGTCTGAATCGCCAACCCTGAAAGTGGTGAAACAAGAAGTAATTGCAAGATTAATAAGCTTTGTGCCATGAGTCATCGGTATGGGGGGGTATACTATCACCAGTGTGAATATTTAGTGGTTCATAAAGCAGTCTGGCGAGGAGTCATAGTGGCAAAATTTGTACCCGAATCCGATCATCCGGAAATGTCCGGGCTAGCGGTTTATTTAAGACTATTATCCTACCTCAAGCGTTACTGGGGTGTTTTTCTACTCAGTGTTCTTGGCTTGATGCTGTTTTCCGCAATGGAAATCGCTTTCATTGATTTGTTTGGTTATACCGTTAACGTCATTAATACCTTGTCTGCTGATGACGCGACAACTTCAGCCCAAGCTCTCAATGTAGATACAGGTTTCACCGCTAAGCTAGCCGGGAATCTGGGTGGCGAAAATGCGGTTTTAGATAGTCGATGGATTATCCCACTGCTTATGTTTGGTATTGCGGTGGTGCGAGGCTTAGGTTTCTTTTTGGGCGGTTATGGCATGGCCTATATCGCTCAAGTCATGGTTTTTAATCTTCGTACCGAAATATTCAATAAGTATACGCGGCTGCCGTCTAGTTATTTCGATAGCAGTATGTCTGGCCATCTAATTACTCGATTGACATTTCATGTTACCCAAGTGACGACCGCAGCGACAAGTTCGCTAAAGTTAATTATTCGAGAGGGTGCACTGGTTATCGGGTTAATCAGCTATTTGTTTTACATTAACTGGAGGCTGGCATCTATTTTCGTGATTTTGTTACCGGTGATAGGTTTTGTTGTCACCGTCGTTAGCAAACGCTTTCGATTGTTAAGTCAGCGTATCCAGTCTTCCGTCGGAGATGTTACCCATGTCGCTCAGGAGGTGGTGGGCGGGTATCGTGAGATGCATCTTTTTGGTGGTGTCGAGTATGAGCAGCAGCGTATGCTGGATGTGAGTAAATACAATCGTAGCCAGCATATGAAAATGGCCGTTGCCGAGGGTATAAGCACACCGATTATTCAGATGTTGGTAGCCATCTCGTTGTCATTATTAATGTGGCTAGCTTTGGACCCAGCAGTTCTGGCTAATATGAGTGGTGGCGAATTCGTTAAATTTTTGGGTTCCGCAGCCTTGTTGGCCAAGCCCATACGTCAGTTGTCTGAAGTCAATAGGAATATTCAGCGGGGTGTGGCGGCTGCCAGCACGTTATTTTCCACACTAGATGAGATGGATGAACCTGATGAAGGCACTGTTGAGCGGACCGAAGTGGTGGGTTTGTTTGAGTTCAAAGATGTGACTTTTGCATACTCGGCAGAAGCGGGTAGTGTCATTAAAGGCATAAATCTTAAAGTGACACCAGGAGAAACTATTGCGCTGGTTGGGCAGTCTGGTAGTGGGAAAACGACCCTAGTCAATTTGATTCCTCGTTTTTATAGTCACAGTCAAGGAGAAATACTTCTTGATGGCACGGATGTTAACGATTACAAGCTAGCCAATCTGCGCAGTCATATCGCCCTAGTGTCACAAAAAGTGACCTTGTTCAACGATACGGTCTATAACAATATCGCTTATGGTGCTCTTGCGAAGCATTCACCAGAAGAGGTTCGTGCCGCGGCCAAGGCAGCCCATGCTTTGGAGTTTATTGATAAGTTGCCGCAGGGCTTTGACACCCCTATCGGTGATGAGGGCGTGATGTTGTCCGGTGGGCAGAGACAGAGGCTGGCCATTTCCCGCGCACTATTAAAAAATGCCTCAATATTAATCCTTGATGAAGCAACCTCTGCACTAGATACAGAATCAGAGCACTATATCCAAGAAGCGTTAGAAAACATTGTTCAAGGACGTACCACCTTTGTGATCGCACACCGCCTGAGCACCATCGAAAATGCCGACCGTATATTGGTGATGGATGAGGGGCAAATTGTCGAACAGGGAACTCATCAGCAACTGTTGGCCAAAAGTGGACGCTATGCTCAGCTTCATCGTAAACAGTTCCTGGTTGAGCCGAATCAACCGTGTTAATACGCGTTTATTTTTCATGAGTATGTCTACTTGTCTGGAGCAAGCTTGGTACCGTAGTTCTAGCTGGACTTTACTACTTTTGCCTTTCTCATGGTTGTTTCGTGCAGTGGTTAGAGCACGCCGTTATTACTATCAAAAGGTATCGACCATACCGTCATTGAATGTGCCTGTGATTGTTGTGGGTAATATCTCCGTTGGTGGTACTGGTAAGACCCCATTACTGATGACGTTAGTCGGTCACCTTAAAGAGCAGGGTTATCGACCTGGTGTTATTAGCCGAGGCTATGGTGGCACTGCATCTGTGTATCCGGTACTTGTCAGCACTGAGTCAGCTGCTGCTAAGGTCGGTGATGAGCCGCTATTGCTCGCCAATACTTGCCCTGTGGTTGTTGATCCCAACCGGTATCGAGCCGCTCAGTGGCTACTTGAACAGACAGATTGTGACCTAATCTTGAGCGATGATGGGTTGCAACACTATCGATTGCCCCGGGATATTGAAATTGCAGTGGTTGATGGAGAGCGAGGCTTTGGCAATAAGCAGTGCTTCCCAGCAGGGCCTTTGCGTGAGCCGATAAGCAGGTTGAAGCAGGTAGACTTTATACTCATCAATGGTCATAGTTCGAATCAATTACCTGA
>JBLIJA010000032.1:0-16018 GCA_047635115.1 Porticoccus sp. | reverse complement strand
CAGCGAAGAGAAATTGATGAGTGACTTGTCAGTTGAGGGCATGTTGAGTACGGTCTATTGACGAAGACTATTTGAGTGCGATCAGTGACGCAAAATTAAAACACTGAAACCACACATCCACACTACTAAACCCGGCTTTTCGGAGTCGATTTCGGTGGGTTTCCAGTGTTTCCGGCATGAGCACATCATCCAGTGCGGATCGCTTCTGGCTGATTTCCAGGTCGCTATAACCGTTGGCTCGCTTAAAGTTGTGGTGGAGCTCAATCATTAACTCTTGATGTTGTTGATCTTCAAAGGCCACCTTTTCAGAGAGTACCAGTACACCGCCAGGTAACAGGTTATCGGCAATGCGTTGCAACAGCTCAGCCCGTTGCCTAACGGGGATAAATTGAAGGGTGAAGTTCACCACCACCATACTGGCATTAGTGATAGGGGTATCCTGAATGTTGCCACAAACCAACTCCACAGGAATCGACTCAGCGGGGATATTGGCATCATCATTTTGCAAAATAGCTCTGCATCGATTCAGCATATCCTCGCTGTTATCCACTGCCACAATTTCACAGCCGGAATATTGAATGTGATGTCGTATGGCAACGGTGGAGGCACCCAGAGAGCACCCTAGGTCATAACAACGGCTGTTGTGTTGTACATAGCGTTCAGCCAGTGTACCCGTCATGGCAATAATGGTTTCGTAACCGGGCACCGAACGTTTTATCATATCGGGAAAAACCGAAGCCACCGCTTTATCGAAACGGAAGCCAGCAATCTGCAGTTGTGGCGCCGCGTAAATGTCGTCCCGTTTATTATTCACTTATTGGTCTGGCTCCCAGCTGAACTCCCGGTTGAGCTTCCACTTGAGTGCTGTTTTCTAGGTGTTCCGTTAGTAGCGCACGAATGTCGTCGGGTATAGAGCAACTGATCTGCTGTTGGTAGTCGAACCAGACTAGTACTGCTTCTCCGCGAGCGACCAGTGCTTCATTCTGCCAAGCCGCGTGGGTAACGGTGAGCGATTTTCCGCCAATTTTGGTGACAGCAGTGTTGATGGTGACCTCGCTGTCGTACTGGGTCTGGCGAATAAAATCCACGTTGAGATGCGCCAGTATCATTGGCCAGTCATGGTGAGTCAGGCTTGGATGCACTAACTTAAAAATATCCTTACGAGCGTATTCAAACCAAACGGGAAACACGGTGTTATTGATATGCCCAAGGCTATCAGTTTCCGAAAAGCGTGGTTCCAGCGTGGTTTGAAACATCAGTGATACCTTTCTTAATAGCGGTTAGAGCGTCACCGGCGTTAGATTCAAAGAATCTGCCGCCGCGGCATTGTCTGGATTGGTGATCACTGCTGTACTGGCATTGTTTTCAGTGAGATACGTAGCGGCAACCCGCTTTAAATCTGCCATTGTTACGGCTCGGACCTGATTACGGAATAGCTCGCGAACTTCGCGGCTGCGGCCATAAAGTTCGGCATGGAAAGCCTGTTTTGCGTCACCGGCAGGCGAGCCGGGTTTATCAATAGAGCTGACTACACCCAGAATCGCTTCTTCCATCTGAGACCAATCGTGTTTCTCATTCTGAAGCCAGATCAGAGACTGATCAAAGTCCTTTAGTGTGTCTTCAATGCGAGGATCCCGGTAGGAAAAGAACCGGAAAGCGGCAACGTTGCTCTCCTGTCCAGCACCGCCACCGTAGGCGCCGCCCTGTTCCCGAATGGCCCGATGCAAGTAGCCATTGCGAAGGAAGCCACCTAATACCGTGAGAGGTGCCGCATCGGGGTGCGACATCGGCACAGTGGGGTAAGATTTCGCACAGAAATTTACCTGAGTACTGGTTTTCCACAACTCTGCCACACGGTGGTGAAGTTCAGGTTGTTCAAATGCCTGAAAAGCAGGGTTTTTTACCGGTTGAAAGTGCTGTTGAATAGCCTGGTGATAGCTCGAGAGTTTGTCCGCTTCACCCACCAGCAGGAACTGACGTGGTGCCGCCAATATTAGCTGGTGAATCCCCGCCAGTTGCTCAGACAGATTAGTCAGATCAACCTCATTGGTGAGAGCCGTATCCAGCTTTTTTATATATCTTATTCCCTCAAGGCCACCCCATTGATGGGTTAATTTAGCCCCGGGGCTGGTGCCGCTGGAAGCGGCTGTCATGGCCAAGCTGTGGCCACTGCCTGTCACACTTGATTCTCGGCGGGCACGGGTTTGGGCAATCAGTTCACGAATGCGGGGTAATTCATCAAAACGCACCTTCTCCAATGTTTGGTGCATCAATTCTGTCATCGCGCCTTGGTTACGGGTAAGGCCTTTGGCAGAAAGAGTTAGGTGTCCAGACAGTGTTTGTTCGTTGTCTGGCATGCCTCGGGCACTGGCATAGGCGCCGATGCCGCCACAAATCTGGGATTGCCAAAGTTGTGTGGCCAGATAATCCTGTTGATCAACACCTAGTTCGGTCAGGCAATTACTGTAGATAGGCAACAGATCCAGCTGTTGATCAGTTAATGCAGGGAGCGGCAAAATAATCTGCTGATACACCAGGCCATTGGTACCTGCACCATAGCTAGTAAGCGGAACGGGGCTGTCTTGTTTTTCTGTGGCGCCCACATAGGCCATAACCGGAGGAATATCTTTCAGTCCTACCTTGGGAAGTATCGATTCGTCATCTTTTTGTTGCTGACGCTCATTCAGCACCTGTGCTTTTTCAATCACCGCCTGCTTATCAGCATCATCCATATCGTCCTTTATTAATGCTAAGCGATCGGCCTCTGTTTGGTCTTTGCGGGCAGACAGCTCGCTGTCAGGAATCATCGTCAGCCGAACCCTGTGGGGGTTGTCGAGGAGGAGATTACGGGCCAGCTGCTTGATGTAACGAGGGTCTTGAATATTGTTCCGGAGCTTTTCTAATACTGGGTCCAAGTTAAGAAGAGCAATTGGATCACCCCTGTGAATGGCGCTAGTCAGTGCGGTTAATATCAGTTGCAGGCCGTAGGGGTAGCCATCACCACCAACCTCACGCTGTTGCAGCTCTAGTTGGTGTAACGAGGCTTCTACCTGCTCTTGTGGGATACCATTGTCTGCTACGTCTTGCAGCACGCTCAATACAAGCTCTTCCACATCGCCAGCACGATCTGCTTCACTGCCTTCAATGCCGCAGACGAAGCACAGCTCTCGTTGGGAATCATCTAGCCCACACAGTGGCGAAGGTGATGTGCCCAAATCTGTGGTCTCCAATGCCTTCTGTAGCGGCGAAGCACTGTTGTCCAGCAGAATACTGCACAGCAGGTGAGCTTCCATACTAGCTTCAAGGTCAGTAGACTTGCCGAGCAACCAACTCAGTACGATATGGGTTTTATTGTCCGTGTTGCCTTCTTCGTTAAAGGCATAGGCTTCCTCAACCGCAATGGGCTTCGAGTAGCGTTGTTCCTCGGGCACCGAAATTTCCACATCCAGCGGCTCAAATCGGGCTAGGGCTTGCGACTCGAACGTAGCTTGTAGTTCTGATGCTGGTTTATCTCCGTAGGTCATAAAAATGGCATTGGAGGGGTGATAGTGCGTCTGGTAAAAGACCTTGAGCTGTTCGTGGGTCAGGTCGGGAATACACTCCGGATCACCGCCACTGTTGTAGTGGTAGGTGGTGGTGGGGTAGAGGTATTTACACAAAGTATGCCAAAGGGTTGAGGGTACCGAACTCATGGCCCCTTTCATCTCATTAAAGACCACACCCTTATATACCAAAGGAGATTCTGCATTGTCAGGCTCGGAAAATTCTACTCGGTGACCTTCTTGGGCAAAATCCAGTTCATCCAGTCGGGAGAAAAACACCGCATCCAGATACACATCCAGCAAGTTATTGAAGTCCTTTTCGTTCTGGCTGGCAAACGGGTAAGCCGTCCAGTCAGAGCTGGTGAAAGCATTCATAAAGGTGTTCAGCGACCGACGAATCATCATAAAAAAGGGGTCGCGAACCGGGTATTTTTCACTGCCGCACAGGGCCGTGTGTTCCAGAACATGGGCAACGCCAGAGGAGTCCTTTGGTACCGTTCGCAGTGCCACCAAAAACACGTTTTCAGTGTTGTCGGCGGTTATATGGACATGCTGTGCCCCGGTTTTGCGATGGCGGTATTCCGCCACCTCTATATTCAGGGAATCAATGCGCTCACTGCGCAGAAACTCAAAGGCAGGGTGTGCCTGTGGGTTCAGAGCATTCATATAGTACCTCAGTCATTGGGGAGTTTGGCAAAGGCTTTATTCTACCTGTGTAGGAACTCTTCCGCATTAAAGACTGGCCATTAACAGAGAGTCATGAATGGGTTGAATGTTATAGGAAGGGGTGGGAAGGAACGGGGGGGGTATGAATAGTCTTTTTTAGATCAATGCAAATGCCTTTAATACCAGTAGCCCCACGGTAACAGTGACAATCCCCAGCAACGTAGACATCACCACAATATTTGCGGCGAACTCACCATTGCCGCCCATGGTCCTAACCTGAATAAAACTCGCCACCGCAGTGGGTGAGGCCACTAAAAAAAACAGAATACCCAGCTCCATGCCGCGCACCCCCAGCCAGATAGCCATACTGACCATTAGCAACGGCGCTACGATTAGCTTGAGAATAGAGGCCGTCACCGTGCTCACACCAGAATGTTTCAGTGCTTTCATATTCATGGAGGCACCAATACAAAGCAGAGCCAAAGGCAGCGTCATGCGTGCAAAATAATTGCCGGTGTCCTCAATAAGCTTGGGTAATGGCAGCCCACTGAACTTCATCATAAACCCTAGTGCAATGCCGATAAGCAGCGGGTTCTTCAGCGTGTTCATCACCATCCGTCGCAGGGGTGATTGGTGGTCACCGGACTCAATGGGGTTCAACGCCACCACCGCCAGCAAGTTATACAATATAGTCAAAACGGCCACCGGTACCGCTGCAGCAGCCAGTCCGGCCTCGCCGTAGGCATTACTACAAAAAGCCAAGCCGATAACCGCCAAGTTGCCCCGAAAGGCACCCTGCACAAATACCCCACAATCACCTTTGTTGAAGATAAACAGGCGGGAAAGGGGTAATGTCAGGGTAAACATCATCAAGGTAATAGGGATAGCCACCAATAGGGGTAAGCCCATTGAAAAATTATCGAGATCCGCCCGGTAAATACTCAAAAACAGAATCGCGGGTAGCCCCACCTTGAACACAAGGTCCGAAGCAGATTGAACAAATTGCGTCTGGATTATCCCAAGACTTTTCAATAACAAGCCAAGTAACACCACCATAAAAATAGGGCCAGTAATGGAGATAGAAAAGACCAGTAGGCTTGCTTCGTTCATGGGTAAAGACCAAGTAAATCGGGTTAGTTAAATAGGTTCTGTTAAGTATAGGCAGTTAATTAGGGGAGGCATGATACCAGTTCGATACTGGTCAGTAGGCAGAAAAGGTACAGCAGGCCACCTAAAGTGTCTGGGTAGAAATTCCATTGATAAAAGTCCCGGGAACAGCGAACTGAGTCCTGCTATCACATTTGCATGCAATGCAACCTATTGATTTTTAATCAGACAAGTATATTCTCAAGGGACGAATGGAGTGCCACAATGAATTAAGGAAAGTTTCATTATGTCAGCCAACAAAACCCTCTGTAGGACTTGAGCAGGCGGTCACCTTGGTTGCACAAAACGCAAAAAATCCACTATCTCGCCAGTCGGTGTTTAAGGCGTTATATTTAATCCCCATAGGAGAGACAATGGTAACGAAAGCAGAGCTGGTTAATTTCTTCAATAATGAATTCCCTCAAGCTAATTTCATTATTGACAGTATTGGCGAAAAAGCTATAACGATTAGGAAAAAAATAAATCAGAATCATTTGAGGCCAGGAGGAACAGTATCTGGGCCAGTACTAATGGAAATGGCAGACCTAGCTTTATATGTTGCCATTTTAAGCCAAATTGGATTGGTAGCACTTGCGGTCACTACCAATTTAAACATTAATTTTCTCCGAAAGCCCTCATCTGAAAAAGATATAATAGCAAAGTGTAACTTAATAAAAATAGGTAAGACACTGATTGTAGGAGAGGTGTCAATGTATTCAGAAGGTTTTATCGAACCTGTCGCACATGCAATTGGAACTTATGCTATCCCAATACCTAATAAAACATAACAAAGTCGCTGTATTGGAAAAACTACTCGCTCACGCTCGCATTTTATGCTGAGGAAGGCGTTAATTTTACAATGAGTCTTGATCTCAAGGAGGAAGATTTTTTCAAAGTTTTTACCTTCTGTAATCTCCTTATGTATCGATTCATTGATGGAGTCAGTGGCACCAACACTGCACGAAGACGGCATCAAAAAATTGCACCATTAGAAGGTTTAGCAAGCCGGATGGAAGCGGATAATGAGATGCTAGTTTACTAGAGCAGCGGTGATGTAGCAGAATACATTGAGCTTAAATAAGGTCGTCACATTGCCATGCTTTTTGTATCTCCTGGTTTCCAAATAGAGATGTAGGTAAATCATTAATTTCGAAAATACTTACATATGCTAAGAATAACGTAATAACTGTAAGTGCTTCATTAAAATCAGTCTCGGGCTATCTAGCTTTTGAGTTGGAGTGTGCCGGTGAGGTTTATGAATTTGCAGGGCTTACATTTCAACCTGTGGAAATAAAACTTAACAAATCAAAGCACACGGAATTGTAAATCCCTTCACTTTTTTAAAAAATACTCAAAAAAGCCGCCAATACTCACAACCTGGTGTTTGAGGCTTTATGCGTAATGAAGTATCGATGAACTTAAACCAGGGACATGATGCAAAAGCCTTCTGTAAAGATACTGTCTCGAATTGGTCATCATCGAAACCTGGGGTTCTTACATGGACAGAAGATATATAATAGTATGTCGGTTTTAGCCGAAGGAGTTAGAAACCAATCAATAGTCGTTATTGAACTCTTTGATTTTATCGAGTCAGTATTAAATTTTTCAGATGCTGTATCAGAAATTGAAAATGCAAGAAAGGAGTCAGTGACAAATAGAGATGATAACTGCTCTTAGATGTCACTGACTCCTTTAATTTTAAATTCCCATTATGGTATGAAGCAGACAGTTTTTTATCAGCCTCGCTTTATTGTTATCCTATTCTCTTACTTGTAGAGATTTGATTATGACTCGTCTGCGTTCTTTCCTTTCTTTGACCATTCTCGGTGGTCTGATCGTGGTACTACCCATCGCACTGTTGGCACTGATATTTCTATGGGTCTTTGGCTTGGTGTCGGAATTTATCAGTCCATTGACTGAAGTGCTGACAGAGCAAGCTGCCATCAGTGAGCTTTTGGCTACATTGCTGGCCTTTGTCATGATTATTGGGGTGTGTTTTTTTATTGGCTTGTTGATCAGAACCCAGTTGGGGGGATGGATTCACGAAAAAGTGGATAGCGGGTTGGTTAAGCTGGCACCGGGTTATAAAACTATCCGCGAAGTCGTATCTCAGTTTCTTGGCGGCCGCGGTGAAACCAATTTATTAAATGGAGATCCTGCATTGGCTAGTATTTATGGTGCCGACTGTCCGGTCAGTGTTACTGCGATTGTGACGAGTCGTCATCCTGATGGTAGCTTTACGGTATTTGTTCCCACTGCACCGATTCCCACCTCGGGGGTGATTTATCATTTGCCTAGCGAGTGTGTAGAGCTATTGCCTAATGTGTCTGTGGAAGAGGCGATGCGTACCATCATTGGCTGTGGTTCTGGTTCGGTGGAAATGTTGTCTAAGCGCAGTGTGGACGCGGATGCATAATCCCGTTTTGCTGATAATGGGTGTTAACGTTTCTTCCGTATTAAATCTCGAATAATAAACCGCCCTGGATGTACGGCTTGCCGTAAATCCAGTTCCAGTGGCGGTACTTCACCACAAATTTGACTGGCTAATAGTTCCGCACAGATTGGGGCGTAACTCAGCCCCCTCGAACCATGACCAATATTGAGATATAACCCCGGCCAACAGTTTCCCGCTACAGGTATATGAGCGCGGGCATTTTTTCTTAATAACGCATAGTCGTTTAGATAATCATTCAGTTTAGGTGCTGGCCCAGCGATGGGAAGGTAATCCGGTGTGGTACAGCGGAAGGCGGCACGGCCCTGCAGGTTATCGATGTCCACTGGGCAAAAGGTTTCTGCCACAGCTGCATCGGTGGTGGCTAATTGTTGCAAGTTGACCTGGTGGTCTTTTGTGCGGACAGCTTTGCTGGTTTCACCAAAGTTATAGGTGGCGCCGAGGGTGTGTACGCCTTCTATGGCAGGGGCAATATAGCCCTCTCCACAAAGTACGGTTTTCAGTTCAGCACTTTGTGGTGTAGCAGGAAGCTGGCTGATTTGGCCACGAATTTTTTTAACAAAAAGATGATTGGTTTGGCTGAATTTACTACTGTCAAAACCACCGGCGATTACCATCACCTGTGCCTCAGCAATAGTTCTGCCAAGTCCATCACATGCATGCCAGTCGTTTTGTTGAAACTCGATATCGACCACTTCTGCTGTTTGAACGGTAATTAATGGGTGTTCGGTGAGTATTTGGCAGACTGCAGGTGGTTTTATCCAGCCGAGTGTGGGGAAGAATAGCCCGAAGTGGTTGGCCAGAGACATCCCTGCCGTTTGATTAAGCTGTTCTCCTTCATGTAGCTGTACGAGACAGGATGGAAAAAGTTCGGCGAGTTGTTCAAACTTGTCTTTATCTTTTTCCGACGCAGGTAACACCAGCACGCCGCAACGACTACCTATGACTGTTTCAGTTTTAGTCGCATGACTATCCAAAAATGCGCTGTGATAGCGGCTGGCATATAGCAGCGCAGTTAGCCCAAAACGTGCCAGGACGGATGTGCCGGTAGACAGCTTGGGATAAAGAATACCTTGTGGGTTGCCTGAGCCTTCCTGGCCTAATCGCGGGTGCCTCTCTATGAGTGTGACGGGAATACCGCGCTCAGCCAGTGACCGAGCTGTGGCGCAGCCTGCTATACCGCCACCCAGCACGATAGCGGATTCCGGTTTTTCGATGATGGGTGTCAAGTACCAGGGTGGTCGATGGCATGAATTAAACGTGGAGGGTGTCCAGTCTGATTCAGATTTTTTGCTCTTGTTAGCCTCAGAATTGGTGAAAGTACCCCGAATAATTTCACGCTTTCTGTTAATTCCGGAGACTTTTTCAATATTAAAACCGGCGTTTTGTAGCCCGCGTTGAACACGGCATGCTGAGGTAAAGGTGCTGATGGTGCTGCCCTCTCCGCTGAGATCGGCAATGGTTCGAAACAGTTCATTAGTCCACATTTCCGGGTTTTTAACGGGGGTAAAGCCATCTAGAAACCAAGCATCAATAACGGGGCTGCCCTGCTGATAAAATAAGGGGTGATCACTGCATTTTAGTGAGGCGAACATAGGGTTAGCCTCGCCATACATCAGGGTTAGGGTAATGCGCTTGTTGGCGAGATGGAGGCGATGAATTCCGGGGGTGGCTGGGGGGTATAATTGAACTAATTCATCGGCGAGTGTCTTTAACGCGGGCCATAGGTCCAGGGACTGCTGAAGGTCTTTTGTGGTCAGAGGGAATCTCTCGACGGAGACAAAGTGAAGGGTGCCTGTGCTTGTCTTATCCAGCCAGGCTTGGGCCGCTACTAAAAAGTTGAGCCCGGTACCGAAGCCCGTTTCACCAATAGTAAATGAGCCGCCAGGGTTGTTAGCCCATCGCTCTGGAAGGCCATTCTGCTGCAAAAACACATAACGACTTTCATCGATACCACCGTCACTGTCGAAATAGATATCATCAAATACCGTTGAAACCGGTTGGCCATGGCCTCGCCATCGGATTGTCGCAGGCTGGATGATCTCCGGCGATTGCTTTGACATAAGGTGCCTTGTGTAGCGTTTCTTGCAGCGTGTGAGTTGGTAACCGTAATGCGGTGTTTAATGCTGACCTGTGTCTGTATTTAGCTCAAACTCTCTTAGGATTTGCTTGCACTAAAGTGTCGCCGAACGCAGTGTTTAGCTCGTCAGCAATTTTTTCAGAGACCATTTCTGTATAACAGGTGGATGACTCGTAGAATAATCCGATCGGCGCTTGATCCCTATTTACTTGGCGGTTCATGTGGGGTTGTCTTCTCGATATTAGTTAGGGTACAGAGATTTTACGAAGATTTATTTTAGACTGCATTTACTAAGTCTTCATTACATATAATGTATACCTTACACAGCACCATCAAAGTCCAATTGCCGCCAGGCCTCATAAACAATAAGTGCCACGGTGTTGGATAAGTTCAGGCTGCGACTTTGTGCCTGCATGGGGACGCGCAGTATATGCTCTGGTGGCAGAGCATCGCGAAACGCCTGAGTAAGGCCGCGGGTTTCTGGGCCGAATACCAGGGTGTCTCCCGGCTGAAAGGCAATATCCGTATAGCGGATGTGACCCTTAGTACTGATAGCAAACAGCCGTCCAGGCTTTTCGCTTGTTATAAAACATTTCCAATTGGCATGTACCTTGGCATCTTGCCATTCTCGATAATCGAGACCAGCTCGACGCAGCCGTTTGTCATCAAGCTCAAAGCCCAGAGGCTCAACTAAATGCAGCGAAAACCCAGTGTTGGCGCAGAGCCGGATAATGTTGCCAGTATTGGGTGGGATTTCAGGTTCAAACAGAACGATATTTAACATAGGGTAGGGTGCATAAAATCTCCTCTTCGGTATGATGCAGTTTGCTTGGTCAAATGACCAGAGCTGGCCTGCAAGTTATCGTTTTAACGATATCGGAGTATGAATGGAAATCCCCGACGACCAGAAGAGCCTTGATCACGCCAAGGCCCAACACCATCCACATTTAATCGCCAAGCGTTTGGCCGACGGGCCGGACTCTATTTACCTCAAAGAATTTATTTTTGGTGCTGTCGATGGTGCTATAACTACCTTCGCCATTGTAGCTGGTGTAGCGGGCGCGGGGATGGCTCCGGGTGTTGTTATTATTCTCGGTTTTGCCAACCTGTTAGCCGATGGCTTTAGCATGGCGGTCAGTAATTTTCTCGGTATCCGGGCGGAGAATCAGCATCGAATTAACGTTCGTCAAATGGAACTGGAGGAGATTGAAAGATTCCCTGAAGGGGAGAAAGAAGAAGTTCGTCAAATCTTCGCTATGAAAGGGTTTAAGGGACAATTGTTGGAGGATGCCGTTGAGGTGATTGTCTCCGATAAGGAAAAATGGGTAGATACCATGCTACAGGAAGAGCATGGCATGTCTTTGCAGGAACACGATGCAGTTAAAGGTGGTCTAGCAACCTTTGTGGCTTTTTGTATAGTTGGGTTCGTGCCGTTGATTACCTATGTGACAAATTGGGTCTTGCCAGGTACGGTTGAGAATACCTTTGGATGGTCTATCGCTCTAACCGCGGTGGCTTTTTTCTGGGTGGGCGCGGTAAAAGGTAAATTCGTGGAGCAGTATTGGCTTCTATCTGGCCTTGAGACAGTGGGTGTAGGCGGCATTGCCGCTGCCATGGCGTATGGTGTTGGGGTGCTGCTGAAAGGGCTTGTGGGTTGATGGCCCTGTTATTTTAAAAGCCGTTCAGTATGGATGTCTTTCGGTATTAAATGCTCTCCAGCTCCACCATTAAGTCATCTGAAAGGGATTCTAGTTCATTCTGTAGCTGATCGCGATTAACGCCAGAGCTTGGCAGGCTAATTTTCGCTGTGGCGCGAAACAGCGTTTCTGAGCTCATGGGCGCATCTTCACAGCTGGTACTTAGTTCTTCCACATTCACATGCAGGCGAGCTAGAAGGGATGACAATTCACCGACAATACCGGGCCTGTCGTTGCCCACCACGGTTAACATAAGGTGTTCTCCCTGTGGCTGCTTAGTACCTACGCTGGTTTCACCGCTAACACGGATACCTTGGTTTCCAAGGGTGTTTAGAGCCTCTAGCAAGGCGGATTTCTTCTCTTCGGCGATATTCACCAACAAAATGCCGGCAAATTTTCCGGCCAGACGTGACATGTTGCTTTCCAGCCAATTACCACCGTTCGCGCTAACGACGTCGGCTATTTTTTCGATAATGCCAGGGCGATCATCTGCAATAATAGTGAGGGCGAGATAGTGGTTCATAGAAGATCTTCTTGATGGCTGGGTCTGTGGATATTATGCCGTATCAATTATGACCTGGGAACGATGAAATGAATCAGGTATCCAACGGATTGTGGCTGGAAGTGTAAGGTAGTAAGAAGTCGATGAAAAATGTACGATTTATGTTGGCGGGTCTACTGATGTCTATCGGTTTTGGACCATCCGTTAGTGCACAGGCGGACGTTCTTGAAAGCGCACTGCGGGATGCTCACCGCACCCCGGAGTTTGTGCTGCGAGATGAATATCGTCATCCGCTGGAAACCCTGAAATTTTTTGGTGTGGAGCCAGAAATGACTGTGGTGGAAATCTGGCCAGGAAAGGGTTGGTATACTGAGATACTGGCGCCCCACCTTCAAACGGGAACCATCTATGCCGCACACTTCCCCACGGGAATGGGTGTAACTTTTTATGACGACTATCATGAGCAGTTTGTGAAAAAACTGGCTGAGTACCCCACCGTATATGGTCAAGTTATTTTAGCGTCCTTTGATCCCAAACGTAAGGAATTAACTGTGCCAGATGGACGTGCCGATCAGGTGCTGACCTTTCGTAATGTCCACAACTGGTTGCGCTCAGAGAGTGAAGCTAAGGCCTTTGCATTATTTTATAAGGCATTAAAACCGGGAGGTGTGCTGGGTGTTGTGGAGCACAGAGCATTAGAGGGTTCAGATTGGGAAACCATGAAAACCAGTGGTTATGTGACTGAGCAATACGTGATTGATCTGGCTGAAAAGGCTGGATTTGTGTTGGAAGAAAAATCTGATATTAATCGTAACGCCAGGGATGTTAAGGCCCACCCCAAGGGTGTGTGGACTCTGCCGCCAACCTTGCGATTGAAAGATCTAGATCGTAATAAGTATGTGGCTATCGGTGAGAGTGACCGCATGACGCTTAAATTTAGAAAGCCGGAATAGACCATGATAGACATTCCTTTAACTAGCCTTTCAGACGAATTACTCACTGCCATTATCGAAGATTTTGTCGCACGGGAAGGCACGGACTATGGCCCATCTGAAGTGGGTTTTGAGGCAAAGATTCAGCAAGTAAAAAGACAAATTGAGCGGGGCGATGTGGTGATCACATTTGATCCGGAAACAGAGAGCTGCACCCTGCTCACCAAGTATCAGTTCCAGCGGTTTCAGCAAGATCAGCAACGGCAATAAGACTCGCCATGAATTATTTAATTGACCAGCCTGCCGATGGCGTTAGTTCATGCGGTACGTTGATATTTTCTCACGGTGCAGGAGCACCTATGGATAGTGATTACATGCAGGCTCTGACGGCAGAACTCAATGCAGCTGGACTGGCTGTGATGCGTTTTGAGTTTCCGTATATGCAGCAGCGGCGAGAGATGGGAAAAAAACTTCCCCCAGATCGCCCGCCTGTGCTGCTTGATTGTTGGCGAGAGGTTTATGGCGAGATTTCTCAACGAGATGATCTTTCTAGGCCATTGTTAATCGGCGGTAAATCCATGGGAGGGCGAATAGCCAGTATGGTGGTTGATGAGTTGGGTGCGACTGGGCTTTGTTGTTTTGGTTATCCATTCCATGCGCCGGGAAAGCCGGAAAAAATGCGCACGGAGCATCTGCTAGCTACTAAAACTCCCACGATAATTTTTCAGGGAACGCGCGACCCCTTTGGAAAACCAAATGAACTTGTGTCCATTCCTTTCAGCTCTGCAATACAAATTCATTGGCTGGAAGATGGGGATCATGACCTTAAGCCCCGAAAGTCATCGGGTTTGCTTCAGCAGGAACACCTGAAGAGCGTCGCTGGTTTGGTGTCGAGACTGGCTCAGAGTTTGAAATAGACGCTAGAGTGGTTGGATAGCGATGAGCTTGTGTCTGCAGAGTGCTTGATTAAGTAGTTGTAATACTTTTTTAGTGGTCATAAATAGACCACTCAGTTGGTGGTTGCTGCTAGAGGTGCCCTGTCAGTTATGATTGATCAGGATTCAACCAATATAGAGATTGCCGCCAGTGCTTCCGGATCTTGGGCCTTGATTTTGTTGGCGATGTGATGCTGGAAAAAATATCGGAAGGCCTCGTCTGTTTTCGCAGAGTAGAGGCTTTCATCGCCAGGCAACACTGGCGTGCTGACCACTTTTCCGTCGTCAATAAGCATGCTCTCCAGCGTGCCGTCTGAGTAGAGTCGCCAGCTAACCACTTCTTTCAACACGATATTTTTGAAACCATCACTTGAAAGCACAGCGTGAGTGCCAATCGTGTCCGGAATTTCCTGCACCACGTCAAGGTCAGTATCGCAGACGAATTCATAATATTCCGCAGCGGTTTCCAGCTCCATGACTTTGTGAATAGGCGCTTCGAAGAACACTTCATCAATGCCAGGATCGTAATAACCTTCCCAGTGACCGTTGAGCGGATCCTGTATTTCAGTGCAAGGCATAATGTCATCCAGCCATGGCACAAGACCCACTACTTCACCATCTGCTCGTAGCGCCCAACACAGCACTTTAATACTAAAAAGTTTGGTCGGGTTAGACTCGTTGGAATAGATCATTTCCAGGCCATCGAGTTCAGGAGCAAGGCGAATAATGCGACGGTTGAGAGGGGAAGAGTACGGCGCCCCGGTGAAGAGATCGACCACATTACCTGTGTTGTGGCCTGATGTTGAGGTAGTCATAATACACCTCCTCAAATGGTAGTTAGACCAAGCCACTTATACAGCGTTTCCACTAGTGCCAGAATCTTGTGTAGTGAACGCAACATTATGCTCGCCACACAACATAAGGTACTACCGATTATCAAAAAGCACAATACCTAGGGTGTAAGTTTTGTGAGCTACTATTTTTCCTACGGTTCAAATATGAATTATGAACGTATGATGTCTCGCGGTTTAAATGTTTTAAGTGCCAGCTCTTGGCAGTTGGACGGCTTTGGTTTGCGCTTTAAGAAACGCTCACGTCGAGATGCAAAATTCGCCTATGCCAATATGATTTATGCACCTGAAGAGCGTGTAGAAGGTGTGCTGTATCATCTGACCACGCCATCAGAAATCATTAAGCTCGACCTTCATGAAAGCACCCCTTATAGGTATAGCCTGAAATTATTTTCGATACAGACGCTTTCTAGCCATATACCTGCATGGACATATATCGCTAATCCAGCCGTAATTGATGACGGTGCCAGGCCCGAGCGTTGGTATGTGGAACACTTGCTGACAGGAAAAGAATATCTCAGTGCTGAGTATTGGCATCGCATCGATCAGACCCCTTGCAAGGAGACTGTGGATGTTATTTGGTAACGATTCATTGAAGAACAGTATTTTAAATGACAGCACTCCGGCTAAATTGAGTGCAGATCAAATAATCTCAATCTTTAAGCACTTGTTTGCCGATAGCGTTAATACACGCCTAAGAGGTGGCGGTGAAGAGCCTGTATATTTGCCAGCTGATGATACCTGTGATTACCATCGCTTGATTTTCCGTAGTAACTACATCTCAAGCGCGCTCCATGAAATATCGCACTGGTGTATAGCGGGAAAACAGCGCAGACAGGTTGTAGATTTCGGCTATTGGTATAACCCGGACGGGCGGACAGCGGCTCAACAGCGGACGTTCGAACAGGTGGAAGTGAAACCTCAGGCTATGGAGTGGATTTTTTCGGTGGCGGCTGACCACCCCTTCAATATCAGCGCTGATAATTTGTCGACAGATATTGGTGCCAGTGAAGATTTTATCAATTTGGTGGTTCAGCAAGCAGAAGATTGGTGCACTTCACCCATGCCTGCCCGTGCGGCAGCGTTTACGCGGGCACTCGCTGAGTCTTTCGGTACTCAGCCATTTAGTACAAATCACTACCGCAAGTCTCTTGTCTAATGCAGTCTCCTCTCTACTTGATTGAGGCCTCGAGTTATATTTTCCGCCATTATTTT
>JBLIJA010000031.1:0-16310 GCA_047635115.1 Porticoccus sp. | reverse complement strand
ATAGCAGCAAAAAATAAGTATTTTGGAAGAAATTAATGAGCGAATACAGGCCCGATGAGAGCAGCTTTAATGTAGGTGATGCGCGTATTGCCATAGTGGTCGCGCGCTGGAATGGCGATATTACCGAGAATTTGCTAGAAGGTGCTCGTCGGGCATTAGCTCGCCATGGTATTGCTGAGGATAATGTCGATCTATTCCGAGTGCCAGGCGCATTTGAGTTGCCACTGGTGTGCCAAAAAGCGGCCAAAAAAGGCGTGTACGACGCTATTGTAGCCCTTGGTTGTGTCATTCGTGGTGGCACGCCACATTTTGACTATGTTTGCAGTGAAACCACACGCGGTATTGGTGAGGTCGCACTGAATGAAAATGTGCCAGTGGCATTTGGTTTGCTAACGACTGACAATCTGGAGCAGGCTGAAGATCGTTCTGGGGATGGCTCTAAAAATAAAAACCATGAAAATAAAGGGGAAGAAGCCGCGCTGACCGCGTTGGAAATGATCTCCCTGTTTCATAAGTTGTAGGAACGAATTTATGTCATTACCTTCGGCTCGAAAAAAAGCTCGACAACTATTGGTTCAGGCGCTGTATCAGTGGCAAGTTTCCGGCTCTGATATTGGTGTCATTGAGACGGAATTTTTTACAGACAACAACATGGCCAAGGTGGATACCGAGTTTTTCCGGGAATTGTTGCATGGTATCCCTGGTGAACTCGATGAAATTGATGGAGCTTATGAGCCACATCTCGACCGCAAGTCTAAAGACCTTGATCCTATTTCAAGAGCGATTTTAAGGGTGGGTACCTACGAGCTGAGTTTTCGTATTGATGTGCCCTACAAAGTGGCCATTAATGAAGCGGTGAATTTAGCGAAAAAATTTGGTCCCACAGATGCCTATAAGTACATCAACGGTATTCTCGATAAGGTGGCAATGGCCAAGCGGGCTGTTGAGATAAAAGCGGACCCGAAGAGACGCTGATATCGGATGTGACGAGAAAGTGTATATTAATAAATCGTCCGATTTTCGTGCCTTGATTATGGGTGGGTGCGATCATGGCTCTGAGTGAATTATCTATGATACAACAGTACTTTTCTGCGTTAGGTTATGCGTCAGGCATTGCCTTGGGTGTAGGGGATGATGCAGCTCTGCTCAATGTACCCCCGGGAGAGCAACTTGTTGTCACGGTAGATACCCTGGTTGCCGGCGTGCACTTTCCTGTCGATGCTTCTTCGGCAGATATTGCCCACCGTTCTCTGCGGGTTAACCTCAGTGATATTGCTGCGATGGGGGCTGAGCCTCGATGGTTTACGCTAGCACTGACCTTACCGGAGGCTAGACATTCCTGGTTGCAGCCCTTCGCTAAAGCGCTGGCAGAAGACGCGGTAGCATTCAATTGTGCTCTGGTCGGGGGGGACACCACCGCAGGGCCGTTAACGATCACCATTCAATTGATGGGTATCGTTCCCAAAGGTGAAGGGCTTACTCGAAGCGGTGCCTCTGCTGGTGATAGCATCTATGTCACCGGCTCTTTAGGAGAGGGGGCGGCAGCATTGTCTCTTTTTGACACTACGTTAGATAACCAAGACCATTCAGTTGTTGTTGAGCATAACCGTAATCGTTTGCTTCAGCGATTTTATCGGCCAACCCCTAGGTTGACAGAAGGGTTGAAACTTCGTGGATTGGCATCTGCTGCACTGGATATTTCAGATGGCTTGCTCGCGGATCTGGGTCATATTACAGCATCTAGTGGTGTGGGTGCCGAAGTGAAGCTTGAGGCGTTACCCATTGCATCATGGCTTCAGTTGTTGGCGAAAAAATCCATCGTCAACCGGTGGGCATTGAGCGGAGGAGATGATTACGAGTTATGCTTCACCGTACCAAAAGCAAATCAGGATAGGGTTGAGCGGTTGATTGCTAAGGGTGAATTGTCGGCAAGCTGTATTGGTCAAATTACCGAGCGGAAGGGTGTACGCTGTATTGATGAGCATGGGGATTTGGTACATGTTCCTAATTCAGGCTATCAGCATTTTCAATAAACAGGAGTATCCATGACTAAGATGGTGCCTAGCTTTCAGCAATTAATACGCAACCCAGTGCATCTTCTGGCCTTTGGTTTCGGTAGCGGTCTCGCTCCGAAGGCCCCTGGCACGGCAGGTACTTTGGTGGCACTGCTACTGTGGCCTCTGTTGGCAACATTGCCCTTGGCGGTCTACTTGTCGATAGTGGCACTGGCGGCGGTTGGCGGTTTTTATCTTTGTGGAAAGACGGCCAGTGATTTGGATGTTCATGATCACCAGGGTATTGTTTGGGATGAGATCACCGGTTTTTGGTTAGCAATGACGGCTGTGCCAGTGACTTGGACTTGGATGTTGTCGGGTTTTATTTTGTTTCGACTCTTTGATATTTGGAAGCCGTGGCCTATTGGTTGGCTCGATAAACAGGTAGACGGTGGTGTGGGTATCATGCTGGATGACTTGGTGGCTGGACTCTTTACTTGGCTGCTACTGTTGTTGGCTATAACGTTTTTATAGCGCTTGTCCTTATAGTTGACGTTTTCATAAGCGACATGGTCGTGGTAGAGGTGCAGGGATGATGCGACAAATACTTACAATAGATTTAGTGCTTGTTGGACTGCTGGAGGCTGTTGTGAGCTGGGTAGTTCCCGACATTCGTGTTCAGGGGCTCTTTGGTGGCAGTGGCATTTTAGTGATTAATGGCAAGCAGCGATTTAAAACAGTGGTAGGCAAGCCCTGAGCGGGTCACTCTTGTGGCCAGTGATAGCCATCAGGCTGTGATTGAAATCTAGGGTCAGCGGGTTAACTTGGGTTTGTCTCAGCATGTTTTCTCAAGTTTTCAAGCCGCTAAGTTGGCTGAAGTAAGAATTCCCCGAGCCTCAAATGGTCACTATATGGTCAGTGGTTCTATCAATGGTCATCCCGTCGATTTTATGGTGGATACGCGACCACCTCGGTGGCAATGAGCCTGAATAACCCTGAGCGTTTGGGTGTCGACTTCAGATGTGGGCAGCGTGCCAGTGCAAGTACGGCGGGTGGGATAGTGAATGCTTTTGAGGTGGACCTGTATAAACTGGTTATCGGAAACACTACCGCCCGTCAGGTGTCGGCGACTATTGTGGTGGGAGACTATCCCACAGATGTTCTTTTAAGGAACAGTTTTCTGAATCGCGTTGAAATGACAGAATAAGAAGGGGTGATGGTCTTGAGGAAGAAATATTAAATCAAGGTCAATCGCTCCGGGAAAAACACTTGGAAAGCCCTTTACTCAGGGCGTATCCCGGCTAAAATAGCCACCCTTCCGACTTTTTTGAGTCATCACCTATTGGAGTCATCCGTGACCCTACGTTTTGTTCAAAGCTCAAAGCTTCCAACCCAGTGGGGTGTGTTTGACGTCCATGGCTTTGAAGATGCCGATAGCGACAAAGATCATATTGCCGTGACTATGGGTGATGTCTCCGCTGGCGAGCCAATATTATTACGGATTCATAGCGAATGCCTGACGGGCGATGCCCTGTTCAGTATTCGCTGTGATTGTGGTGCTCAATTGGAAGAAGCGATGCGCCGTATTGCTGAAGAGGGTCGTGGTGCAATTTTGTACTTACGCCAGGAAGGCAGAGGTATTGGGCTTCTCAACAAGATTAAGGCCTATCACCTTCAAGATCAGGGCGCCGACACGGTGGAAGCCAATGAGCAACTTGGCTTTGGCGCAGATATGAGAAATTACAGTATTTGTAAGCCTATGCTGAACCATCTGGATATCAGTAAGGTGAGGTTGCTGACTAATAATCCCCGAAAGGTTGAGGCGCTAGAGGCACTTGGTATTTCGGTCACAGAGCGCATTGCTCTACAGACTGGCCGTAATCCGCACAATGTTCATTATCTAGAGACGAAGGCGGGTAAATTGGGTCATCTTTTTGATGATCAGGATAAAGGTTAAGGTTTTCTATGGCGCTCGCTAAACGAATTATTCCCTGCCTTGATGTAGACAAGGGCCGTGTGGTGAAGGGTGTGCAGTTTGTCGATATACGAGATGCGGGTGATCCTGTTGAGGTGGCCAAGCGTTATAACGAGCAGGGTGCCGACGAAATCACCTTTCTCGATATTACCGCCAGTCATGAAGACCGAGAGACCATGATTCATATGGTGGAGCGCATGGCCAGTGAAGTATTTATCCCCCTGACAGTGGGTGGCGGAGTTCGCACTCTTGAAGATATTCGTGCACTATTTAACGCTGGAGCAGATAAAGTGGGGATTAATTCTGCAGCGGTAAAAAATCCTGAATTTGTTCGATCAGCCGCGGAGCGATTTGGATCTCAGTGTATTGTGGTAGCCATTGATGCGAAGCAGGTGAGCACAAGTGGTGAGCCATTGCGTTGGGAGATATTCACTCACGGTGGCCGAAACCCCACGGGTATTGATGCCGTTGTTTGGGCAGTTAAAATGGCGGATTATGGCGCAGGAGAAATTTTGCTGACCAGTATGGATAAGGATGGCACCAAAAGTGGTTTTAATCTGGCGCTAACTCGGGCGATAAGCGACGCTGTTGATATTCCTGTTATTGCATCTGGCGGTGTTGGCAATTTACAGGACCTTGTCGATGGTGTAGTAGAAGGAAAAGCTGATGCCGTGCTAGCTGCCAGTATTTTTCATTTCGGTGAGTATACAATACCTGAAGCCAAGGCCTATATGGCTGAATGTGGTATCGAGGTGCGGTGACCTCGTCTATGGGTTAGCACTCTTTCCGTCCGCCGGGGATAAAAAGCCAGTGTTTCCTCATCCGCCTGTTTGGCGAACCCCATAAAATCACCTACAGCTCGATCAGCGCATTCCTTGGAATCAAAAGGGCCCACAGTCGCACCTTCGCGGGTAGCGAAAAACCAGAAGTTGTGCAGTTTGAAAAAACGTTCATCCATGATCTGAGGATGGCGCTCACTATTTTCATCTTGTCTTATTCTTCCCCTATTATTTTAAGCCTTTATGTTAAGTCATTTTCAACAAAATTCACTTCTAGTGCATTTTAGTAATAATGCCATTGTTTGATTCAAAGCAATATTTTAAAACAAGTCAACAGGATGATTTTTTATTGTGAGGAAGATCATGTTTTAGGGATTTTCTTGTTGAGTATGTCGAAGCCTTTTAGCAAGTTCAGCGCTTCATAAAGCTGGTTGTCTTTCAAAGAGATACTATTTTTAGCTTGCTCTTTAGAGCTGGTTTTATTGGTCAAATGACCTGACAGGTTTTCCTCTTTGACTAGTTTGTGAGGTTCCAGTAGTTTGATCTCAGCAGGTTCCACAATGATATCAGGCTTGATACCTTCAGCCTGAATTGATCGCTTATTGGGCGTGAAGTAGCGGGCGGTGGTGAGCTTTATGCCTCGGCCATCACCAAGAGGGATAACTGTTTGCACGGACCCTTTGCCGAAACTATCAGTGCCAAGTAACAGTGCGCGTTGGTGGTCTTGCAGGGCGCCAGCTACAATTTCTGCGGCTGAAGCTGACCCTTCATTAATTAGCACCACAATGGGTAGGCCGTTGAGCGCATCTCCGGGTGTTGCGTGAAAAGAGTTGTTTGAGCTGGGCTTGCGGCCCTCGGTGTAAACAACTAACCCTCCATCAAGGAGGGTGTCGGCAACCTCTACGGAGGAGTGTAGTAGGCCTCCCGGATTATTGCGTAAATCTAGCACCATTCCTTTTAGATTATTATCTTGTTTTAACAGGTCGTTGATGGTGCTACGGAATTCCCTGCCGGTATTTTCTTGAAACTGCGCTATACGCACATAGCTAAAGCCGGGTTCCAGAAGTTTGCCTCGGACACTGTTGACCTTAATAAGATCACGGATGACGTCTATCTCTAAAGGGTCATTCACATGTTCTCTCACCACTGTCAATGATAGCGTTGAGCCTTTTGGGCCACGCATAATATCAATGGCTTCATTCAAGCTCATGCCTTGGACCACTTGGTCGTTCAATTTAATAATCAAGTCGCCCGCTTTGATGCCCGCCCGCTTGGCAGGAGTGTCATCAATCGGTGAAATGACCGTAATAAAGCCACCTTCCATGCCGACTTCAATGCCAAGACCACCAAACTCGCCAGTGGTGTGCTCCTGCAGCTCAGCATAAGAGCTTTTGTCGAGGTACACCGAGTGTGGGTCCAGACTGCTGAGCAAGCCAATAATTGACATCTCAAATAAGGATTTGTCATCCACTTCTTCTACATAAGATTGTCGTACTTGGTCAAATATTTGAGTAAAGTGGCGCAACTCTTCCAGCGGAAGGCGAGCATTCTCGGAAATATCCTCAGCCAACGTATTGGCATTTGGTGAGAAGGCAACCAAGGCGGCAAACAGTGAGGTTAAGAATGGCTTCATGGGTTTTTCCTAATGCGTGTTAGGGCAGTGTACGTTTGACAATGATATAGGGAAAGGTGCCCTACTAACGGATTTTCATGTGGGGCGGATACAAAACGATGGGAATGCTCGGTCCGAGTCATCCTTTTTTTTTCAACCAGCGTTTCGGGTTGGTGGGTTTGCCATTGTGGCGAATCTCGAAATACAGAGCATTTTCGCTTCGGCCACCCGTATTACCAACTTTAGCAATGGTTTCTTCTGTCAAAACCCATTCCCCGGTTTCCTTAAGCAGTACTTGATTGTGGGCATACAGGCTCATGTAGCCAACACCATGATCAATAATTATTAGTAGCCCATGACCTCGCAAATAATCGGAAAAGATGATTCTGCCGTGGTGAATTGTATTGACGAGCGAGCCCTCACTAGCCTTGAGCAGCCAGCCATTCCATGTGATGTTGGTATTGCGGCTAGCCCCAAAGTGTTTCGTGAGCTGGCCGGAAATGGGCCATGGCAACTGACCTTTTTGGCTAGCAAAGGATTGTTCGGTGCCGGGTAGAGATAACGTGGCAATACTTTCCTGAAGAGATTTGAGGACAACCTCTAGTCTACTGCGCTCAGTTTTAAGTTGGTTTAACTCTTGATGGGAACCGCTGAGCTGCTTGTTTAGTAGGGCTAATACGTCACGACGCGCCTCTTGCCTTTTGGTAAGTTGAAGCTGTTCTTGTTTGAGGGAGTCTCGATGTGCGGATAACCCCAGCTGATGGTCAGAGATCGAGGTTTCGACTTTGTTGAGTGAGGAAAGAATTTCGCGGTACTGGCTCAGTTTTTCGCCTCGAGCTTGCAGGAAGTAATCGTAATATTTCAATGCCCGACTTATTTTGTTGAGATCTTCCTGGTTGAGTAGCAGTTTGATTGGTTCCTCGCTGCCAAGGTGGTAGGCCGTGGACATCTGTTTCGAAATCAGTTCTTGCTGACTTTTTCGAGACGCTTCCAGTGTTAACAGGTGCTGCTGGAGTTTCGAGAGCTCGGTATTTAAGGCGATGAGTTTGGTTTCTAGTGTGCCGATCTTGAGGCTGATTCCGGCAGATGCTAGCTCGGTTTTTCTCAATGCCTTGTGGAGAGAATCTTGTTTTTGACTACCGCCCTTAATGGACTGTTGTACTTTGTCAATGTCCTGACTGATGGCTTTAAGTTTGGTCCGACCTTCTTTTTCGTCGGCTAGGGTGAATGGCACAAGTAAAAGCGCCAGCAGCACTGCTGAAATGATTGGCCGGGTCTTCGACATGATAAGAGACCGTTATCCATCAGCAAGGCGGTTGATAGTGACCAGTGAATGGCCGGTCATTTCAGGAGGCTGAGGTAATCCCAGTAACGTTAACATGCTGGGAGCCACATCGGCCAACGTACCATTGTCAGCAAGCATCAGATCCTGAGTACCCACGTAAATCAGTGGCACAGGTAGCGTGGTGTGTTGGGTATGTGCCTGGCCAGAGTCTTCATCGAACATCTGTTCTACATTGCCATGATCGGCGGTGATAAGGCATTCACCGCCAACCTCGTCGATCGCCGTGATTACCTTGGATACACATTCATCCACGACTTCAACCGCCTTGACGGCAGCATCAAAGATACCGCTGTGTCCAACTTGATCGCAGTTGGCGTAGTTGCAAATAATGGCGTCGTATTGCTGGCTTTTAATGGCACTAATCAGTTTCTCGGTCAGCTCATAGGCGCTCATCTCCGGCTGAAGGTCATAAGTGGCGACTTTAGGGGAGGGGACGAGCACTCGGTCTTCCCCTTCGAAAGAGTCTTCTTGGCCACCACTGAAGAAAAATGTGACATGAGCATACTTTTCGGTTTCAGCAATGCGTAACTGAGTTTTCCCCAAGCTGCTTAAATATTCACCAAATGAATTTTTGAGGCTTTCGGGTGGAAAGGCGCAACTGGTATGAATGTCAGCTGCGTATTCTGTGGTCATGATGAAATCAGCCAATACAGGTCGGGCTGTGCGATTAAAACCATTAAAGTTGTCATCTACAAAAGCACGGGTTAGCTGCCTTGCTCGGTCGGGCCGGAAATTCATGTAGATTACGGTGTCTCCCTCCCTGATGGTGACGGGCTGCTCATCCTCACTACAAATAAGCGTGGGGAGTATAAACTCATCATTCTCATCACGATCATAGCCTGCGTGTAATCCGGCAATGGGATCGGTGGATCTATGCGTTGTTTTTCCGAGTGTCAGCATGTCGTATGCGGCGGATACTCTGTCCCAGCGCTGATCCCGATCCATGGCATAGAAGCGGCCACAGATGGTTGCAATTCTACCAACACCTAGGCCTGACAGTATTGTCGCGGTGGTTCTCAATGAGGCTTCAGCGCTTCGAGGTGGTGTATCACGCCCGTCCAGGAAGGCATGCACGTATACTTTTGTGGCACCACGCTGGGCCGCCATGTTCACCATGGCGTTTATATGATCTTCGTGACTGTGGACGCCACCGGAGGAAAGCAGGCCAAGGATGTGTATGGCTTTCTCTGATGCTATAGCCTTGTCGATGGCCTGGACATAAACGGGGTTGGAAAAAAAATCACCATCACTAACGGCCTTGTTTATCCGAGTGAAGCTTTGAAAAAGTACTCGACCAGCCCCCAGGGTTATATGCCCAACTTCACTGTTGCCCATCTGGCCTTCAGGCAGACCTGTCGACAACCCCGAAGTATCAATAACAGTTCGAGGGCGTGTTGCCCAAGCGTCATTCATGGCTGGGGTGTTTGCGGTGTAAATAGCATTATGTTTCGTGCTTTCACTGTAGCCATAGCCATCCAGCACTAGAAGGAGTAGTGGTTTTTTCGGTTCACTCATCGCTTTGATTGGGCTTGCCTCCATAGTCATGAAATAAGCCAAGAATCTTACCGGCAAAGACGTTTCAGTTCCATTGGTGGTTTTCTATAACAGTGTGTGGTGTATACTTTGGCCGCTTTTCGCAACTGGCTAACAATAGGTTGTCAGCCGATAAGTCATCAATCGATAAATGAGGCCATAGATCGTGGAATTTTTTGTTTTTATCAGTGAGCAGTGGATGTTGGTCAGTGTCTTGATGGTGCTTGTCTATCTGTTTGCTATTAATGAGCGTATCAAAAGCGGCAAGCCTATTTCTTCCCATGTGGTCACCCGAATGCTTAATACCGATGAGGCGATACTGCTAGACATCCGTGAGGCCAAGGATTTTGAGGCGGGACATATTGCGGGCGCAATTAATATACCTCAAGCCAAACTTCTTGATCGTATGGTTGAGCTTGAGCCGCATCGCGAAAAGGCGATCATTATTGCCGATAAAGCCGGGCAGCATGCAGGGCCTATAGGTCGTCGACTTCAGCAAAAAGAGTTTAATGTTCAGCGACTGACTGGTGGGATGATGGAATGGCAGAACCAGAAATTGCCGGTTGTAAAAAGCTGAGATGACCAAAGTGATGGCTGACGTTACAGCTAAAGTTACGGTATATACTATACGTTTCGGTGACTACTGTGTGGCGGCAAAACAATTGTTGACGAGCAAGAGTGTGGCATACAACGAAATTAATGTTGATTCAGACCTGGCAATGCGACGCGATGACCCTGAGTGGCCGTCATACCGTACCCCAAATTTGGGTGGATGAAACCCACGTTGGTGGCTGTGATGGTTTGCATCGTCTGAACCAGTCCGGGCAACTGGAGACATTGATTTCGTTAAGTTGGAGGGCGACTTTAGATCGTCTTTCTGGTCGCCTGACAAGACCGGCTCCACCGAGTGAAATAGGCAGTTTTAAGTTATTGTTTCTCGATTTATTATAGGTAAAGATATGACTGAAGATAACACCCCAGCAGAATCCGGTGACGAGCAAACCAGTGAGCCACAATTTGTGGTACAACGTATCTATCTGAAGGACATTTCCTTTGAATCGCCGATGGGGCCAACTGTATTCCAGAAGAAGGTGAAACCTGAGCTTAATCAGGATATTGCCTTATCGACGACCAAACTCAGTGATGATCACTACGAAGTAGAGTTAACACTTACCGTTACCGTAGCCGACGGCGAAGACACAATATATCTTGCAGAGGTACATCAGGCTGGAATCTTTATGGTTAAAGGCGTTGAAGGGCCCGAGTTGGCAAAATTGCTCAATACTCTTTGCCCTACAACGCTGTTCCCTTATGTGCGAGAAGTGATTGATAGTGTGGTGATTAAGGGGAATTTTCCCGCACTGATGCTACCCCCTATCAACTTTGAAGCACTGTTTGCTCAGGCTATGGCCAAGGGGGAGATCAAGACGGGCCAGCCGGCATCCGAGAAAGTGACTCACTAAGTTGTTCACCTCACAGTCGATAATTATAAGTTGGGCCGCTGGCTCCCTTTGGTCTTGCTCCCGTATTGCAGTAGGCTTTGTCATCAGTGGACCTTTTCACTGTAGATAGCGAGGTCTACTTTTCTTCCTAATCACTCATGCCCAGTTCTTTCAGTTTTCTGGTGAGGGTGTTTCTTCCCCATCCCAGAAGTTCTGCTGCATCTCTTTTGCGCCCATTGGTGTGGCTTAGCGTCGTCTCAATCAAGGCTCGCTCAAAGGCAGGTACCGCTGTCGTAAGAATATCCTGTTTACCTGTGGCAAGCTCACCGTGTGCCCAGCTTCGTAGTTGTTGTTCCCAGTTTCCCGAGTTTGTTTTTTTCACGGGGGTGTCTTTAAGTTCTGGGGGCAGGTCGCCTAAATGAATTTCCCTGCCAGAGGCCATGACCGTCAGCCAACGACATGTATTTTCCAGTTGACGCACATTTCCGGCCCAGGGCAGCAAACAAAGGAATTGTTCGGCTTCTGGTGACAGGGTTTTTGGCTCAGCATCCAACTCACTGGCAGCCCGTTGTAAGAAGTACTGCATAAGACGGGGGATGTCTTCTCGCCGGTCGGCTAGCTTGGGCAAGTGGACACGAATGACATTCAATCGGTGAAAAAGATCCTCCCTAAAGCGATTTTCGGCAACCAGATGCTCAAGGTTTTGGTGGGTGGCGGCAATAATTCGAACATCCACTTGGACTGGGGTGTGCCCGCCCACAAGGTAGAACTCACCATTTGCTAGGACACGCAATAGGCGGGTTTGTGCTTCTGGCGGCATATCGCCGATCTCGTCGAGAAACAGCGTCCCCCCGTCTGCCTGCTGAAAGCGTCCTTCACGTCGCTGAGCGGCGCCGGTGAAGGCGCCTTTCTCATGTCCAAATAGCTCAGATTCAATCAAATCGTGGGGGATCGCCGCCATATTTAGTGCAATAAATCGTTCGTTTTTTCGGGGGCTGTGATCGTGTAACGCTTTGGCAACTAGCTCTTTTCCCGTACCAGAATCGCCGTTGATCAGTACGGTAATGTTTGAGCTAGATAGTCGACCAATGGCACGAAAAACTTCCTGCATTGCAGGCGCTTCGCCAATAATTTCACCGCTTATCTCGGTGGTGTTGACAGGTTGTCCTGAACTCTGCTCATTGGAAAAGTTGATAGCGCGAGTGGTAAAGGCCACCAGCTCTTCGATATCGAAGGGTTTAGGGAGGTATTCAAAGGCGCCTCCCTGATAAGCGGCTACAGCACTGTCTAAGTCCGAGTGAGCCGTGGTAATGATAACGGGCAGTAACGGATTGGATGCGTGAATTTTTTTCAATAATTGGAGGCCATCAATGCCGGGCATACGTATATCACTGATGATAGTGTCAGGTGATTTTTTACGGAGCTTAACCAAGAGGTCGTGGGCATTCTCGAAGCTAGTGACCTCAAGTTCGGCACGGCTCAATGCTTTTTCCATTACCCAGCGGATAGAGCGATCGTCATCAACGATCCAAACTGTTTTCTTATTCATGCAATGTGTCCAGGGGCTTATTTTTTAGTGGATTGCCTTCCAGAGGTAAGTACAGTGAAAAGCAGGTTTCGCCATGCTTGTTGTCACACTCAATCAAACCGTGGTGAAGATTAATCGCTGACTGGGATATTGGTAGCCCTAGACCACTACCGCCGACACGGCCGCTAATCATTGGAAAAAAAATGCGATCAACAATGTCGTCTGGAATTCCGGGGCCATTGTCAATAACGTCAATGCGGCAGACCACTTTGTGATGAATCTTTCCAATCGTAAAATGTCGCTGAATACGGGTTTTAAGTTTGATAGTGGGTGCTGGCTCAGTACAATTAGCCAGTGATTGAATCGCATTTCGTACAATATTTAGCAGTGCTTGGATCAACTGCCCTCGGTCGCCATTGATTTCCGGAATACTTGGATCATAGTTCCGCTCAATGGCAATGTTGCCAAGGGTTTCAGTTTCAGCCAGCGCAGCGACGTGTTCCAGTACTTCGTGAATATTAACGGGAGCAAATTTAGGTAGCGTGGTTGGTCCTAATAATCGGTCTACCAGGCTGCAAAGGCGGTTTGTTTCTGCTGAAATAATCTCAGTGAACTCCAATAGTTCTGGTTGGTGTTTTAGGTCCTCTGCCAATAATTGTGCAGCCCCCCTAATTCCACCCAGCGGATTTTTTATTTCATGGGCGAGGCCGCGCACCAAGTTGCGGGTGGTGTCGCGCGTAGAGATAAGGGCTTCCTCTCGATTGATTCGCATCAATCGGTCCATCGGCTGCATTTCCACCAGAAGCAGTTTTTCAGAGTTTGATTGAAATGGGGTGGCAGTGAGATCAACCGTTATTTGAGATTGGTCCATCAGTATCAGAGAGGTCTGTCTCTGAGTGAAAGGGCGATTAACCTCGATGGAATCTCGTAACGCGATGAGGCTATTATCAGATTTATCGAGCAACTGTTCGATTGAGCTGCCGCAGAGACGAAAAGCGCTCACTGACAGCAGACTTTCTGCCGATGGGTTGAGATAGCAAATGTCCAGTTTATTGCTTAGCAAAAGAACGGATGTACTAAGATTGTCTAGTAATAAATGGTATAGCTGGTCATTAGTCATTTAGTGTTGGTTAGCCTATGTTGGCCTGCATTATTTTACAGCAGGCTACGCTGTTCTAATTCCATATATCAAAAATAGTTAGCAAGTTACGGGCCAGTTTCATGAAGTTGCAAAGTTTGGGGTTTTTAGGGCTACTCCGCCCGTGGCCTAGCTATAGTCTAGTTTAAATAGCCAGATTGCGCACCGCATTAGTGCGTCAGTGTGGTGTTCGCATAGAGATGCGCGTTAGTTGGGCGCAGGCTTATTTATGGGGCGCGGGAAGGTTGAGCATTGTTAGGCTGCTGGGCCGAGCAGTGCGAGAAGCAGTTTATTTATTTGAAGCACAGCAGCTCTCCATTGATGATCTTTATAGACTAGTTCTAGTTGGACCAAAGAAAAAGCCCGTTATTCCAAAAATAACGGGCTTTTTCTTTGGTTGTGATCTGTACTGTTCGTGAATGCAAATAAAAAAGGCTGTGAGATTGCTTTCACAGCCTTTTTAGTTCGAAAGAGTTAGCCCATATCAGGCGAGCTCTTACACTGAATAGTACAGGTCAAACTCAACCGGGTGAGTAGTGTGCTCGACGCGGTAAATATCCTGCATTTTTAGTTCGATGTATGCGTCGATAGTGTCATCGGTAAAGACACCTCCAGCCGTCAGGAACTCGCGATCTGAATCCAGCGCTTCCAGCGCTTCACGTAGGCTGCCAGCAACCTGTGGAATCGCAGCAGCTTCTTCCGCAGGCAAGTCGTACAGATCTTTATCCGCGGCATCCCCTGGATGAATTTTGTTTTTCACACCATCGATGCCGGCCATTAGCATGGAAGCAAACATCAAATAAGGGTTGGCCGTAGGATCGCCGAAGCGGACCTCGACACGTTTACCTTTTGGCGAGGCAACATACGGAATACGTATAGCCGCAGAGCGATTGCGAGCAGAATAGGCCAGCATAACCGGTGCTTCAAAACCTGGGATTAGGCGTTTGTAGGAGTTAGTAGACGCGTTGGCAAAGGCGTTAAGAGCTTTTGCGTGCTTGATGATGCCGCCAATGTAATACAGTGCGGTTTCACTCAGTCCGGCATAGCTGTCGCCAGCGAATTGGTTTTCGCCATCTTTCCAGAACGATTGGTGGCAGTGCATACCGGAGCCGTTGTCGCCTACCAGTGGCTTCGGCATAAAGGTGGCCGTTTTGCCGTAGGCGTGTGCAACGTTGTGTACGCAGTATTTGAGAATCTGAACTTCGTCAGCTTTATTTACCAGGGTGCTGAATCTCACGCCAATTTCACACTGCCCTGCAGTACCCACTTCATGGTGATGAACTTCGATGTCGAGACCCATTTGTTCCATAGCGTTACACATGGCCGCCCGCAGGTCGTGAAGGCTATCGACAGGAGGTACGGGGAAGTAACCACCTTTAACGCCAGGTCGATGTCCCATGTTGCCATTGGCGTAGTCGTGGCCGCTAGCCCAAGATGCTTCTTCTGAGTTGATTTTGTAGAAAGCGCCGCTCATGTCTGCGCCCCACTTAATATCATCAAAGACAAAGAATTCTGGTTCTGGGCCAAAAAAGGCTGTGTCACCCAGTCCAGTGGACTGCAGGTATTCTTCAGCACGTTTTGCTACAGAGCGTGGGTCGCGCTCATAACCTTGCATCGTGGCCGGTTCGATGATGTCACAGCGAATAATAATGGTAGGCTCATCGGTAAAGGGGTCGAGCACTGCCGTGCTGTCGTCTGGCAATAGGATCATGTCTGACTCATTGATACCTTTCCAGCCTTCGATAGACGAACCATCAAACATTTTTCCCTCTTCAAAAAAGTCATCGCTAACTTCACTGATAGGGATGGAAACATGCTGTTCTTTACCTTTTGTATCGGTAAAGCGTAGGTCGATCCAGCGAGCTTCACTCTCTTTGATCAGGGCTATAGTTTTAGACATTGGTTCCTCCAATTTATGGATGTCGAGGTTAAACAAGTTCGCCGGTTTGGCGGCAATATAATAAAGTCTCTGCACGACAAGCAACGAGTTAAAGGTCGGGCAATCAGTGTTTCAGCTTTAAAGCAAAAAATATGCCAGTTGTTCAGCCTAACAAATCAAACAAGTTATACGCGTAGGCGTGTGGCCTGGCGAGGCCGTTGCACCGATTTGGTACGCTAGCGTATGATTGTTGTCCGTAAAGCTATTATAGTTTGGCGCTTCTATCATTAAAAGGGGCCCATAATACGCCGATTATGTCGTTATTTGTAATATAATCGGCAGCTTTTTCCGCCTTCAGTGATGAGCAGTCTTCTCCATGCATTTTGTTATCAAGTTATTCCCTGAAATTACTATTAAAAGCGCGCCTGTGCGCAAGCGTATGACGAAGCAGCTGCGCAATAATCTGCGGCATTTATTAAAGCCTCTGGGCGAGCTTATTAAGGTGGAGATGGATTGGGACAAAGTCGAGATTACGGGCCCCGAAGATGAGCAGCTGGCGCATCAGATGGCAGACGTCTTGTCGCGGACGCCGGGGATTGCTAATTTTTCTCGGGTACAGCAGTTTCCGTTGGGTGACTTTGACTATATCTTAGAGAAAACGCTTTCTGTCTGGGGAGACAAACTGGCGGATAAAACGTTTGTGCTCCGGGTAAAGCGCAACGGCAAGCATGAGTTTACCTCTCATGATGTTGAACGCCAAGTTGGGGGTGGCTTGCTGCATCAATCGCAGGCTACGGGTGTTAAGTTAAGAGATCCTGACATAACCGTGAGGCTTGAGATTCGTCAGGACCAGCTCTATGTCATTGAAAAAACCACGCGGGGCCTAGGAGGCTTTCCTCTGGGCACCCAGGATACGGTGATATCGTTGATTTCGGGTGGCTTTGACTCGACTGTTTCAAGCTATCTTACTATTAAGCGGGGATTGCGTACGCACTTCCTGTTCTTTAACCTTGGGGGCCGCGCTCATGAGGTGGGTGTGAAAGAGGTGGCTTTTTATCTGTGGAATAAATTTGGCGCTTCCCATC
>JBLIJA010000030.1:0-16689 GCA_047635115.1 Porticoccus sp. | reverse complement strand
TCAGATGCGCCACCTAAAGGCAGCGGTTCTGGTGAAGCTAGTAAAAAACCCTCCTTGAGAGTGGTTAAATAGAGGATAGAATTATGTCAGATCCAATTGTAATTGTCGGAATGGCGAGAACGCCAATTGGTAGTATGCAAGGCCAATTCGATGGCGTTCCTTCAACAGAACTGGGTGCAATGGCCATCAAGGCTGCTGTGGAGCGTGCAGGTGTTGCTCCGGAAAAAATTGGCTCTGTTGATATGGGTTGCTGCCTAACTGCCGGTTTGAGACAGGCTCCTGCTAGGCAAGCCGCACTGGGTGCTGGGTTGCCAGCGAGTGTTGGCGCTACCACCCTGAACAAGGTATGCGGTTCTGGCATGAAGGCTACCATGAATGCGTGGGATAGTTTGACGTTAGGTCATGTGGACATTGCTGTTGCCGGTGGTATGGAAAGCATGACTAATGCACCCTACTTAATGCTTCAGGGACGCGGAGGCTACCGGTTTGGTGATGCCAAAATTCATGACCACATGACGATGGATGGCTTGGAAGATGCCTATACTGCAGGAGCTATGGGGTTATTTGCTGAGCAGTGTGTTGATAAATATGGCTTTACTCGTGAGGAGCAAGATGCTTTTTCGATTACCTCTCTGGAGCGGGCACAGAAATCTATTGCAGAAGGAAAGTTTGAGCAGGAAATCACCCCCTTTACGGTGAAAAGCCGTCGTGGTGATGTCGTCTATGATACCGATGAGCAGCCAGGGAAAGGTAATCCTGACAAAATTCCCCAAATGAGGCCGGCCTTCAAAAAGGATGGGTCTGTTACGGCAGCAAACTCTAGCTCTATTAGTGATGGTGCCGCAGCATTAGTTTTAACACGTTTGTCTGTGGCGGAAGAGATGGGCCTCAAGCCACTGGCTAAAATCTGTGCTCATACTACGAACTCTCAGGACCCAGAGTGGTTTACCACAGCTCCTGTGGGTGCCATCCAAAAGTTACTTAAGAAGGTGGGTTGGTCAAAAGACGAGGTTGATTTGTATGAGATCAACGAGGCTTTTGCTATCGTGACCATGGCGGCCATGAAAGATCTCGATCTACCCCATGAAAAGGTCAATGTTCACGGCGGCGCCTGCGCTTTGGGTCATCCAATTGGTGCTTCCGGTGCCCGAATTATTGTAACGCTACTGTCTGCTATGCAGGCTTACGATAAAGCTAAGGGTGTTGCCAGTATTTGTATCGGCGGAGGGGAAGCTACTGCTGTTGCTTTAGAGCTGATGTAAAACCTTTCGTTTAGTCTGCTCTAGTGGATAAAGATGTAGAAAAACCGATGCTATTGAGCGCCGGTTTTTTTATGCCCATGATATGTGCTAGTCAATATATTCAAATACTTTGACGACCCGTTTTGCACCACGAGTTTTACTGGCAATTTGTGCAGCCTTGCCAGCTGTATCATGGGTCACTAAGCCCATTAGATATATAACACTACCTTCAGTGACTATCTTGACAGAGGAAGATCTTATCTCTTTCTCGGCAATCAATTTGGTTTTTACTTTGGTGGACAGCCATGTGTCTTTGCTACGCGAAATTAGCGAGGATTTTTCCCGTGTCTGTAGTTCATTGTGGACCTGTCGGACGCCCCTGAAATTTCGTGCTTCATTGCCCGCCAAAGTGCGTATCTGAGTGGAGGGCACCTCACCTGTCAGTAGTACCACGCCGTTATAGGAGTTGATATTGATATGCGCTTTCTCTAGGTCGGGGTGAGCTTTTTTAATATTTACGCCGATCAGAGTTTCTAGCTGCCAGTCGTCAATATCGGTGCCTATGGAGGTGTTAGTTGGGTCAGGTTGGATCGGTTCATCGGTGGTGGCATGGATAATACTGGTACAGCCAGCCAGAGTGACGCTACAGATTAAAATTAGAGCGGTCAGTCGTGGCAACATCAGGGGGTTCCTCCAAATAATTGTTGGTCGATAAGCTCACAGAGGCAAAATAGACTTAGCATTTGGACTTCGCTAATCCTATGCCTGTCATGGTGGTCGATCTGTATTTCGATATCTTCACCGCTTAAAAGTGCAGAAAGATCGGTATCTCCTGCCCCCGTAAAACCGATCACAGACATAGACCTATCATGTGCTGTGTGGATAGCCTGCACAAGGTTGCTTGGATTTGTTCCATTGCTGAAGATGATGAGTAAGTCCCCTGCTTGGCCCAGTGTGCGTACCTGTTTGCTGAAGACTTCACTGACGCTATGGTGGTGCCCAATAGCGGTAATAGTGGCAGAGTTGCTGTTGAGGCTGATGGCAGGAAAGCCCGGTCGCTCAAGTTTGTACTGAAGCATCAGTGATTGAGTGAGCATATTAGCAAGAGATGCCGATAGACCATTACCACAGCAAAGAATTTTGTTTTCTTGAAGTAGTTGTTGAACAACCCGGGAACTAGCTTCGACAATCAGTGGTGCTAGTATTTCACCACAGGCCATCTTTGCCTCGATGCTCTGGTGAAATTGCTCAATAACGTTTGATTCCATGATTCTCTTTACGTGCTAAAGGCATTGCTGAGCCATTCTACCTGATACTTATTGCTGTTGTCGGGGTCTTTACCTAGGAAGATTGCATCAAATCGACAGGGAACCTGATCCCATAACTCTTCTGCCTGTAAGTAGTGTTTAGCTGCACGAATTAGGCGCTGTTGTTTCCGAACATCAATGCTTTCCGCGGCGCTGCCAAACGTTCAGGCACTTCGTAGTCGCACTTCAACAAAAACCAAGGTGTTACCTTCTCGCATAATCAGATCAATTTCACCGTGGGGAGTACGGTAGTTGCTGGTGAAAATGTTTAATGCCTGGTTTTTTAAATACTGTTGTGCCCATTTGTCTGCGCGGGCGCCCGAGTTGCCATCAGTATTATTCTCTTGCCAGAACATCACTATAAAATCCTTTTTATCGTGTTGATACTTGTATGAAGGCGTCCTTGTTTGACGTTAAGGCCGGTATATGTGTAGACCTTAATCCACGATGAGTTGTTGCGCGGACTGCACTTTGCCACCGCGAAATACTGCCCAAGGCTGCTCGCGCTCAATGGCACCCTGCGGGTTTAGTTGGAGAGTGCCAGTACTACCAAATAGGCGAGTGCTTGGTTGGCGTATCATTTGGGGCAACCACTGATGTAGGTGGTACGCATCAATACCCAAGGCAAATATGTGGCGGTACAGCGTGGGTAATTCCGTTGCGGGCTGTAATTTTTCATCAGTAGTGCCGGGTAAAGTCCAGGGCATTGCGATAAAGAAAATGCCCTCAAGATCACGATTTCGTCCTGGATCCTTAGCCCCGGTGTAGAGGTGAGATGTCCCGTACACCGTCAGGTCACTGGCAAATAGAAAGTCGAGAGTGGGTTTGATTTGCCGGGCATGATCTGGATAAGCGGCCATAAACACCATATCAACATCCTGTCGACGACGAGGGGTATGTTCTAATGATTTTCCAAGTAACTGTTCTAATCGCTTTTTACGCGTGTCGCTGTGGTCGAGATTTAATACAGGTTTAAGCAGCGGGGCAAGATCACTTTCTGATGTGCCATAGGGGGGGGCTTCGATAAGGATGCCACCTTTTTCCTGCCACCGGTCGCGGAAAGCGGATAGGGTTCTCTCGCCCCAGCTGTTGTCCGGTGTGAGAGTAAGCGCTGTTCGTTGGCCTTCAATCCATGCTCGATCTGCAATTTGTTTCGCTTCATCTGCTGCGGAAAGCCCAAATTGGAAAAGGTTTTTTGGAGCAGCGGCGAGAGCTAATTCTATGTAATTAAGCGCAATGGTAGGTACCGGCAACTCAGAAAGGCTGAGTAGCTTCCGTACTTTTTCTTTTTGTACTGGGCCAATCACCAGTTGTGCGCCATCGGCGACAGCCTGCTGATAAAGGATAGTAATATCCTCGCTGGAGGCGGTATCGTAGAAGCGAACCATGGGTGTTTCGCCATAGTGGCTTTGAACGTTGTACCAAGCCGCGAGAAAACCGTTACGGAGGGCCTTCCCTGCTTGAACCAATCCTCCCTGTAAGGGTAGTAGTAGGGCAATCTTTTGAGGAAGGCTATCGGCGGTTTGTTGAGTAGATAGCAGGCTAGTAGGTGGTATCAAGGAGGCGGGGTGGCTGGGCTGAGTCCGTTGCCATTCAGTGATGAGTGAGAGCTGATGGCGCAAATCTCCTTGGTTGTTTCGAGTGATGCTGGCAAGAGAGTACCACCCTAGTAACGTCGAATTCTGTTCAGTGTTAGTCAGTTTCTCTAGATTGTCGTGACTCACTTGGCTCAGTACAAACCAGAGCTTGTCATGTGCTTCTTGGCGGTCCTGTGGCGCAGCTGAGAGCGCTGAGAGCTCCATATGAGCCTGGATGCTGTTCTTGCTTTCACCCAGCAGAGAGTAAAGCTCGCCCCGCAGTCGGTGCCATTGTTGCTGTTGTGGAAGGGTTGATTGTCGCCACTCTTGCTCTATTCGTTGGCTGGAAAGCAGTTGTCGAGCCAAAAAGAAGTGATCGCTGGCGAGTGCAAGCTCAGAATACATTAGCGTGTATTTAGCAAACTGCTCAGTTGGTAGTGGGGCGGGAGAGATCTTTTCCAATACCATCAGGGCTCGATCATTTTTACCGGCCTTTGAAAATAACTCGGCTGCAGCTAGTTGGTGCAGTTGTTGCTGCGGTGCTATGCTGCTGACGGCTTGGGCTAGGGCCTTGTCAGCCTGTTCTGTAAAGGACCGGGATGGAGGCATGCTCGTAATTTCAGTTCGGGACGGCCCTGTGCAGCCGCCCATTAACAACGTTAGCAAGCTCAGGGCTACTATTGTGATCCGAATTTTAGGCATAGGTATCAGTTCTTATGGCAGGTGAATTATATGTAGTGGCCACGCCCATAGGCAATTTGGGTGATATGGTAACCCGTGCTGTGGATGTTCTCCATGCAGTTGATCTCATTGCTGCAGAAGATACACGTCACAGTGGCCGATTATTAAAGCATCTTGGTATAGAAACACCTTTGGTGGCCTACCATGATCACGGCGATGATCGGCAAGCAGCGCGGATTATTCATGCGCTTGAAGCTGGCCAAACAGTGGCGCTGATATCTGATGCAGGTACTCCCTTAATCTCTGATCCCGGTTACAAATTAGTGAGGGCCGTTAGACTGAGTGGATTCAAAGTCATTCCTGTCCCCGGCCCCTGTGCCATCATCGCGGCGCTCTGCGCCTCTGGGCTACCCAGTGATCGTTTTACTTTTGAAGGATTCTCGCCCCACAAATCATCGGCCCGAATAAAAAAATTTGAGAGTTTGGCCAAAGAGCCCCGTACTCTGATTTTTTACGAATCTCCCCACCGTATTGTGGACACACTTGCTGATATGGCTGGCGTGTTTGGGGCAGAGCGTGAGGCAGTGATGGCTCGAGAACTCACCAAAACTTACGAGACCTTTTTGACAGGGACGCTGATGGACCTTCATCAGCAGGTTGTTGCCGATAGCAATCAACAAAAGGGAGAAATTGTGTTGATTCTGCGGGGGCTGGATGTTTCTGCAGAGGTTCCCGATAACGCTGAACAAGAGCGCGTTCTATCGTTATTGCTCGATGAACTGCCGTTGAAGCAGGCGACGTCCTTGGCAGCCAAAATTACCGGCGGTCAAAAAAATTCTCTCTATCAGTTGGCGCTTTCATTGAAAGTGTAAGCTAGAAAGCTTTCTGTCCATCTTTTTAGGCCGTGTTGGCCAAAGCAATGGTGTCAGTGTTAAGACGCTGAAGAGTATCGTTGGGTCGTTTTTTATCACACCACTGTCCCATATCTGACTTGTCTCTCATACAGTGAACGCCCTTCATTTCACAAGCACCCAATCTGCTGGCTGCCACTTGAAAGTAGTTTCGCGTATCTCGCAGTGTGGCAATAACGGGCAGTACTAACTATTTAGATAGCTTGTCAGTCTTGTGTCTGATGCCGCTGGTTTTTGTGGCGCGGTTGATAATTAGGGCCATATTTTTATGAGAGGGTAAAGCCCTTCGTAATTACTGAACTGTATTGGCAATGGCATGTAAGTCAAATTCATTTAGAAGTACCGGTAGTAGGCTCGCCTTTGCTTATCTGGACAGAGGGCTTTAGGAAGTTAAATTCGGTCGGGCTGGCGTATCTAGCATTAAAACCTCAATGTTTCGTGGCGGTTGAATGGCTCAACTTCTGGTGACATTGTGTGAGCAGTTGTGAGCATCCATGAGTTGTACGAAGGGAGCTTGTTCAGGACGAGATTGGGACCAAGGCACCCTGGAGGGGGGCAAGTCCATCAGCGTGGTCGCGTCGCCTTGGTTGCCGAAATGGCTGGCTAGGTTGTTAGAGATAGTTGTCTTTCCGCGCGCCCCCCCCCTCTTTAGGATTTGTTGCGACGATTCTTAGCATCACTAGTACCTAGGTTCTGACACAACGTTGACCTGACTGGAAGCCTAGCGAAGAAGTGGCATTTTAAATATCGGTTGGATCATAAATTACCAATGTCGATGGTCAGTTTGACATGGCGGTGTGGCAGCAATGAGCTGTTGTCGAACATTTGTTTCATGATACCCTTGCCGCGGGAGTTGGCTGGGCGATCGCCGCTACGTTTTCTCGATATTTCCATCGGTGATATTGGGTGAGTAGGGGAGGAAAGTCCGGGCTCCATAGGGCAGAGTGCCAGGTAACCCCTGGGGGGCGTGAGCCTACGGAAAGTGCAGCAGAGAGTAGACCGCCTATGCCCTCGCTTTCTTTTATAGAAAGCGAGGGCATAGGTAAGGGTGAAAGGGTGCGGTAAGAGCGCACCGCGCAGCTGGTAACAGTTTGTGGCATGGCAAACCCCGCTCGGAGCAAGACCAAATAGGAGTCCATTGGCGTGGCCCGCGCTGGACTCGGGTAGGTTGCTTGAGGCATATGGTGACGTATGCCCTAGAGGAATGATTGTCCAAGACAGAACCCGGCTTACAGGCCAACTCCCTTTATTTTCTTATTTCTTGGTTAAAAAATAACCGCCTCAGCTTAAAACCCCCGTGTCTTTATGCTTAGAATGTCTTCTAATTAAAGTGTTACTTTAAGTGGCATATCTAGCGATTTGTTTTGCCTTGCTATATATTTTTTGCCACCCCTATTCTTTGTTCTCCGCCTGCAAGTTATTGAGTTATCTGTACATTTTTTCTGGGCACCTATATTTTTTTGCCTTGACTTTGGCTTTTGGCAGCATATAGTGGGGAAAGTGGGGAGAAGTGGGGAAAAGTGGTTTTTTTCCCAAGATAATAAAGTTGGGTGAAAGCATTGTTCAGAGGCAATAACGAAATTAACATGGATACCAAGGGGCGCATGGCGATCCCTGCACGGTATCGTGATGCCCTCAGTCCCCCCAGTGGCAGCTGTCTTGTGGTCACTATTGATATACAGGATAAATGCCTGCTGATCTACCCGCTTCATGAGTGGGAGAAGGTCGAAGCTCAGATCGCCGAGCTACCTTCATTTAACCCAGCGGCGCGCAAGCTGCAGCGAATTCTTATCGGCCATGCGCGCGAAATGGAGCTGGATAGCAGCGGACGCATTTTGATTCCACCAGAGTTGCGCCAATACGCACAGTTGGAGAAAAAAGTGATGCTGGTAGGGCAGCGTCATCGTTTTGAGTTATGGAGCGAAGAAAACTGGAATGCAGGAAGAGATGGTTGGCTGGCAGCGACCAGTGGTGATCTTGAGATCCCAGAAGAAATGCAGTCCCTCTCATTGTAATGCCGGGGTCAGGAGCTATGTCGGGACAGGGTGAACATGAAACCGTTTTACTCAATGAGGCAGTAGAAGTGCTTGTCACTGATCCTGGCGGTTTTTATGTGGATGGTACGTTTGGTCGTGGAGGCCATTCAGCCCTGATTTTATCCAAATTAAACGAGTCTGGCTCGCTGGTGTCAGTAGACAAAGACCCAGAAGCTTGTGCTGTGGCAGGGGAAAAATTTTCCCAAGACCCGCGTTTTGAGATTATTCAGGCTTCTTTTTCGGATATGGCTGCCCTAGTAGCGGAAAGGGGTAAAGCCGGCGGGGTAGTTGGGGTGCTGCTGGATCTGGGTGTTTCGTCACCACAGCTGGATGATCCTGAGCGGGGGTTCAGTTTTATGCGAGATGGGCCGCTGGATATGCGGATGAATCCTGATGACGGCATCAGTGCTGCTGAGTGGCTTGCTATAGCAGAAGAAAAGGATATTTCGCGGGTATTGAGAGACTACGGCGAGGAGCGATACGCGCGACGGATTGCTCGATCCATTGTCGAAGCTCGCGAAGAAAAGCCTATTACTCGTACTGCGCAGTTGGCCTCCATAGTAAAGGAGGCAAACCCCGCGTGGGAAAAAGGCAAACATCCGGCCACAAGGGCATTCCAAGGGATCAGAATTTTTATTAATCGGGAATTGGAAGACCTTGAGAACGTGTTGGCAGATGTGCTTGGTATGTTGGCTGTGGGTGGCCGCTTGGTGGTAATTAGTTTCCATTCCCTGGAGGATCGCATCGTTAAGCGGTTTATTCGGGAGCAGGAACGCGGTAAACCTTTGCCAAAAGGGTTTCCCGTTATGGAGAAAGACATTGTTCGCCCGATGCGTTCAATTGGCAAGGCGGTTAAGCCCGGCGCGGCTGAGGTGTCAGTGAATGTGCGGGCCAGAAGTGCGGTGATGCGTGTGGCTGAGAAGGTAGCTTAATCATGAGCACCAGGGCGATGACTGCAACTGGGCCGGGTTGGATGTTGTCGGTGGTGTGGTTGGCCGTCATTTTATCAGCACTGTCCGTGGTTTATGTCAGCCACCTGTGTAGGCAGCTTTATAACGACCTGTCCAAGCTTGAGCAGGAAGCGAATGCTTTTCAAGTGGAATGGGGTCGTTACCTGTTGGAGCAGAGTTCGTGGGCATCGTTAAGTCGTATAGAGCGGTTAGCAAAAGGGCGCCTCCAGATGCGAGTGCCTGGAGCTGAAGAGATTATTGTGATCCGGCCATAAAGGGCTTGGAGTGAGAGCAGGGTGAGTGTGAAGCAGAACAAATTGACCATTTCCCGCTGGCGTTATCTGCTGCTGGTATCGGTGCTATTCATGCTTCCAATAGCGGGGCTTTGGCACATCGCTGGGCTTCAGGTTTTGACTGATGTGGATAAGGGTTTTCAGTTTCTACAGGGGCAAGGTCAGGCTCGCACGGTTCGCACCGAATCCATTCCTGCCTACCGAGGTGTGATTACTGACAGCCGAGGAGAGCCTTTGGCGGTAAGTACGCCAGTAGTCACATTGTGGGCAAACCCTCAGATGATAGATGACAGCTCAGAAGGCCTCTCTGAGTTGGCCAAAAAGCTGTCAGTGAGCCGTGGCGAGTTGCGGCAGAGGCTGAAGCGGTATGCCGGAAAGGAATTTATGTACCTTGCTCGTCAGGTAACACCAGACCAGGCAGAGGACGTGCTCCGTCTGGAGATTCCGGGTGTTTATGGTCAGGGTGAGTACAAGCGGTTTTATCCGGCGGGAGAGGTAACCTCCCAGTTGGTCGGTTTCACGAGTATCGACGATCGTGGTCAAGAGGGTATGGAGCTAGCATTTGATGAGCGGCTCACTGGCGTACCTGGCGCCAAAAAAGTTCTGAAAGATCTGAAGGGTCGAGTTATTAAAGATTTGACGTTGGTACGGAGCGAAAAGCCTGGGAAAAACTTGACGCTTAGTATTGATCTGAGGCTGCAATATACTGCTTACCGTGAATTAAAAGCAGCCGTAGCAAAGCATCAGGCTGCTTCAGGATCGGTGGTGATGCTGGATGTGCAGACTGGAGAGATTCTGGCGATGGCCAACCAACCCTCCTACAACCCCAATGATCGCAGTCAGCTCAATTCAGATGCATTGCGTAACCGTGCCATAACAGACTTGGTCGAGCCCGGTTCCACTATGAAGCCGTTGACGGTCTTAGCGGCATTGGAAAGTGGGGAATATGTTCCTGAGACGATAATTGACACAAACCCTGGGTCCATCAGAGTGGGCAGAAAAACCTTTTTCGATCATCGAAACTATGGGCTCATTGATCTAACCGCGTTACTGGTGAAATCGAGTCAGGTTGGAACCACAAAAATTGCGCTTAAGCTGGAGCCTAGTCATATACGAGATATGTTTGCCCGAATGGGGCTGGGGCAAAGTCCGGGAACGGGATTCCCGGGTGAGAGCCCGGGGAGTCTGCCAGAGCACAGGCGCTGGACGCCCGTTGAACGTGCTAATTTTGCTTTTGGGCATGGGCTCTCGGCTTCGGCGCTGCAGTTGGCTCAGGCCTATGCAGTATTGGCCAATGATGGCCTGAAGAAGCCGGTATCTCTGCTGAAAACAGATGGTATTCCTGAGGGTGAGCAAGTTGTTGACGCGAGGTTGGTGGCAAGGCTTCGAGAAATGATGAGCCATGTAACGCTTGCCGGCGGTACGGCAACGCGTGCCGCCATTCCATCCTATGAGGTGGCAGGTAAGACAGGGACCGTCCATAAAGTGGGCAAGTCGGGCTATGAAAAAAATCGTTACGTAGCTTTATTTGCGGGCATGGTTCCTGCTGACAATCCTAGGCTGGTCACTGTGGTGATTATTAATGACCCTCGGGGTGAAAAATATTTTGGTGGTGAAATCGCTGCGCCAGTGTTTGCTAGTGTTACTGCGGACGCGTTGAGAATGTTAAAAATTGCCCCGAAGATCAAAAGTGTGAAGCAGGTCGTGACGCTTGGTCAGGGTAAGCCCGGAGGTGCTACGTGATGAGTTCGCCCCGTAGTCCGGTTGATTGTACGTTGAAGCAGTTGCTGCCGAGCGTAGCCTTATCGCAGGCGCTGGCAGAATTGCCTGTGGTGGGATTGTGTCTGGATAGCCGTTTAGTAAAGCAAGGTGAAATCTTTATTGCTGTCCCTGGGGTCGCCCAGGACGGTCGTCAATACATTGATCAAGCGCTAGCGAATGGTGCAGCGGCGGTGTTGGCTGAGGCCGAAGGCTTTGATGGTGAGAACGATTATAGTGTGGTCGCTATTAACGACCTCAATCAGACGTTAAGCGCTCTCGCGGGACGTTTTTACGATGATCCCTCTGAGAAGCTATTCCTGACAGGTATTACTGGAACCAACGGAAAGACCACGTGCAGTCAACTATTGGCGCAGGTTTTCAGTCTGGTGGGTGTGCCTGCGGGTGCGGTTGGTACGCTTGGTTACGGTGTTGTGTCGAACGGCAGCTCCAAAATGACCGATACAGGGATGACGACCCCCGACGCCATTGCCACTCAGGCCTTGCTGGCTGGATTCGTAGCTAATGGTATTGATCATGTGGCAATGGAGGTGTCCTCCCACAGTTTGGATCAATTCAGGGTGGAGGGCTTGTCATTCCATACAGTGGTCTTTACCAACTTGAGTCGCGACCATTTGGATTACCACGGTGACTTGGTTAGCTATGCCGAGGCCAAGATGCGATTGTTTGCTACGCCTGATTTGATCAATGCGATGATTAATGTAGATGACCCTGTCGGTGCAGAGATTGCACTGAAGTTACCGCAATCTGTCAATGTTTGCGGTTATTCCTTGGTTAATCCCAATGCTTCTATCTATGCCAGCGACATCCTGCTTTCAGCGTCGGGTATTAGTGCCAAAGTGACAACGCCTTGGGGGGCGGGTGAGATCAATAGTCTGCTGTTGGGGAAGTTTAATTTACAAAATCTGCTGGCGGTGATTGGCGCGGCATGTCTTCAGGGTGTGCCGCTAGATGATCTGTTAAAGATTCTACCACGCTTGCAGTCAGTTCCGGGACGTATGGAGTTGGTGGCAACTGGTGTCGGCCCTCAAGTGGTCGTAGATTATGCGCACACACCCGATGCACTTGAAAAGGTTCTCGTTACATTGCGCGAGCACTGCGCTGGTCAGCTGTGGTGTGTATTTGGTTGTGGTGGCGATCGTGATCGTGGCAAGCGACCTCAGATGGGTCGTATTGCTGGTCGCTATGCCGATCGTGTTGTCATCACCAATGACAATCCTCGTAACGATGTGCCGGAGCGTATCGCCGCTGATATTCGTGAAGGGTTGGTCGAGGATTCGACTGAAGTGGTCACGTGTTTGGATAGGGCTGAGGCAATCCGCACAGCGGTTAATGAAGCGGGTGATGACGATATTGTGTTGATTGCAGGAAAGGGGCATGAGGGCTATCAGCTGTTTGGTGCCGAGCGTTTGCCATTTAGTGATCAAGTGCAGGCCCGATTGGCATTGTGCCAGCGTGGATGGTTGCGATGATACAAGAGTTGATCCTTTCTCAGGTAGCGCAGGCATATGGGGGCACTTTGATGTATCCAGACTGCCACTTCAAATCTGTATCTACAGACAGTCGTCAGCTTGCTGAAGGCCAGCTCTTTATCGCGCTAAAGGGTGACCGATTTGATGCGCATCAGTTTTTGCCTCGTGTGGCCACCCAGGCAAGCGGGATGGTTGTTGAGCGCCCAGTAAAAAACATCAATGTGCCTCAATGGGTTGTGCCTGATACCACAGAAGCGTTGGGGCAAATCGCGAGGATCAATCGGCAGGCCTTTATGGGGCCATTGATAGCTGTCACTGGCAGCAGTGGAAAAACAACGGTTAAGGAAATGATAGCTGTCATCCTTCGTGAGTCGGGCGAGGTGCTGGCGACCAAGGGGAACTTGAATAACCAAATTGGAGTGCCGGTGACGCTTATAGGTCTGCATCGTGGGCATCGCTATGCGATTATTGAGATGGGTGCTAGTGCTTCAGGTGAAATTGCGTATCTATGTGGTTTGGCTCGTCCCGATGTAGTGATGGTGAGTAACGTATTGCCTGCTCACATGGTTGGTTTTGGAAGTATAGATGGCGTAGCCAAAGCCAAGGGCGAAATTTATCTGGGTGTTTCCGACCAGGGTGTGGCTGTTATCAATCTGGATGAGCCCTATTCTGAGCAATGGAGAGTGTCATCTCGAGCTAGAGTGTTGACTTATTCTATAGCGGATACCCGTGCAGATTTTTATGCCAAAGAGGTAGTTGCAGATGATTTCGGTTGCCATGTCTTTGTGCTTGTCACGCCAGATGGTGAAGCCGCGGTCAGATTGTCTTTGAGTGGCGTGCATAACGTGGGAAATGCTCTGGCAGCAGCTGCCTGTGCGCATGCTGTTGGCGCTGAGCTAAGGGCGATCTCTGTTGGGCTGAATAAACTGCAGCCAATGTCCGGTCGCTTGAGTTGGAAACAGTTAGCAAATGGTACTTCTGTTATCGATGACACCTATAACGCCAACCCGGGTTCTGTAAAAGCAGCCATTAATACACTGATGAATTTTAAGGGCCGACGAATTTTGGTGTTGGGGGATATGGGTGAGTTGGGGGAAAACGAGGCTCAGTTACATGCGGATGTAGGGCGCTACGCGGCTGAGCAAGGTGTCGATATCTTGTTGGCTGTCGGCCCGCTCTGTGCCAATGCTACACGCGAATTTGGCGAGAGGGCTAAGCATTTCGAGAGTAAAAAAATGCTTACCGACCACCTTGCGGCATTGCTAGATTCGGATACTGCGGTTTTGGTGAAAGGGTCACGGTTCATGGTCATGGAAGGCATTGTGCAGAAGATAATAAAATCGGGAGAGCAGTAGTTATGTTGCTTTGGTTGTCCGATTATCTAGTGCAATATTTTACCGCTTTTGGCGTAGTGAAATATCTAACCTTTAGGGCTATTTTGGGTGTTCTAACCTCGCTGGGGCTTTCCCTGGTGTTTGGGCCGGCCATGATTAGACGCCTTAATCATCTCCAGATTGGACAGTCGATTCGCACTGATGGTCCGCAGAGTCACCTCAGTAAATCGGGCACTCCTACTATGGGTGGGGCGTTGATTCTGATGTCGATTTTTGCGAGCACGCTACTCTGGTCAGATTTGTCGAATCACTATGTCTGGGTAGTGCTGGCAGTGACCCTTGCGTTTGGGGTTGTTGGTTGGGTGGATGATTACCGAAAAGTGGTGGAAAAAAATTCACGGGGTTTGCCTGCTAGGTGGAAATATTTTTGGCAGTCTGCCACTGGGTTGAGTGCCGCGATCTTTCTTTATCAGAGCGGAAGTAGTGGCGCTGAAAACGAGTTGATTGTGCCCTTTTTCAAAGAAGTAGCGATGCCCTTGGGTGTTTTCTATGTGGTGCTTGCTTACTTGGTCATTGTTGGCAGTAGTAATGCTGTAAATCTAACTGATGGCCTAGATGGGTTAGCCATTATGCCGACGGTATTGGTGGGCGGGGCCCTCGGGGTTATTGCTTACCTTGTGGGCAATGTCCAGTTTGCCGATTACCTGCATATTCCCTACGTCGAGGGAGCGGGTGAGCTGGGTGTATTTTGTGCTGCTTTGGGCGGTGCTGGTCTTGGTTTTTTGTGGTTTAACACCTATCCGGCTCAAGTTTTTATGGGCGATGTAGGTGCGCTGGCATTGGGTGCTGCGTTGGGTGTGATCGCGGTTATCGTCCGTCACGAAATTGTATTTTTCATTATGAGCGGTGTGTTTGTGCTCGAAACGGTCTCGGTAATTATTCAGGTGGCTTCCTTCAAGTTGACGGGCCGCCGAGTGTTTCGCATGGCGCCCATCCATCACCATTTTGAATTAAAAGGTTGGCCCGAGCCGCGAGTAATTGTGCGGTTCTGGATTATCACCGTGATATTGGTTCTGTTTGGTTTAGCGACGTTGAAGTTGAGATAATAAAGTTGTTGATTTAAGGAAGCTGCGGGAAGGCAGTGAACGATAATCGGTGGGGTTGTATAGAGAGTGGCAATGACACAATTGATAGCCAGTAGCAAACTAAAGGTAGTGGTCGGTATCGGCACCACTGGTTTGTCTGTGGCTCGTCATTTGTCGAAAATGGGTGAGCGTTTTGTGATGTTTGATACTCGTCAGAAGCCTCCCTGTCTTGATAAATTAAAAGCTGAGTTGCCAGAGGTATCGGTGGTTCTGGGTGAGTTTCTGGTGAGCAGTTTCGATGGAGCTGATGAAATTATTCTCAGTCCTGGGTTGTCTCGCGAAAATCCGGCCATTCAAGCAGCTCTTTTGTCGGGTGTGCCGGTGATCAGTGATATTGAACTGTTTGCCCGGACTGCACATGCCCGGATTGTTGCTATTACCGGCTCAAATGGAAAAAGCACAGTAACGACCCTGTTGGGTGAGATGTGTGCTGCCGCCGGCGTGCCCGTCGGGGTGGGCGGCAACCTTGGAATGCCAGCTCTGGCACTGTTGGATGAAGATAAAGAATTGTATGTTTTGGAGCTCTCTAGCTTCCAGCTCGAGTCGGTATCTGGGCTAAATGCCGAGGTAGCGACAGTGTTGAATATGAGTCCAGACCATATGGATCGTTACCGTAGCCTGCTCGATTATCACCAGGCCAAACATCGAATTTTCAACGGCGCTAGACAGATCGTTGTTAACCGAGAAGACAAGCTAAGTGTGCCTCTGGTGAGTGACAAGGTAAAGCAGTGGAGCTTTGGCCTTGATAGACCCGATTTTGGCGGTTTTGGGCTGCTAGACCAGGATGGGGAGCCCTGGTTGTCCTATCAGTTTGATCGATTGATGCCTGAATCAGAGCTTGGTATTAAGGGACGTCACAATACGCGTAATGCGTTAGCAGCATTGGCGCTGGGTTCGGCTGCGGGGTTGCCTATGGCTGAAATGTTGAAGGTGTTGCGAGAGTTTAAGGGGTTGCCGCATCGTTGTCAGGCAGTAAAAAGTTTGGCGGGTGTTACCTATATTAATGATTCGAAGGCAACCAATGTGGGCGCCACGTTGGCCGCGATTTCTGGGCTGTCAGGAGAGCAGAATCTGATTTTGATTGCCGGTGGCCAGGGCAAGGGGCAGGATTTCACGCCATTTGCCAAGGCGTTAATGGGTTCGGTGAAGCAGTTGGTGCTGCTGGGCGAAGATGCGCCTGCTATTGGCGATGCGGTGGGTGACAGGGTGCCCACTATTTATGCCACCAACTTGCAGAGTGCCGTGGAAACTGCTCAAAAAATTGCTGAAGCTGGTGATGTCGTATTGTTGTCTCCGGCCTGTGCCAGTTTTGACATGTTCTGTAGTTTTGAAGATCGTGGTGGTCAGTTTATGAGCGTAGTGGAGGGATTGCGATGACAACGCTATCTCTAAAGCGGTCTCATTTCTCGGGTTTTGCTGAAGGCCTTGATCGTTCACTGTTGTTAGCCACTTTGGCTATAGCCACCATTGGGTTAGTGATGATCAGTTCCGCCTCTATCAGCTTTGCTGAGCATAGCTACGGTGACGGATTCTTTTATCTTAAGCGGCATTTGATGTTTCTGGCAATGAGTCTCACGGTTGCCATTGTATTTCTCAGCGTTCCCTCAAGAATTTGGTGCCGCTATGGCGTGCCGCTGATGCTGATCACACTGCTAATGTTGATTGCGGTGTTGATTCCAGGTATTGGCCGCAAGGTCAACGGTAGCCAGCGCTGGATTCCAGTGGGTCCGATTAATCTTCAGGTGTCCGAGGTGGCCAAGTTTGTGGTGATTCTTTTTATGGCCGGTTACTTGGAGCGTCATCAGCGCCATATGCGAGAGCAGTGGCAGGGTTTTATGAAGCCGGTCGCGGTGCTGAGTGTGATGATCTTTCTGTTGCTGCTGGAGCCGGACTTTGGTTCTGCTGTGGTAATGAGTGGCACCGTCTTGGGGATGTTGTTTATTGCCGGCGTTCGGTTGTGGCA
>JBLIJA010000029.1:0-16853 GCA_047635115.1 Porticoccus sp. | reverse complement strand
TGATCATCGACGAACAACCCGATCTGGTCTTGCTGGACTGGATGATGCCTGGAACCAGTGGTATAGAACTGATCCGCAGGCTTCAACGGGATGAACTGACCAACACCATTCCCGTGATCATGCTGACGGCCAAAGCTTCCGAAGACAATATGATTCAAGGGCTTGAAGTGGGCGCAAACGACTTTATTACCAAGCCGTTTTCACCCAGAGCACTTATTGCTCGTATCAATGCCGTATTACGACGCGCCGAATCTGAGCTGCCACAAGAACCGATTGAAGTTGGTCAGCTCCGATTTGACCCGACCAGCCACCGAGTCACCATTGCGGATCAACCCATCACGATGGGGCCCACCGAATTTCGACTCCTGCGCTTTTTTCTCACCCACCAAGAACGTGTTTATTCCCGCAGCCAATTCCTCGATCACGTCTGGGGTGGCAACGTTTACGTGGATGAGCGTACGGTGGATGTACACATCCGTCGTCTGCGCAAAGCAATATCACTTGAAGGCCACGACCGCTTCATTCAGACTGTCCGGGGCGCGGGTTACCGCTTCTCCGCTAAAGTCGTTGAAGAATAGGAATCAGCTACTTGCATCGAGGGCTTCAAGCAGAAATACAGCAGATTATTCTGCTCACTTTATTTCTGCTCATTTTCGGGTTTCTAAATGGCTACCTGCTAGTCACCCTGCTGGTGGGTGGCTGCCTGTACATGCTATGGACCTTCTTCCACATCTCAAAATTATATGACTGGCTTGATCAGGGCTGCACCGGAATACCTCCGGAGGCCAGTGGCGTATGGGGCGATATGGGTGATTCTCTCTATCGCATGCAAAAGCGTAACGAACGTGCCAAGGAAAGTCGTAAAAACCTATCGGCACGGGTCCGCAACATTACCTCTGCCCTGACAGATGGCATTCTCACACTTTCAGCTGACCGAGTACTTGAGTGGTCGAACCCCGCCGCAGAGAAACTATTGGGTCTGAAAAAAAGTGACCACGAACAGCCCATTATCAATCTGATTCGCGACCCCCGGTTTGTAAACTTTATTCAAAGCAAGAAACTGGGCCCGGCGCTGGAACTCGCCTCCCCGGAAAATCCGACTAAAACGCTATTATTTACTGCGGCCGAATTCGGTGATGGCGATGTGATTGTGGTAGTGCAAGACATCACCCGGCTGCGTAATCTAGAACAAATGCGTCAAGACTTTGTGGCCAATATATCCCACGAACTGCGCACCCCGCTTACCGTCCTGACCGGCTATATTGAAACCCTTCAAGACGCCTATCAAGACGATGCCGCAGACCGTCCGGGCCACTGGAAAAAAGCGCTTGATCAAATGCAACAGCAAACCGAGCGGATGAGTGCGTTGGCCCATGACTTGGTGATGCTATCCAAACTGGACTCCACCCGAGCGCCTGTATCCAGCACACCGGTTCAGATAGCACCGCTACTACAACAAATAGCAAGCGATGCACGCATAATCGCTGCTGACAGCCACACAATAATACTAGAATGTGCCGAAGGCATAGTTCTCAATGGCGAAATAAAAGAACTCTACAGCGCCTTCTCCAACCTTATTTTCAATGCTATCAAGCATAACCCTGCCGGAACTACCATCCAGATTAAGAGTTATGCTACCGATAACGTCAACTTCATCGACATTTCTGATGATGGCAACGGCATCGACCCAAAACATATCTCTCGCCTTACCGAACGCTTTTACCGAGTAGATCAAAGCCGCGCATCCTCCACCGGAGGCACCGGTTTGGGCCTCGCTATCGTCAAACATGTGCTAATGCATCACGGTGGCACCCTTAGCATCAGCGGCACCCTTAGCAAGGGCAGCCGCTTTAGCTGTCGTTTTCCGATACTCATATCGTCCTAGAAACCACAGTTAGATTCTAGACATCGTACTTCCCTTTCCCTTCTATCGACAAGAACGCCATACTGAGAAGAGACCGAAACACCTTCAAGAAAAACGATCTAAAACAAGACAAGCTACCTAAAAAGGCACCATCATAAAAATTCGGATACTCCAATCCATTGACGAATGCTCCCCAACTCAATGGGACGGGCTATTTTCAGACGACTATCCGTTTCTACAACACCGCTTTTTGTCGCTGCTAGAGTCCTCCGGTAGTGTCTGTGCTGAAACGGGCTGGGAGCCAAAGCATTTATTGCTGGAGCAGGACGGAGAACTCGTTGCAGCTTTACCGCTCTACCTGAAAAATCACTCATGGGGTGAATATGTGTTTGACTGGTCCTGGGCCGAAGCCTACCAAAACCATGGCATCGCCTATTACCCCAAGCTACTAACCGCTGTGCCCTTTACCCCGGCCACAGGTCCTCGATTAGGACTGGCATCGGAAATAAGCCCATCGGATGTACTTCCGAGTTTACTCAATACCATTCAGGAAATAACCGAGCACCACGAAGCTTCCAGTTGGCACCTGCTGTTTCCCGATCAACAACTCACCACCGCCATGAACGGGTTAGAGATTATGCGGCGAACTGGCGTCCAATATCACTGGATCAATGACAACTATGGTGATTTTAACGATTTTACCGGCACGTTTTCCTCAAGAAAGAGAAAAAATCTGCACAGAGAACGCCGTTCTGTGGCCCAACAGAATCTGCACATTCAGCGACTCACGAGTGAAAACATTACCCCAGACTGGTGGGAATTCTTCTATTTGATTTATCAACGTACCTATTTGAAACGCAACGGTACCGGTGGCTACCTGACTCAGGAGTTCTTCCAACAACTCGGTCAAGTGATGTGCGACCAGCTGATGATGGCCGTTGCTCAGGACGAGGACGGCAACAAAATAGCTGCTGCCCTATTTTTTTACGACAGCCAGACCCTCTATGGCCGCTATTGGGGGTGTATTCGTGAGTGTGACTCCCTGCACTTTGAGCTCTGCTACTACCAGGGTGTCGAATTCGCCATTGAGCTAGGACTTTCGCGTTTTGATGCCGGCGCCCAAGGGGAGCACAAAATCAAACGGGGTTTTGTTCCTGTGGAAACCTGCTCACTACACTGGATCAAACACCCGGAGTTTTCAGCGGCCATAAGCCGCTTCCTAACCCAGGAAAAAAAACACATAACGCACTATATACTGGAAGCAAAACAACAATTGCCATACCGATCCGATAAGCAGTAACTTATACTGCTACGCTGCAAACAACCTGCCTAAAAAGACACCTATCATGAAAGCCTACACATGGCCCCACCTGCTCAAATTTTCTGCAGTAGCACTCGCAGCCCAAATTATGCTGGCTGCATCAGCTCAAGCTGCCAGCAAAGTAGAAATAGATCTGTATGTAGAAGATGCCCTGAAGCAATTTCACAAAGAAACAACTGCCGGGACCAAACTCGCCGCTCAGACCAAAGGCATGCTGATCTTCCCCCAAAGTCTACAAAGCAGGTATCGGCATTGGCGGTGAATATGGTGAAGGCGTACTAAAAGTGGGCGGCTCCACCGCGGGTTATTACAGTACTGCTGCTGCCTCTATTGGCTTCCAACTGGGTGCCCAGACGAAATCGCAAATTATTTTGTTTATGACAAATACAGCGCTGAAGCAATTTCAAAACAGCGATGGCTGGGAAGCGGGTGTTGATGGCAGCGTTGCCATTGCAACGATTGGTGCCGGCGGGGAAATTGATACACATACCATTCAACAACCTATTGTTGGATTTATTTTTTCCAACAAAGGGCTCATGTTCAACTTGAGCCTAGAAGGCTTAAAGGTCACGCCTATTGTTCGCTAATATTAAATTTTAAGGTGAGTAAAATATGAAACGAAACGTAATATAAAGCCTAAAGATGTGGCCTCGTTTCATACTAAAATTAAATGTATTGACGCTAAATCGGTATGCTCATTCCAGAAGCAATTTGATGTTTTGCACATTCAGTTTTTTCTATACTACAGCCATTCTCCATAAAGTATTTTGTCTGATCAAAGGATGAAACTAGTAAGGTAAATTTTGATATTTTATTTTTTCTGTGCCTCAAAATATTATCTAACAGTGTAGAAAATAATCCCAGACTACGAAACTCATGACATGAATAGCGCCGCTAACCCAAACAACGGTGATGTTTGATCAGTTACTGAAGAAATGAGCTGACCTCAGCACATCAAATCACCCTCACAATTTAAAGCCAGCGCCTGACCTTTTCGCAATAACTAAAATAATCGATACCAAACTTTGCACCCATTTGTTGCTTTTCAGGAATAACTTGAAGTTTAGTCACCGACGAGATAAACAAGGGTAAGCCTACACTAGCGTAAAGGCTGTAAAGGTGGATATTCCAAGCGACAAGTATGACGAACAAACCCAAGTAAATCAGATTTCGAGAACAATTAAATATCCCTACGGTGACCAATCTTATAACTTTGCTTGGGTCTCGAGGGTCAATAGTTGTGTCTAGTTTATACATAGTAATAATTGCCACACAGCTAATGGCCAACCCAGCCGCAAGGAATAATATCAGCAGTAATCCCTGGCAGGTGGAGTAGGTCTCCCCCGTATCCAGAAAACGGGTAACCAACCACATCACCAGCCCTACCACTAATAGCTGTATCAGTGGCGGGACTTTTAAGACGAGACTACATTTTTTTCCATACGAGCAACCTGTTATTTGCTGGCATTGAGTTGTCCTCTGCCAATTCTAATCCAATTTTTTCTGCAATACAGTTTACTGCCTCAAAATCGCGAATACCTTGATGCAGTACTTGTTGCTTTAATCGCAGGTCGAACCGGGCATTGCTATCACTGGTAAACTGACCGCTGTAGTTAAATGGTCCATAGATGGCGACCATGGCACCTGGAACCAGAATTGTGTCTAGCCCAGCGAATAGATTTACCACCGATTCCCACGCCATAATATGACAAGTATTGGCGGTGAATACGGCATCCACATTATCCACAGACCAGGATGAATGATTTGCATTGAGAAGAATAGGGCGACGGAGATTTTCTGCGGGGCAGTCATCCAACCAAGCATTGATTCCTAGGTGGTTAGCCTCAAGGTCAGCAGTTTGCCATATTAAATGTGGTAACCGGGGCGCACAGTAAACTGCATGCTGTCCCGTGCCACTACCAATTTCCAAAAGCTGGTTACGATCGGCAAACACCCGAAGCAATACTTCCAGAATGGGTTTCTGATTATTCTCGCAGGCTTGGGAAAAGGGTTTTTGTATCATCATGTGGGCTCCTGCTATTCCGCGCCTTCGCGAGCAAACACCCATTCACGAGAAGATGACATGGCCGACTGATAGGCATATCCTCCCAAGTTAAACTGTTTGAGTTGCTCGGGGTCTTCAATCTGATATTCGATGATATAGCGGCTCATTAAACCCCGCGCTTTTTTAGCGTAGAAGCTAATTATTTTATATTTTTCGTTTTTCCAGTCCTTGAACACAGGAGTAACAATATCTGCGTTTAGCTTGCCCGGTTTGACGGCTTTAAAATATTCATTGGAGGCCAAATTAATCAACAGCTCAGTCTTCTGCTTTTTGATTTCTTTATTTAAACCTTCTGTAATTTTATTGCCCCAGAATTCATACAAATTTGCACCCCGGCTGTTAGCCAACTTGGTGCCCATTTCGAGTCGATAAGGCTGCATTAAATCCAGTGGCCGTAATAACCCATAAAGACCCGACAAAATCCGCAGGTGATTCTGTGTCCACTGTAATTGCTCCTCCGAAAGGCTCTCTGCATCCAATCCGGTATATACGTCTCCCTTAAAGGCCAGCAGCGACTGCTTCGCATTGCCCGGAGTGAACTCAGACTGCCAGTTGAGAAAACGACCAAAATTAAGATCACCCAGTTTGGCGCTGATTCCCATCAAATTAGAAACTTCCGGCGGCGACAGTGTTCTCAACTGTGTAATCAACTCGGCAGAATCACCCAGATAATCCGGCAGGGTGTTACTCGCTGTAGTGGCGGGGGTTTCATAGTCCAGTGTTTTCGCGGGAGAGATTACGATTAACATAAGTCATCCAATCAGGGGTTAAACCGTTTACACAAACATATCGTTCATTATACTCGTTCACCACAACCAGCCAGAAGGGATTTGCTATGTACCGGGGTTTTAAACTTTTTCTTGTCATTACCACACTGGCCACTGCTCTCGCTGGCTGCTCGGTAAACCCGGTCACCGGAGAAAGAGAATTCTCCCTGGTATCTGCTGAACAGGAAGTCGCACTAGGCTCCGCTAATTATGGCCCCTCACAGCAATCCCAGGGAGGCCGCTACTATATCGACCCAGACCTGCAACCTTATATCAGAGAAGTGGGTAACAAAATAGCTGCAGTGAGTGATCGACCCGGCCTTCCCTATGAATTCGTCGTCCTCAATAATTCCATGCCCAACGCCTGGGCGCTGCCGGGCGGAAAAATTGCCGTCAACCGCGGCCTATTGCTTCACCTAGAGGATGAATCCGAACTTGCCTCAGTACTAGGCCATGAAATTGTCCATGCTGCCGCACGTCACAGTGCCGCGCAAATGACGCGAAGTACCTTCATTGGTATCGGCGCTGCGGCTCTTGGAGCCGTTGGCAGTACTTATGGCCTCGGGGAAACTGGGTCGCAAATGGCACAAATGGGCGCCGCTGCCTGGATGGCTAAATATGGAAGAGATGATGAACTGGAAGCTGATTATTATGGTATAGATTATCTCGCGAAGGCCGGTTATGACCCTTATGGCGCTGTCAAAGTGCAGCAAACGTTTGTAAAATTAAGCGAAGGCCGCCAGCAAGATTTTATCAGTGGCATGTTTGCTAGCCACCCACCATCCCAAGAGCGTGTGGACGCTAACCGCCTAAAAGCAGCCAGCTTGCCAAAGGGCGTCACTAACCGAAATCGCTACCAACAAAAAATAGCCCAGTTGATACGTGATAAACCGGCCTATGATGCTGAAGCCGCGGCCATCAAAGCACTGAATGCCAAAGATACAGCGACCGCAATGGCACAGCTCGACAAAGCTATCAAAATTCAGCCCAACGAAAGCTCTTTTTGGGAATTGCGTGGCCACACCTGGGAGATGAAGAAAAACACCACGAATGCAGAAAAGGCCTTCACTACGGCTATTCAGAAAAATCCGGATTTGTTTAGCCCTTACCTGTATCGCGGGCTGGCTCGCTTTCACCTAAACAATAAAGCTGGCGCGAAAGCAGATCTGCAAAAAAGCTATAAATTACTTCCCACTCCTCCAGCTAGCTACTACCTCGGAGAAATAGCGTTGGAAAATGGTGATAAACAAACGGCGACTCGCTATTTCCAAACTGCGGCTCAAGGTAACGATGAGCTTGCGAAAAAAGCCCAGGGTCGCCTAGCCGTTTTGGAATTAGCCACATCACCCCATAAATATATCGTTAGCAAAATTTATGTAGGTGATGACGGCTATTTGAGAATCGTGGTTCAAAACAACAGCCCTGTGACGGTAACCTCCGTGAAGTTACAGCTCGCCGAAATGGCCAATGCTTATATGGTACAAAGCAGCTCTAGCCTCAACGGCCCACAAGAGCTGGCACCGGGACAGAAAGCTACCATCAAAACTCGTATAGAACCCTTTAAGGAAGCGGCTGAAGCCTCAATATATCGAGCAAAGATCGTCTCAGTGCAGGTTCCCGAGTAATTCAGCTGACGCGTTACTCCTAATGCCCACAAAGACCGGCTGACGTTTTTCGCGGGCGGCATTAAGCCCCTCCTGAAGATCCTCCGACTCACGGCATTGCTGAATGATCTCTAGCACCTCCTGTTCACACAGTGAGCCTTCAACAATTTGATCACAGATTTTTTTCATGGAGGTAACCGCAAGAGGAGCAAGCTTGCTGATGGAGTCAGCCATTTGTTCTGCTGCCTCAACTAATTCGTCCCGCTTAACTAGGTGGGTCAGGTAGCCCAGTGATAACAGGGCTTCTTCATCTAATGTTTCGGCCGCCATAAGCAACCGCTTTGCTGTACTGACACCTAGACGATGGACGTAACGCTGTATACCGTTTAGTGGGTAGCAAAGACCAAAGCGTGCTGCAGGCACAAGCAATGTCATGCCCTTTACCCCAATTCGGATATCGCAACATAAACCAATTTCAGCACCACCCCCATACGCGCTGCCATTCAATGCGCAGATGGTAGGAATCGGCATAGCCGCTAGTTTGTCTGTAAGAACCTGAAATTGTTCACCACTCAAATCTCCGCTCGACATCTGAGTCAGTGAAGCCCCGGCACAAAATGTTTTATCACCACTGCCGGTCACCACCAACACCCGTATTTCTTGCCTTTCCTCAACAGATTCAAGGTGTGAAATAAAAAGCTCAATATCCTCTGCACCTAACGAGTTATGCTTTGATGGATTATCCAGCGTGATCCAAGCAACTTGCCCCTGAATAGCTAAGCGAATAATCCCACTGGAATCCGTCACTAGCGAGGCCTACACATAACGTTTATTAATCTCTTTCACAGCTGCGTGATACTTGGGACGCATGTCTTCAAGACAATTAATATTCACCCCCAAATCCTTTAACAACCCATCGGCAATACTGTATATCCAGCCGTGAATCGTCAGGTCCTGACCTCCGGCCCATGCATCTTTGATAATATTAGTCTTGCAAACATTAATCACCTGCTCAGCCACGTTGAGCTCACAGACATGATTGACCGCCTCAGTCCTATCCTGGCCTTCAGATAGGTAGGCTCGGTGAATGTACTGAACATCCTGAACATTGAGCAGCCAGTTATCAATGAGGCCTAACCTCTTTCTTTCTACTGACGCTCTCACTCCACCACAACCGTAGTGACCGCAGACAATGACGTGTTTCACTTTGAGGTATTCCACCGCGTACTGCATCACTGACAGGCAATTGAGGTCAGTATGTACCACCATGTTAGCCACGTTGCGATGAACAAACAGCTCACCGGGCATGAGCCCAACAATTTCATTTGCAGGAACTCGGCTATCAGAGCAGCCAATCCACAGGTATTCGGGTGCCTGCTGCTTGGAGAGTTTCTCAAAAAAGGTGGGATCGCTCTCTTTGACGCTCTGCGCCCAAGCTACATTTTTTTCAAACAGCTCTTTCACCTAGGAGGCTCCCTTTTACGTAATGATTAACCGGATTTCGATTAGCCAGCCGAGTTTAAGCGGTCTCCCGACACAAAAAAACCGAAATTATCATTCGGTTTTTTAAAACGCCACTATTAAGGTGGCAATGCCGCTAAAGACTACTCTAGTTGTTTACGACGAATATCCTGTCCCCGCACCAAGTAAACCACTTGCTCGCAGATATTTTGGGCGTGGTCGCCCACTCGCTCTAACGACTTGAGCGCCCATAGAATGTTCATGGAACGAGAAATACTGCGGGGGTCTTCCATCATATAGGTAATCATTTCTCGCAGTGCTGTTTTATAATCCAAGTCGACCTGACTATCATCCTTCATGGTAGCGATAGCCGCTTCTGCATCAAACCGAGAAAAAGCATCCAGCGCATCATTGAGCATTTTTTTTACGCAGTTACCAATATGCCGCACTTCTATATAGCCACGCAGAGAATCTCCTTCCTCTGACAACTTGATTGCCATCTTGGCAACTTTCTGAGCCTCATCGCCAATACGCTCTAGGTCGCGGATGGTTTTGGTCACGGCAATCACCAGACGCAAGTCACTGGCGGCTGGCTGACGCCGAGCAATCAGTGTGATGCAGGTTTCATCGATATCCATTTCCATCTTATCAATCCGCGACTCTGCCGCAATTACCCGGTCCGCCAAGCCACTATCTGCATCTTCCAGCGCTTTTATCGCATCTCCCACCTGCTTTTCTACCAAGCCACCCATTTCCAACATACTGGTCTTGATGTCTTCCAGGTCTTCGTTGAATTGCTTCGAGATGTGTTGATCAAGCTGTAACTTATCCACTGGCCACTCCTACTAATAACTTTGCTAATAGCACCTTTAACCGAAACGGCCCGTAATATAGGCTTCGGTTAATTCATGCTCCGGTGCGGTAAATACCTTTTCTGTTTCATTCACCTCGATCAGATGGCCCAGGTGAAAATAGGCTGTTCGATGGGAAACTCGTGCAGCCTGCTGCATCGAGTGAGTCACAATGGCAATGGTGTAATTCTGAGACAGCTCTGTAATTAACTCTTCAATTTTTGCCGTTGCAATAGGGTCGAGAGCCGAGCAGGGCTCATCCATCAAAATCACTTCGGGACTGATTGCGATAGCACGGGCAATACACAGCCGTTGCTGCTGACCGCCAGAAAGTCCTGTCCCCGGCTGATCGAGACGATCTTTTACTTCCGTCCACAAACCCGCACGAGTCAGGCCAACCTCAACAATTTCATCCAGCTCAGCACGGCGACTTGCTAGGCCGTGTAAGCGAGGGCCATAGGCTACATTGTCATAAATAGTCTTGGGAAAGGGGTTGGGCTTCTGAAATACCATCCCAACCCTGGCTCGCAATGCCACCGGATCCATCTTGGACGCATAAATATCTTCGCCATCCAATGTCAGCTCACCTGATACCTTACAGCTCTCAATCGTATCATTCATTCGATTGAGACTTCGCAGGAGCGTGGATTTACCACAACCAGAAGGGCCTATCATAGCAATCACTTGGTTCCGGGCGATATCGACCTTCACATCAAAGATGGCCTGCTTATCCCCATAAAAAATATCCACGTTTCGCAGGCTCATTTTATGATCATCGGCAAATGGCATGCCCACTGCTTGATCCGGATATTGGGCATTATCCATTGCAGCTACACCCCGTTTTAACGACGGTTTTGGAACATTTATCATCTACTTTTACCTCAAATACTGCCAACAAGCCATGATATCGACCAACTTTGGTCCTTATGCTACCAGCGGCGTTCCAATTTTTTGCGCAGTATCACTGCCAGAGTATTCATCACAATCAGGAACGCCAACAACACCATAATGGCTGCCGAGGTCTTTTCCATAAAAGCGCGTTCAGGGCTGTCTGCCCACAAAAAAATCTGTACTGGCAACACCGTAGAGGGATCGGTAAAACCTCCGGGGACATCGACAATAAAGGCCACCATCCCGATCATCAGCAACGGAGCCGTCTCACCCAAAGCCTGAGCCATACCAATAATGGCACCGGTCATCATACCTGGCATGGCCAACGGCAACACATGGTGCAACACTACCTGCATCGGTGATGCGCCCACAGCGATAGCTGCATCCCGAATGGAAGGAGGCACCGCCTTAATCGCCGCACGGCTGGAAATAATAATGGTCGGCAATGTCATCAGTGTCAGCACCAAGCCACCCACCAGGGGCACCGAACGCGGCACATGGAAAAAATTGATAAAAATCGCCAGCCCCAGCAGCCCAAAAATAATTGAAGGCACCGCAGCGAGATTATTGATATTCACCTCGATCAGGTCAGTCCAGCGATTACGAGGTGCAAACTCTTCCAGATAGACCGCTGCGGCTACCCCAATAGGAAAAGACAGTCCAATGGTAATGACCAAGGTAAGCAACGACCCCATCGCGGCACCTCGAATACCGGCCAGCTCAGGCTCTCGAGAATCACCCTGAGTGAAGAAAATACGATTAAAGCGCATCTCTACATCATCCGACTGAACCAATTGATCAAACCAGCCTTGCCGCTGTTGACTCATGCGCCCGACGAAGGCTCCGCCTTTACTACCAATACTTTTGTAATAGGTGTCGATATCATCATCGGCCACCAACCACAGATTTTCCGTTTTATTCAATAGCTGGTGGTTGGCCGCGAGCCGGTCACGCAGGTTGTAACCCGCGCCGATACTAATTAAGCCGTAAAGTTCACGCTTAGCTTTGCGGCCTGTCACATCTGAAAAACGATTTTTCAACCCACTTTTTACTATTCCATGAAAATCCGCCAACGCTAACTGCTGCGGATCATTGAGGTCTGTAATGCCCAGCACGCTGGCATCATAGGTTACTTCCAACTGAATATACGTTTGCTGAAAGGCCCTGTAGCCTTTACTGATAATATCCGTAAACAGCAGCACAACACACGTCAAACCAAAGCCGATGGCCATGGCTCCATAGAGACGAAAACGCCTCTCTGCCCGGTAACGTTTTACTAGGCTGCGCTGAATTTGTTCTGTACTGGCTCGATTCAGATCAGCCTGGTTTAAATCACTCATACTGTTCTCGATATTTCTTAACCACACGCAGAGCAATAAAATTGAGCGCCAGCGTGACAATAAATAGCATCAATCCCAAAGCAAAGGCCGCGAGGGTTTTGGGGCTATCAAACGCCTGATCGCCCACCAGCAACGTAACAATTTGTACCGTCACCGTGGTTACCGTCTCCAGTGGATTGGCAGTCAACTTCGCCGCCAAACCGGCTGCCATCACCACAATCATGGTTTCTCCAATCGCACGAGAAACAGCCAGTAGCACACCGCCGACAATGCCGGGCAGTGCCGCAGGAAAGATAACTTTTTTAATAGTTTCAGAGCGGGTAGCTCCCAAGCCCAACGAGCCATCACGAAGGCTTTGCGGCACAGCAGTAATAACGTCGTCAGCGAGAGAGGATATAAAGGGGATGATCATCACCCCCATAACCAAACCCGCAGCAAGGGCACTTTCTGAGGAAACCTCAAGACCCACGCCTTCACCAGCTTTGCGAAGGAAGGGGGCAACCGTTAATGCAGCAAAAAAACCGTACACCACGGTAGGAATACCCGCTAAAATCTCAAGAGCTGGCTTGGCTAAACTTCGTACTCTTGGACTAGCATATTCTGCCAGGTAAATAGCAGACATTAAGCCCGCTGGCACCGCTACAAGCATGGCAATAAACGAAATCAGCAGGGTTCCCACAAATAGAGGTATCGCACCAAAGCTCCCAGATGAGCCCACCTGATCACTACGGATCGCCATTTGCGGGCTCCACTCCGTACCAAACAAAAATTCGGTAGCAGGCACCGCCTGGAAAAACCGTAGGGATTCAAACAGTACCGACAGTAGAATGCCGACAGTAGTAAAAATCGCCACGCAGGCACAGGCCAATAAGATCCCCCGGAATACCCGCTCTACCTGCTGACGAGCACGAAGCTTGGGTGAAACCTTCACCCAACCCCAGCCCATACCGATGACGGCCAGCGACAACACCACTGCCGTCACTAAATTTCGACCTGTAGCACGAAGGCCTTGCAACGTGTCGGCTGCAGAGACCAAAGCGGGGTCAGCGGTCTCCGCGCTGAGTGCACCGCTGGCAATGTTTTCGATGCTGTTCAGTAACAGGTTGTGTTCTGCAGTAGAGGTTGGCTGGTGGCCTTCCGGTAAACGCTCCATCAGCAGAATACTGATAATGTGCTCATCAAATATAAGCCACAATGCCAGTAAAAAAATTGACGGAAGCGCACACCAGATGGCTGCACGCATACCGTAGAAAAAGGGCAGGGAGTGTAGATGACGAATGCCACCTAGGGGTTGTGCAAGTGCCACCGAGCGCCCACGAGCCATGTAATAGGCAACGGTGCTAAGTGCGAGTAGTACAATAAATAAGTTGGCTGTTTGCATGACCGCTTCACTGACCTAATTTATTTGCCCAAAACCGTTTTAAACTTCTCCCTAAACCCTTCTTTTCTAACGAGGGAAGGCCTGACAATTGTCAGGCCTTGGTTTATAGCGGCAAGTGGGAGAATACCGCTATGGCATCTACTTAAAGCCCTTCACCGGTCATGGACTGCTTGTTCTTGATCGAGGCTGCATATTGAGCACGCAATTCAGCGGGCATCGGAATCATACCCTTCTCCGCGAGGTAGCCTTCTTCGCCCCAAGCTTTCTCGCTGCTAAACTCCGCCAAGTAGCCTTCGATACCCGGAACGACGCCTATGTGAGCGCTCTTAACATAAAAGTACAGTGGACGAGAAATGGGATAAGACTTATTAGCGATTGTTTCAAACTCAGGCTCTACGCCCTCAATAATTGAGCCTTGCACCTTATCACTGTTTTGGTCGAGAAATGAGAAACCGAAAATGCCTAACGCATCGGGGCTGGCTTCCAACTTCTGAACGATCAGGTTGTCATTCTCGCCTGCCTCAATGTAGTGACCGTCTTCGCGAATCGCATGAGCAACGGCCTTGAAGACTTTTTTGCCTTTAGCATTGAATGCGCTGGCAGGAATATCCAGTTTGGCCATTAGCGATTTAATCTCACCAGCATCTTTCGAAGCACGTAGCGCAGCCAGGTCAGCAAATTTCTTTGCACCGCCCTCCATTGCCAATTCAGCAAATGCATCCCGAGTACCAGAGGTTGGGGGTGGGCCAAGCACTTCAATTTTAGTATTTGGCAATGCTGGGTTCACATCTTTCCACGTTTTGTAAGGGTTGGCAATCAACTTACCGTCAGTGTCAGGCACCTGAATAGCTAGCGCAAGGAATAAGTCCTTACGAGTTAGCTTCATTGTTTCTTTGATTTTAGAGTTGGCAACAACAATACCGTCATAACCAATCAGCACTTCAATCACCTCAGTAACGCCATTATCCTGACAGAGTTTGTTTTCAGAGGCTTTCATACGACGTGAAGAATTTGTCACATCGGGATAGCCAGTACCCACACCAGAACAGAATAACTTCATACCACCACCAGAACCCGTAGATTCAACTTTCGGCGTAGCATTACCTGTGGACTTACCAAAACGCTCTGCAACTACAGTGGCAAATGGGTAGACGGTAGAGGAACCAACAACACTCACATAATCGCGAGCGGCTGCCAGTACAGTAGTGCTCGCCATAGTCAGTGCTATAGCAGCGCCAGCAATGGCCAATTTATGGGTCTTTTTCACTTTTGCCTCCAGGGCTTGTCGTTAATCATCGATGACATAATAGTTTTCAGTAATGACAACTATATGAAAGTTCTGTGACAGTTATGTGACAAAACAGCCTGATTACCATTTTGTCACCGAGTAGGGAAACAAACTCCCTGTAGGAGCCTCCGTTATATTGAACGTATAATGAGAAACACTTTCTTCAAAAACAATAAGAATATCGTTTGTCATGACCCATACTCTTATCCGTATTCTGGAACAGCTAACTAGAGGCATCGACTGCTTCACCGAGTGGACTGGCCGAATCATTGCCTGGTTGACGCTGGCTATGATGGCCATTACCTGCATTGTCGTGGTGATGCGCTACTTCCTTGGGGCTGGCTCCATCGCCCTGCAAGAATCCGTTACCTATCTGCATGCGTTGGTGTTTTTATTGGGCGCCGCCTACACCCTAAAGCGTGGAGGGCATGTACGGGTCGATATCCTCTACCAAAAATTTTCGCTGCGGAGCCAAGCACTGGTAGATGCCTTAGGTAGCTTGCTGTTCCTAATTCCCGTCAGCCTGCTGATTCTCATCTTCAGTTGGGACTATGTGGCTAACAGCTGGGCCGTCCATGAAACCTCTAAAGAGGCTCAAGGGTTACCTTGGGTTTATCTGCTAAAAACACTACTGCTGGTGATGCCAATCACTCTGCTGCTGCAAGGGGTGGCAGAAATCATCAAGAACTTGCTATTCTTTTTTGGCCTCGGCGGTGAACACACTGACGAGCAACAAGAGGGGATGCTCTGATGGCAGAATTTATTCCCCTGTTGATGTTTGTAGTGGTCTGCCTGGTATTGATGGCAGGCTATCCGGTGGCATTGTCTCTGGCTGGCACTGCTCTGTTATTTGCCTCGGTCGGCAATATGACGGGCCATTTTGATATGGCTTTTCTCCACGCCTTGCCCAACCGGCTCTACGGCACCATAGATAACACCACGTTAATCGCCGTGCCCTTGTTCGTATTAATGGGCGTGATGCTGGAAAAATCCAAGCTGGCGGAAGACCTGCTCGACAGCATGTCCCTACTGTTCGGCAAATTCAAAGGCGGCTTGGGTATCTCTGTAGTGGTAGTCGGCATGCTGCTGGCAGCAAGCACCGGTATTGTCGGCGCCACCGTGGTCACCATGGGATTAATGTCCCTCCCCACCATGCTGAAACGCGGTTATTCGCCATCACTGGCCACCGGAACTATTTGTGCCACGGGTACGTTAGGACAAATCATCCCACCCTCCATTGCCTTAGTTTTACTGGGAGATATTCTCTCCAATGCCTATCAACAAGCTCAGCTCTCAATGGGTATTTTCACTCCCAAAACCATGTCTATCGGCGACTTATTTGTGGGCGCCGTTATTCCAGGCTTGTTATTGGTGGTGATGTATATCGGCTATCTGGTGATTATTGCCCGTCTCAAACCCTACCTCGCTCCAGTCGCCGAAGCAGATGATGGCAACAGTCTCAGTGCTTTTCGACTCTTGCAAAGCCTGTTACCGCCAGTGGTTTTAATTGTTTCCGTGCTGGGGTCAATTTTGGGCGGTATCGCCACACCCACCGAGGCGGCTGGAGTTGGTGCATTCGGCGCTACGTTACTAGCACTCTCGCGGGGACAGCTTTCAATAGAACGATTACGGGATGTTGCCCGTTCCACCACCGAAGTCACAGCCATGGTATTTCTGATTCTTATCGGTGCTGCGATATTTTCGCTGGTGTTCCGTGGCTTTGGCGGAGAAGAACTGGTGGAAGAGTTATTCCACGATATGCCCGGCGGCAAAATTGGCGCCACTCTTGTGGTGATGACCGTGATCTTTCTGCTCGGCTTTATACTCGACTTTATTGAAATTACCTTTGTAGTGGTCCCCATCGTTGGACCCGTACTACTAGCCATGGGAGTAGATCCCATTTGGCTTGGCATCATGATTGCCGTTAACCTGCAAACCTCTTTTTTAACCCCTCCTTTTGGTTTTGCCTTGTTTTACTTGCGCGGCGTAGCGCCTGATAGCATCAAAACCGGAGATATTT
>JBLIJA010000028.1:0-16883 GCA_047635115.1 Porticoccus sp. | reverse complement strand
TCACGAACAATCAAAATATCACGACTACTTCCAGCAGATTCACCTTTGGCGGGGATAAGCTCAAGCCTTACGATACTCTCTTTGGGGCCACGAATGAGATCAACGACATCATCCAGGCGCCAACCGATGACATCGACTTTTTCTTGATCGCCCTGGCCAACCGCAATAATCTTATCGCCAGCTTGGAGTACACCCTGTTTATCCGCAGGGCCGCCAGAAACGACACGAACTATTTTAGTGTGTTCATCTTCCAGCTGCAGTACAGCGCCAATACCAGTTAGAGATAGGGACATCGCAATGCGAAAGTTTTTCATGGAACGAGGCGACATATAGCTCGTGTGCGGGTCATACAAGCTAGTAAGAGAGTTCATAACAACATGGAATACATCCTCACTATCGCGCTGCGTTAGTTGTTTAATCAGATTGGTGTAACGCTTTATTAGAAATTCTCTAGCCGCTTCAGGCTCCTTGTCATTGAGAATGAGGCGGAGATAAGCTTCTTTTATACGTTTGCGCCAATCATCACCCGAGTCAGAATTGGTAGCAGGCCATTGGTTACTATCCACATCAAGTGGAAGATACTCATCCTTAGCTAGATCAAACTGAAAAACGCCTTCTAATAATCTGATATTAGCCAGAAGCCTTGCCATCGCACGTTGGTTATAGCGGTTATAGATATGAAACCCAGCACTTAAATCACCTTCTTTAAACATATCATCAAGGCGAACTTCCCATTGCTCAAATTCATCGATATCGGCTTGCAGAAAGTAGCTTTTCGTAGGGTCCAGATTATCGATCAGCTGGTATAACAGCTTACCTGACAACATATCGTTCAGAGGTTGTTTTCTATAATGCTTGGTGGAGAGATTTTCTATTACTTCTATTGCGGTTTTTGCCTGACCAGGGGTGTAGTCAAGCTCAGCGATTGCCATAACCAATGAGGACATGCATAACAGTACTATAGAGAGAGAAGTTCGCAGCAGGAAAGGCATCAGTTTTTCAGTCTAAGGTTAGTGTATGAGGCGCGAAGTGTAACAAACTTCATGCCTTATATGACCGCTCCAAGCCACAGATGTTCGCAGAAATTACGGTGAAACAACCTACAATTACGCCTTTAAACACAACTTTTCGACATCAAAATCAAACTATTAAGCACCACTAGCAAACCATGTACAACTTATTACTGGTAACTCACCATTGATCCTTATAGCGAAGAATGGAATTATGAGTGCCTTACTAACCCCAAGACGATCATAAGATGACCAGTTTGATGAAATGAGGAGTTTGATGACATGACGAATTTGTTAAAAAGACCCGCAGCACTTGTTACCGGTGGAGCGACAAGGCTGGGGTTTTCTTTTGCTTATGCCTTGGCAGCAGCCGGATATGATATTGCCTTACATTACCACCAATCCGAAGACAAAGCCGAGCAAGCTGCTGAATCTATAAAAGCGCTAGGTGTGAGCTGTAAAATATTTCCGTTCGATTTGTCGGAACAGGACCCCGAATCTTTGATTAAGCTTGTCGCCATTGAGTTTCCTACTCTTCAATTATTAATTAATAGTGCATCATCCTATAAAGCAGCAACAATCGCCCATACAGATCTTGCCTTGTTGCAACGACAATTTACTGTCAATTTTTTTGCACCATTCCTTTTAACGTCAGCATTTTCTGCTCACTGTTTGAAGGGCTGTGTTATCAACATTCTTGATAACAAAATTGCTTTTCAGCAAAATGATTATGCAGCCTACCTTCTATCCAAGAAGGCGCTTGCAGAATTTACCCAGCTCGCAGCCATGGAATATGCTCCACGCATACGTATTAACGGGATCGCACCCGGTGTGGTTATGCCTGGGATAGAGAGGAGTGACGACTATATAGCATGGCGGGTTGATGGCATTCCGCTGAAGCATCAGGGCAGGGTAGATGACGTGCTTAAGGCAATGCACTATCTTTTAAATAATGAATTTGTTACAGGACAAATATTAACTGTCGATGGAGGCGAAGGGATAAACCACCAAGGTCTCAATGCTGAGCAATTCAACAGTAAAAATACGCTATGACTATATGCTCTTTGAATATGGCTTCTAGGTCGAAGAGATCTGAGGCAAGGGTTGAACAGCCGGTTAAAGGGGGGGGAGCACACCAGGTTATTATTTCTGTGGGCTCAAATATCGAGCCACATAAAAATATTCTTTTGTCACAAGACGTGCTGAATCACGAAACACAGTTACTGGCTATTGCGGATGTTATTCAAACAACACCGGTTGGTTATACCCATCAGCCAGATTTTCTTAACACCGCCTACCTCGTTGAGACAGCACTTGAACATGATGAATTCAATGCTTTTTTGAAAACCGTCGAAGATCGATTGGGAAGGAAGCGAGGGCCAATAAAATCAGGCCCTCGTACGATTGACCTAGACATTGTCATCTGGGACGGACAAGTTATGAGCTCAGATTATTTCAACTACGCGTATGTTTCAACGCCAATAGATCAGATCTTGACTGGGCATGGGATATCAGTACACAGATAAGTCATATTACCGAAAGAAAGTCAGTGTCAGCTTCATTTTTATTTGATCTCAATCCAAACTTAGTTCATTTGGTGTAAAAGCTAGCCAGTGAAATCCTGTATTCAGCACATGGATGTGAATAATACTTTCGAATAAGTGAAATTCTGTGTCATTTCCTTATAATGGCCGACCATTCTAGCTATCAACTTGTCTTGGAGAAATATCGTGAAATCACCTGTACGCGTAACTGTCACCGGAGCCGCAGGCCAAATCAGCTATTCCCTGCTGTTTCGCATAGCATCAGGCCATATGCTCGGTGAAGATCAACCCGTTATTCTGCAAATGTTGGAAATCACACCCGCACTGGAAGCCCTAAATGGGGTTGCTATGGAGCTGGATGATTGTGCTTTCCCTCTGTTGGCCGGCATGGTTTGTACCGATGACCCCATTGTTGCATTTAAAGATACCGATTACGCATTGCTCGTTGGCGCACGTCCTCGTGGCCCAGGCATGGAGCGTAAGGACTTGCTGGAAGCGAATGCTGCGATCTTCTCCGCCCAGGGCAAGGCGATCAATCACAACGCTTCTAAAGATATTAAAGTATTGGTTGTAGGCAATCCGGCCAATACCAACGCTCTTATCGCCCAGCGCAATGCACCTGACATCAACCCACGTCAGTTCACTGCCATGATGCGCCTGGATCATAATCGCTCCATGATTCAGCTGGCTCAGAAAACAGGTAAAACGGTTAATGATGTGACCAACATGCTTGTTTGGGGTAACCATTCAGCCACTCAGTTTCCCGACCTGCACCATCCTAAGGTTTCTGGCGAAATAGCTATCAACTTGGTTGACCAGCATTGGTACGAAGACGAATTCATTCCTACCGTACAACAACGTGGAGCCGCTATTATCAAAGCTCGCGGTGCATCTTCAGCGGCTTCTGCTGCAAATGCTGCCATCGATCATATGCACGATTGGGCACTGGGTACGCCAGAAGGCGATTGGGTTAGCATGGGTGTATACAGCGATGGTAGTTATGGTATTACTGAAGGCTTAATCTACTCTTTCCCTTGTATTTGTAAAAATGGCGACTGGGAAATTGTTCAAGGCTTGGAAATCAACGACTTCTCTCGTAGCAAAATGACCGCTACTGAGCAAGAGTTGACTGAAGAGCGTGATGCAGTACAGCACTTACTGCCGTAAGCTTCAGATGTTTCGAAAATGGCGCCCTTAGGGCGCCATTTTTTATGGTGTTTATTTTTAGATACAGCGTAAACCCTAGAACCGCATTAACAAATACATCATCACTAAAATGGTCTAGACTCTAATATGAAGAGTGCTAATAGTTCCTCTGCAGGGAGTCGCTATAGATGGTTGCTGTACTTACCCTAACCGACCACGCAAGTCAGGTGGTACTAACACCTAACCAGTCACTTAGCTGGCAGGGAAACATGTGGGTCATTGTTGTCTTCTCGATGGCCACTATTTTATTTGCTTTACCTATAGCATTGCTCGGAGGCTGGGTTGTTATACCTTTCGCTGTACTTCAAATACTAGCGCTGACTTATGGCCTTTACTCCACCTTTAAAAAACTGAATCACAGAGAAGTTATTACGCTGCAAGATGGCCAGCTTTTTCTTCACAGAGGAAGTAACAAGGTGGACGCCAGCTGGGTATTTTCCACGTCTTCAGTGAAAATTTTAATTGAGGAGCAAGATCACCCAGTGACACCGCCAGATATAAACCTTGTGGCTGAGGGCCACTGCTACAATCTGGGTGTATTCCTCAATAAGGCTGACCGCCTAGAGTTAGCTGACACACTTAAAAATCATCTTAATTTAAGAATAACCAATCTGGGTTCTTTTCATCGCTACAATTTTTGATACAGTGGCTGTTTTCATATCATGTAAAAACAAGGAGGCATTGAGTGGCTTTTCCCGAAATAGGCCAGTTGGCACCTGAACTCAACTTACAAAATCAACTTGGCGAAACGGTTAAGTTGTCTGATTTTAAAGGCAATAAAAATGTCGCACTGTACTTTTACCCCAAAGCCATGACGCCAGGTTGTACTATACAAGCCTGCGGTATTCGCGATAGCAAGTCAGCGTTTGCTGAACAAAATACGGTGGTTTTAGGAGTTAGCCCCGACCCTTATCCACGTCTTGCTCGGTTTGAGGAAAAGCAAACGCTCAATTTTGATCTTTTGTCTGATGAAGATCACGCCATCACCGAAGCCTATGGTTGCTGGGGTCTGAAAAAATTCATGGGTAAAGAGTTTATGGGCGTATTGCGAACTACCTTTGTCATCGGCAAAGATGGCAATATTGCTCTAGTGATGGATAGGGTAAAAACAAAAACTCATCATGATGATGTGCTGGATTGGATAAAAGAGAACTTAATATAAGGCTGTCGATTTAAAGTCTAGTTTGAGAATCCATCGGTAACAAGCTAAAGTCGCATCTTAATTTTCTATACAATAAATGTTACGAATTTCATAAACTGAGGTAATTGAATGTCCCTTGATCTGTCCCAAGTTGTGATGGCCGCTGCTGCTCCTGCTGCCTCCGAACCTAACCCAATGTACACGCTGCTTATGTTTGGTGGCTTGTTCCTCTTTATGTATTTTCTGATTATCCGTCCTCAACGAAAGCGTGCAAAAGAACACAAAGAACTAACAAGTTCACTAAGCAAGGGCGATGAAATCGTTATGAATAGTGGCTTGTTGGGTAAAATCGCTAAGTTAGATGATGACTACATCACTATTGAAGTGGCTAATAATGTGGAGCTTAAGTTCCAACGTGCTGCGGTACACGCGGTGTTACCAAAAGGTACCATCAAACAAGTTTGACCTGTCGTTAAGGCCGCTTTTGCGGTCTTAACCCTTTTTTAAGATCATGCTCTAAATAGCCTATGATCAACTTTCCTGAAAAACTCAGCCTCGCGCAAACCCCAACACCGCTGCAGCCCCTTGATCGTCTTTCGGACGAACTTGGTGGCCCACGAATTTGGGTAAAACGTGACGATATGACAGGCTGTACGATCAGTGGCAACAAGGCCAGAAAGCTTGAGTTTGTGTTAGCTCAAGCACTGGCGGAAGGTGCCGACACACTGATTACCTGTGGAGGAATTCAGTCTAATCATTGCCGAGCAACCGCAATACTCGGCGCTCAACTGGGCCTAAAAGTCCACCTTATCCTCCGCGGCACCCCTCCTGATGAGCTTGATGGCAATCTGCTACTTGATCATCTAACGGCGGCACGCGTCAGTTATTACCCAGTGACGGAATATCAGCATCTGGACACGTTATTTAATCAATTGCAGTTACACTACCGCAAACAAGGCCATCATCCTTTCATTATTCCCACTGGCGCCAGCAATGGCACTGGGGCTTGGGGGTATATCAATTGTGCGCGAGAATTGGCAGATGACTTTAGCCACCATCAAATTACACCTTCTGTCATCGTTAGTGCTACAGGATCTGGGGGAACACAGGCAGGACTAACACTTGGGGCTCACTTATTTCAGCTCAATACACTGGTATTAGGTATGGCTGTCTGTGATGACGCAGGCTATTTTATTCGCAAAGTACGTGAAGACATGCGTGACTGGCAGCAACAGAGTTCCGTGGCTTTGGATATCGAAAAAATTGAGATTCAAGTTAATGATCAATATATTGGTCCCGGCTATGCGAAAGCCACACCAGAGATTTTTTCCACTATTCGTCACCTGGCAGCACTTGAAGGCGTCATTCTGGATCCTGTCTACAGTGGCAAAGCCTTTCATGGACTACTACAGGAAATTAGGGCTGGGCAGTTCGACGATGCGAGTGATATCGTATTTATCCACACTGGAGGCCTATTTGGCTTATTTTCTCAGCGTAACCAGCTCGGGCTATCATGAGCAATGACTTTCATTCCATAGTTTCGACCATCAAAATGGTATATCTATGACACCACAGGACATGATTGAAACAATTAGTGGTTTTGTCTGGGGGCACGTGATGTTGGGACTGATTCTTGGTACTGGCCTCTATCTCAGTATCGGACTACGAGGTCTACCCCTTCGCAAGATAGGTTACGGCTTTCGGCAACTGTTTCACGGTCGCATAGGCTCTGGTGAAGGTGATATCAGTCCATTCAATGCACTCATGACATCTCTTTCTGCCACAGTGGGTACGGGCAATATTGTTGGGGTTGCTACCGCGGTAGGTATTGGTGGTCCCGGCGCGCTATTCTGGATGTGGTGTACTGCTCTTATCGGCATGGCGACGAAGTATGGCGAAGCCATTCTAGCCGTTGAGTACAGGGAAACCGATGAGCATGGTAAAAAAGTGGGAGGGCCCATGTATTACATCCGTAATGGCTTAGGGTCAAAGTGGGCATGGCTAGCTGCGCTATTCGCTCTTTTTGGCACACTAGCAGGCTTTGGTATTGGTAATACCGTTCAGGCCAATTCTGTCGCCGATGCACTGAACAGCAGTTTTGCAATACCAGAATGGCTCAGTGGGTTAGTCATAATGATTCTGGTTGGTTTGGTATTACTTGGTGGTATCCAACGTATTGGTAGTGTCGCAGGTAAGCTAGTCCCTCTCATGACAGGCCTATATTTATTGGCCACATTTATCATCTTATTGATCAATTTAGACGCAATACCAGCCGCTATAATACTGGTCGTTAAGAGTGCATTTTCACCCGTGGCGGCAGGGGGCGGTTTTGCTGGTGCTACAATGATGCTGGCACTCAGAATGGGAGTGGCACGAGGTATTTTCTCCAATGAAGCTGGTCTGGGTAGTGCACCTATAGCTCATGCTGCAGCAGAAACAGATAGCCCAGTACGGCAGGGCACCATCGCGATGCTGGGTACTTTTATTGATACGCTGGTGATATGCACAATGACCGGGTTAGTGCTGATTATCACGGGAGCCTGGAGTAGTGGTGAACAGGGCGCGGCTCTCACCACTTTAGCGTTCAGTTCAGTTTTACCCTATGGAGATAAAGTGGTATCAATTTGCCTCTCACTCTTTGCTTTTACCTCGATACTCGGTTGGAGCTATTATGGTGAACGATGCGCAGAGTATCTCTTGGGCATAAAGGTTATTGTGCCATTTCGCTTGTTATGGGTAGCGGCCATCTACATTGGCGCCACAAGAGAGCTAGATGAAGTCTGGGGTGTTGCAGATATCCTCAATGGATTAATGGCAATTCCAAATCTGATCAGTTTGTTGTTATTAAGCCCCGTTATTTTTAGATTAAGTAGACGTTATTTTGAAGAGATACCTAATGACGATAAGTCAAAGCCACGATAATGTTAGAAGTACTGCATTTTGTATCCACGGTCTCTAATTTGAGGTTTGCTGGTAACGACATTACATTGAACTGACCACGGTTGAGGTTGGAATACTACGAAGGACATCCTGAAGAAAAGAGAGATAGTGAGGGTCGGAAGCATAGTGAGGAAAAAATAGTGCCAACGAATTTTGGTGACAAACTGGTCATAGCCATTTCATCTCGGGCTTTATTCAATTTGGATGAGAGCCATCAGGTCTATGAAGACCAAGGGCTCGACTCCTATTCTCAATATCAGGTAGAGCATGAGGATGAAATACTTGCTCCCGGAGAGGCGTTCCCCCTGGTAAAAAAGCTGCTAAGAATTAATGAAAAATTAGGTGGGGAGCCTCGGGTCGAGGTCATATTACTCTCCCGTAATTCTGCTGATACAGGTCTCCGTGTCTTTAATTCGATTGAACACCACAAGCTCAATATTAGTCGTGCCGCTTTTTGTGGGGGTGAAAGCCCCTATCGCTATGTTGCCGCTTTCGGTTGTCACCTGTTTCTTTCAACCAATGCAGAAGATGTGCGCAATGCATTGGATCACGGTATTGCAGCGGCAACATTATTATCATCAGGGGCAGAGGATCGCGATGATGATGAACTTCGCTTTGCCTTCGATGGTGATGCAGTGCTGTTCTCCGATGAATCTGAACGCATCTATAAGGAAAGTGGTCTAGAAGCGTTTACTGAAAATGAAATAACTACCGCAAAGCAGCCTATGATCGGTGGTCCATTCAAACACTTCCTACAAGCACTACACGGCTTGCAGGCCGAGTTCCCCCCCAAAACCTGTCCCATTAGGACAGCGTTGGTGACAGCTCGTTCAGCACCTGCTCATGAAAGGGTAGTGCGAACGCTACGAACCTGGGGTATCCGTATTGATGAGTCTCTATTTCTTGGTGGGCTTAACAAAGGGGCATTTTTGAAATCCTACGGTGCCGACGTCTTCTTCGATGATCAGCAGACCCATTGTGAGTCCGCCAAATCTCATGTGGCCACAGGACATGTGCCACACGGTGTTGCCAATGAGCATTAACTTAAGAAGGGGTTGGTTCGCATTCAAATCACCTACTGTAGATGAGTGCTCACGCTAGAAAACGGTAAATTTAACCCCCATACCCAATAGAAGGAAAGCCAGAACGGTCTGAAGTATATGACTGGGTATCCGTGCCGCTAGTCTAGTGCCTACCTGAATGGCCGGTAACGAGCCTATAAGCAGGCTTGCCAGTAATACTAGGTCCACATTACCTAGAAAAAACAAATGGCTCAGGCCTGCAATCAGGGTCAGTGGTACCGCATGGGCGATATCGGTACCCACAACATGTAGAGCTGGCAACCGTGGGTACAACGTCATTAATAGTGCCGCGCAGAAAGCGCCTGCGCCCACCGATGACAATGTGACAAAGATGCCAAGAAATATCCCAACGACAAACGTCACCCGTGTGGCATGAAGCTGAAAAAAAGCACCTACAGGTCCATGGGGGCTATCAGACGCATCACGAAGAAAACGTTTAAATAGAATCACAGCTGCAGTAATGATCAGCATGACACCAAGGCTGGTCGTCAGGATTCCCTGGTAGTCATCAGCATGAGTAAAGATTTTATTGAGAAGTATGGCAGTGATGATGGAGGAAGGGATGCTCCCTGCTGCCAAAAAGCCGACTAGGCGCCACTGCACACTATTCTGGCGGGCATGTGCCGCCACTCCGCTTGCCTTGGTGACAGAGGCGTAGAGTAGGTCGGTGCCAATAGCAACGTTATAAGGAATACCAAATAGTATCAGCAGAGGCGTCATTAACGAACCGCCACCGACGCCCGTTAACCCAATAATCAGACCAACAGCGGCACCCGAGATAATGTACAGTAGAAAGTCCAGCAAGTGATTGTTTATCCGGCCACTAATCAAAGGTTGGCAACTCTAGCAATTTCTATCTATTCTTCAAAGTAATAGTTATTTATATTTCTAGATCATCAGAGTCTATATAGGTAAGGCAATGAAACTACAACAACTTCGCTATATATGGGAAGTGGCACACCATGAGCTGAACGTCTCCGCCACGGCCCAGAGCCTGTATACCTCTCAGCCAGGTATCAGTAAACAGATAAGGCTATTAGAGGATGAACTAGGCGTTGAGATTTTTACTCGAAGTGGTAAACACCTGACACGAGTTACCCCTGCGGGCGAAGACATTCTTGCCGTGGCCGGTAATATTCTTAGGCAGGCTGATGATATTAAGCAGTTGGCACAAGAATACAACAATCCTCGAAAGGGTAGCCTGACCCTTGCTACCACCCATACACAAGCTCGTTATGCACTTCCTGGCGTTATCGAATCCTTTATTAATAAATACCCTGATGTTTCACTGCATATGCACCAAGGCACCCCCGTACAGATTTCTGAACAAGCGGTTGATGGCACTGTAGATTTTGCTATTGCCACTGAAGCACTTGACTTATTCCATGATCTATTAATGATGCCGTGTTATCGCTGGAATCGCTGTATTTTGGTTCCCAAAGGTCACCCCTTGACGGAGATCTCATCTTTAACACTGGAGGATGTGGCAAAGTACCCCTTGGTAACGTATGTGTTTGGTTTTACAGGTCGTTCCAAGCTTGATGAGGCGTTTAATGATCGAGGACTAATACCTAAAGTTGTATTTACCGCCACTGATGCGGATGTAATAAAGACTTATGTGAGACTGGGACTTGGTATTGGTATTGTTGCGCAGATGGCCTACGACCCTGAGGCGGACAGAGATCTGGTCGCTCTTGAGGCGAAGCACTTGTTTAAATCCAGTATTACCAGTATTGGTTTTCGCCGGGGTACTTATCTTCGTAGCTATATGTATGATTTTATCGAGCTGTTTGCACCTCACTTAACCCGGGAGAGGGTAGATGAAGCTTGCTCAATTCGTGCTAGAGATGACTTTGAAGGATTCTTCAGTTCAATTGCATTGCCGGAATATTAAGTAACCTTAAAGTAACAAAGTGAATTGACGGGCTACTGCGAAATATTTTTAGTAAGTCACTTTTTGGTTTAAAGAAAATCCAAGTTTGGGTTGTCGTTAAGAATCTCTTTCAACTCATCTTCTTCAAGGATTTTTTGATTCAGTACCTCTTTGACGAATTTAAAATAAATAGTATGAATCTCTGGCGCTTCACCTTCGCGTTCAACCAAGAAGAAGGGTGCTCGCTCTACATTAAAGAGTGAGGCGATCTCCATTCCAGGTGATAGATGATCCCGCTCATCCGCGATCAACACCTGATCAATCAAGCTAATCTGGCCAGTGGCCTCTAACTTTTGCTGTACTTCTTCGCACTTCTTGCAAAGGCTTCCATCCAGTTTAATCTTCTTAACGAGGGTGATTTTCATGAGATTACTCCAAATTACTTTTTAATGTTTACGTCGTGTAGCCCACATTCCTTAAGAGTAGCTTCTTCCCACCACCAGCGGCCTTCACGCTCATGCTGAGTTGGTCCCGTAGGACGAGTACAAGGCTCACAGCCAATGCTAACAAAGCCTCGGTCGTGTAATTCATTGTAGGGCACGTTATTGCTACGTATGTAGGCCCAAACCTGTTCGGAAGACCAGTTCGCCAACGGGTTGAACTTTGTCAAGCTTTCACCGGGACGAGCAAAAGCCTTGTCATCTTCAATTACTGGGATCGCAGCACGTGTTCCAGGGCTCTGGTCGCGGCGTTGACCTGTAATCCATGCATCCACTGTCAATAATTTACGACGCAATGGTCCAATTTTACGGATGCCGCAACACTCTTTATGGCCATCCTTGTAAAAACTGAATAAGCCTTTCTCCCGAACCAATTTGTTAACGGCTTCTGATTCAGGGAACACTACATCAATATCAATATTGTAGTGTTCGCGCACTCTTTCAATGTAGCGGTAGGTTTCAGGGTACAATCGGCCAGTATCCAGAGAGAACACCTGTACCTTTTCGGGTGCTAGCTTATACGCCATATCAACCAGAACCACATCTTCAGCACCACTGAATGAAATGGCGATATTGTCAAACTGTTCGAGGGCAAAAGACAAAATTTCCTGAGGTGTTTGAGCAGAAAGGCTCTGGTCAAGATCGACTGTGGATAGAAGGTTTTCAGACATAGGAATTACTCAATATTCTCTGTGGGTTATCGACCAGTCATCATAAGGCCGCGAATGATACCAGAGCCTTAACTAAAGGAAAAATAACTTACATTCATCCAGCTATTAAGATAGGAGTGCTGCGATAGAGACTATTATCAGGTGTTTTTTGGTGAAGTTTACGTTGTTAAGCAGCCTGATAGGCATCATGGAAAAATAACAGGCGTTTGTTGCGCTATTCGCCTGAAATCGGTAGAGTTGCGCCGGTTTTGGTCCCCCGTTGAATCGTTGAGGAATAGATTTTGGAAATCGCATGTTTGGACTTGGAAGGCGTTCTGACACCAGAGATCTGGATTGCATTTGCTGAAAAGACTGGCATTGAAGCGTTAAAGAGAACAACACGTGATGAGCCAGATTATGATGTGCTTATGCGTTATCGCTTAGATATCCTTGAGAAGAATGGTCTTGGCCTAAATGAGATTCAAGAGGTGATTGCCACCTTGAGTCCATTAGATGGTGCGAAAGACTTTGTGGATTGGCTACGTGAACGTTTTCAGGTAGTGATCCTTTCCGATACTTTCTATGAGTTTGCCCAGCCACTCATGCGGCAGCTGGGTTTTCCAACGTTGCTGTGCCATAAGCTGAAAGTCGATAGTCATGGCCGCGTAACTGATTATAAGTTGCGTCAGGCTAACCCAAAACGCCAAGCCGTAGTGGGTTTCAAAAGCATGTACTACCGCACTATTGCAGCGGGTGATTCCTACAATGACACCACGATGCTAGCTGAAGCCGATGCCGGTATTTTATTCCATGCGCCACAAAATGTGATCGATGAATTCCCACAATTTCCGGCTGTTCAAGATTTCGCGTCACTTAAGAAGGAATTCATCAAGGCGAGTAATCGAGATTTAAGTCTTTAGCTAAGACTCAAGGACAAGTATCGCTATCAGGGTTCAATTAATACCCTAATTTTATCCAGAGTTTCCTGATACTCACTCTCAGCGATAGAGTCAGCGACAATACCACCTCCGCCCCAACAATGAAGCTTATCACCATCCGCTATCAGAGTTCGGATGGCGATATTGGTATCCATACGTCCCGTAGCACTGATGTATCCAATGCTACCGCAGTAGACTGATCGTCGGCAAACCTCTAGCTCTTCAATAATTTCCATGGCCCGCTTTTTAGGTGCACCGGTAATCGACCCTCCCGGAAAACACCCACGAAGTAAGGATAAGGCTGACTCATTGCTGCGTAATTTACCCGTTACAGTGCTGACAAGATGATGCACATTAGGGAAACTCTCCAGTACAAACATGTTAGGAACACGAATGGATCCGGGCTCACAGGTCTTACCTAGGTCATTCCGCAATAAATCCACAATCATCAAATTTTCAGCGCGATTTTTAGGGCTCTTCATCAGCGCAATGGCATTAATTTGGTCCTCATCGACAGTATTACCCCGTCGAGAAGTCCCCTTGATTGGCTTAGCCTCAACCTGACCCATTGATAATTTTAGAAAACGCTCAGGAGAAAGACTGAGGACTGCTTGATTTTTATCACCCCATTGATAGAAACAGCTATAAGGCGATGGTAATACTCTGCGTAAAGACCGGTACAAAGCCCAATTGTCACCACTAAACGGCGCTGAAAAATGTTGAGCTATATTTGCTTGATAGCAATCTCCCTCTGATATGTACTGCTTAACTCTGGCTATGGTTTCCAAGTAGTCATTTTTGGATATGGATGGACTAAAGCTTCCGTCAGTAACCGAGTGATTAACGACACAATCATCAATGGCATGGTCATTCGCCTGATTCAATCGCCAGGTAATATCTTTTCGCAGGGAATCTGGACAATTGTGGCGAAAGAAAATCCAGGCTTTCTGTGCCGAGTGATTTAACACCAACGCCCAACTGTAATTACCTACTCGCATATCCGGAAGGTTATCGACTTTACTCAGCGTATGGGGGAGCACCTCGATAGTACGGCCAAGGTCGTAGCCAAAATAACCTGCCAGGCCACCGACAAAAGGGTGGCTCTTATAACACTTATCTACAGGGCCTGTGGATGCCAGTAATTGCTCTGCCAACGAAAAAGGGTCTTCCTCGCTAGCGTGGGTAGTATGTGGAGTAATGATCTGAGTGGTATGACCAACCGTTTCCAGCACCGTATCGGGCTGGGCTGTAATGATATCGAATTGCCCGTATAAACTACGAGGTTTGCCGCTATCTAGCCAAATAGCATCAGGCAGATCGCGAACAGCACCAAATAGCCGTTCAGCATCCAACCGATAGGGGAAATCGACAACATCCACTTGTTTCATGGGAGGCTAGTCTACGTCACTGCCCACCAAATTCAATTTATGATTAGTCGAAAAGCGTCATGTAACCATTCTAATAATCTTGTGGATATTCATCTAAAATTTTATTTCTTATATAATGAAATATCTATCTCCCTTTGGTTAGTCGAACAATCACGACTATTTGATACTACTCATTGCTCGAAAGAACAGATGGTGGCACTCTCACTTTCACTATGAATTTTTATCCTCTAGAGGACATTGCCAGTATTTGCGAAGGTTACCTTAAGGGTTTTACTGTAGCAGGGCAGGATATGTTACTTGTGCACAGTGGTGGTCAGACTCGCTTGATCCCTAATCGGTGCCCACATGACGGCTCGCCACTAAATAGAGCGCGGCTTACTGACGGCTGCATACAATGCCCTAGACACAAAATTACTTTTCGTTTGGACAACGGAGCAGCTTTAGGCGGTGAAGCCGTTGCTGATATACCAATGCTGACTCACTATGAACTCGTGGAAGAGAATGGCCAAGTAGGCATTTTTATTAAACAATAACAGGAATGAACATGACGTACTCAACACCCGATTTGTGCGACGACCACCCGGAACTCGTTCGCGTATTAGAACCAATGATGGGAAACTTTGGAGGCCGAGAATCCTTTGGTGGTGAAATCGTCACAATAAAGTGCCATGAGGATAACTCGTTAGTCAAAGAGAACGCCGGCAACCCTGGTCAAGGAAAAGTCATGATCGTAGATGGTGGCGGATCACTTCGGCGCGCATTGTTAGGTGACATTATTGCAGAAAATGCCGTAAAGAATGGCTGGGAAGGCATCATCATTTATGGCTGTGTCCGCGATGTAGATACTCTGGCTAGCTTAGACCTTGGTGTACAGGCTCTTGCCAGCATTCCTCTGAAAACAGATAAGCGTGGTATTGGTGACCTGAATGTTCCCGTCACATTTGGCGGAGTAACCTTTAATTCAGGAGACTATGTTTATGCTGATAACAATGGAGTTATTGTTTCGACTCAACCTTTGAAAAATTAAATGAGAATGCCAAAATACTACTATATAATTTATTAATTTTTTGTATGCTGGTCTCATTGGTATACATTAAGCGAATTTAACACTGAGGTTGTTTGTTTCTATTACAGGGAAACAGATGCGTTATATGAAACCCATACTTGCTATTGGAATTTCGGCTGTTCTGGTGGGGTGTACTGATGAGCATAATTCACCAAGCTCTGGTGTTATAGCAGGAGAAGCACTTTTCCGGGAAAACTGTTCTAAATGTCACCCCAGGACAGGTAGTTGTGATTATCTAAAACGTATTCCCGGGATACTTCTGACACGAAAATCGCAGCACGAATTAATGAAATGGCTTCGCGGGTCTGGTCAGCATCGCGAAATGCCGAACTTTGAGAAGCTGACTGATACTGAGGGGGCCGCTCTGGATGATTATCTTCATAGTCAGACAAAGACCAAATTGTACATATAAGTTATAAAAAAAGAGCTCCATAACCGTGCAGCTTCATTAGCAAAGAACTCTTTATTATCATCACCAGTATCATGGTCGACCTATTAAGCCGTAATTCTACAAGTACAATTAGCCAGTAATTTTATCTAGGTATGCAACACCAATATCCGCATTAAAGTAAACCATGCCCAATTTACTTAAGTACTCCAAACGGTCTGCACTCATCAAGTCTATATCCGGTGCACTGAAACCATTTGCCTGATAAATACCCGCCAGATAAGCCATAAAATCTTCACCTTCTTTCACTAACAGTAAGCTCGCTGCACCCACATCGGGTTTTACTTGAATATTCAATTCTTCTGGGAGTTTTATTGCAAACACGACTGGCCTCTCATCACTCTCAACCCCTACGCTGCGGCCTCTCACCGCTTGCTCAGCCCAGTAAAAAGCTAATTCTTTACTTTGCGTCAAAAAAACCGGCTCAATCGATTCTGTATAGCTATTCCCGATAGTTGCCATGGTTTTTTTGGCGGCATCTTTCAACTCTTTATCACCGGAGCGTTTCAAGCCCAGCTCTTTGATTGAGTCGACCAACGCAGATGAAGTACCGTGATACCAAGTATCACTCGTAGCAAACCCTTGTTCTGTTAACAAATCTTTAGCATCTTTAAGAAAAGCAGGTGTATCAGACATATTCGACTTCACTTAATCAGTTTTTTGTAGAAATCAGTTTGGAATTCTAACGTAAAAAGCCATTCGATTTTTTAGTAGGGATAGCTAGAAACCATTACATATATGAAACGTATTCATAAAAAGGCGGCACCTTATACAAGGTGCCGCCTTTATGTCCAAGAATGGACTGTACCCTGGTTATGCAGGAGGCATGGCCAGGGTACTTCACTTCAAAACCAATTCAGCTTAGCCAAATTGGTTAGACGTGTTTTTCGCGCCGCCAGCTTTCAAAGCGTTCTCACCAGCAAAGTATTCTTTATGATCGTCACCCATGTCCGAACCAGACATGTTTTGGTGCTTAACGCATGCGATACCTTGACGAATCTCTTTACGCTGTACGCCAGCAACATAGCCCAGCATGCCGGCATCACCGAAGTACTCTTTAGCCAGGTTGTCAGTAGACAGAGCAGCAGTGTGGTAGG
>JBLIJA010000027.1:0-17184 GCA_047635115.1 Porticoccus sp. | reverse complement strand
ATAGCGGTAGTCGGTAGCGGTATTTCCGGTTTAGTTAGTGCCTATTTATTGCATCACGAGCATGACTTGACGGTATTTGAAAAAGCTTCCGAGGTGGGTGGGCATACCGCCACGAAGGATGTGGAGTTGGAAGGACAAAGTTATTCCGTCGATACCGGATTTATTGTGTTCAACGACTGGACCTATCCTAATTTTATAAAGCTACTTGACCAGCTGGGGGTGGGTTCGCAAGATACCGACATGAGTTTTAGTGTGAGCTCCGCCCTAAGTGATTTGGAATATGGTGGAAATAACTTTAATACGTTATTTGCGCAACGTAGAAACGTTCTTAGTTTTCGTTTTTGGGGCATGTTGCGCGATATTCTGCGCTTTAATCATGAGTCGATTGAAGATTTAGATGCAGGTGAATTTGAGAATAGAATTACCCTAGGTGAATACCTAAATAATAAAAATTATGGCGAGGCTTTTTCTCGTGATTATTTGATTCCCATGGGCAGTGCAATTTGGTCCGCATCGACAGAAGCAATATTTAATTTTCCGATGCTGCTCTTTGTTCGATTCTTTAAAAATCACGGCCTGTTGAGTGTTAATAATCGCCCGCAGTGGCGTGTTATTAAGGGTGGATCACGAGAATATCTAGAGCCTTTAACGAAAGGATTTGCCTGCAATATTCGTACAAATACTGATATTGAGCAGGTTAATCGCACGGACCAGGGCGTTACTATTGTTTTTAGAAATGGTGACTGTGAATCCTTTGATGAACTGATTTTTGCCTGTCATAGCGATCAAGCATTGGCGTTGCTGGGTGATAGTACGGCTGATGAGTTTGAAATTTTATCCGCCATTCCCTACCAGCAGAATGATGTGATTTTGCATACCGATGAGCGTTTATTACCGGATAGCCGTCGTGCTTGGTCGGCCTGGAACTATCGGTTGTGTAATGAAAAGAAACAACAGGCTGTGCTCACTTATAATATGAACCTATTACAAGGTATTGAGGCGCCTGCCACTTTCTGTGTGACACTCAATGCAACTGGCGATATTGATCCCGCAAAAATTCTTGGGCGCTACAGCTATAGCCACCCCTTATTCTCACTGTCATCCGAAGCGGCGACAGAACGCTGGCATGAAATTAACGGCGTTAATAAAACCTGGTTTTGCGGTGCCTACTGGGGCAATGGTTTTCATGAGGATGGTGTTAATAGTGGTATCCGTGTCGCCCAGTCTTTGGGGGCGAAGTGGTGAGTGGCGAGTGCGAAAATCTGAACAGTTGTATTTATAAAGGCTGGGTAAGACACCGGCGCTTTTTGCCGCGGCTGCATCAGTTTCGCTATCGAGTATTTATGATGTATCTCGATATGAGTGAATTGGACCGTGTATTCAGTGGTACCTGCTTATGGTCTGTGCGCCACTGGACCTTGGCGCGTTTTAAGCGTGAAGATTTCTTGGGTGATCCGACCATACCCCTAGATGAAGCGGTGCGTCAGCGGGTTGAATCCTCCGAGGGGATTCGTCCTACTGGGCATATACGTATGCTCGCTAATTTGCGCTATTTTGGATTTATTATGAACCCTATTGTTTGCTATTACTGCTTTGATGAAACAGAGCGATTGCAATATATGGTGGCTGAAGTAACCAATACGCCATGGAATGAACGGCACAGCTATGTTTTAAATTGTCATCCGCAACGTCATAAACAGCGTATTAGATTTAAAAAGTATTTACACGTGTCACCTTTTAATCCTATGAATATTGTTTATCTATGGCGCAGTAATAAGCCGGGAAAAAATCTATATATCCATATGGAAAATGTAAGAAGTAATGATGTTGATGATACCAGAATAGAATTTGATGCCACTCTACTTTTACAGAGAGAAGAAATTTGTGTGAATGGCTTGCGATCCATTATTTGTCGCTACCCATTGATGACCATAAAGATAGTTTCGGCTATTTACTGGCAGGGCCTTAGAATATTGATTAAACGTATCCCTTTTTACGCACATCCAAAAAAATGAACAAGAAATATGAGAAGGTCGAAGTAGTATGAATATATCAAGCATTAACGATCTCAAGATTAATCGCAAACTGCAAACCAGCATCTGGGATAAGCTGGCTAAAAAAATGTTGTTTAAAGTACTTGCCGATCTAGAGGTTGGCCGTCTGGTGATCAAGGATGGAGATGAAGTTTATAGCTTTGGGCAGAGTGTGGATCAGGCGAGTATTGTCGGCCACCTATTTATTCATCACAGTTCAGCATACCGTGATTTAGCGATGGGTGGTTCGATCGGTTCTGGTGAAGCGTATATGCTGGGTAGCTGGTCATCGTCGAATTTAGTGGACGTTATTCGCCTGTTTGCTGCCAATATTGAATTGCTTAATAAAATGGATGATGGGCGTCCATTACTTACACGAATGACCGCAAAAATTGTGCACTTTTTGAATGCTAACTCACAGTCAGGGTCGCGAAATAATATTGCTGCGCACTATGATCTTGGTAATGATTTCTTTGATCTCTTCCTTGATCCCACCATGATGTATTCGGCGGCAATTTTTCCACATAAAGAGTCTGGCTTGGAAGAGGCGTCAATTTATAAGTTGGATACAGTTTGCAAAAAACTAAAATTGAACCAAAGTGATCACTTGCTAGATATTGGTACCGGATGGGGTGGCCTGGCTATCCATGCGGCGAAAAAATATGGCTGCCGAGTGACCACTACCACAATTTCGCGTGAACAGTACGAGTATGCTAGAGCGGCTGTGGTTGAAGCTGGAGTAGAAGATAAGGTCACTCTGCTATTAGAAGATTATCGTAACTTAACGGGCTCTTATGACAAACTTGTTTCTATTGAAATGATTGAAGCGGTGGGGCATGAGTTTTATGACAGTTATTTTGAAAAATGCTCAAGCTTATTGATGCCGGATGGTTTGATGGTCATTCAAGCGATTACCATTGCCGATAAACGCTACGACTACGCTAAAAATAGCGTAGATTTTATTCAGCGTTATATCTTCCCCGGAGGAGGCTTGCCTTCAAATCAAGTCATTGCCGGTTGTATACGCAAGAATACGGATATGCTCATTGTAGGAGTAGAAGATATTGGTCTGCATTACGCTAGAACTTTAGCTGAGTGGCGCAAACGTTTTCATGACCGACGTAATGAGGTTAAACAACAAGGGTTTGACGATGTGTTTTTTCGCATGTGGGATTTTTATCTGTGCTACTGCGAGGGCGGATTTACAGAGAAGGCTATTAGTACTGTGCAGGTAGTCTTTGCGAAACCTGCGGCGCGTGATTTTGAACATGCTCGTGCGCTTTAAATAAACGTTTGGAAAGGCGGATGAAAACTGAGCTTCGGCGTTTTGTACTTAATTTAAGTCTATTCCAAGCTGGCTGGTTTGCTTTTGTTGTGGGCGGCGATAGGATTGCTTTATGGTTACTGCCGCTGCTGCTGATATTCCATCATTATTGGGTTTTACAGCTTACTCGTGAATGGTCTTTTGTAGTTGGCTTTTCTGTATTGGGTGTAAGTATTGACAGCCTGTTATCGGTTACGGGTTTGCTTTTCTTTGAGGAGCAATATTTTTTTATTCCTTTCTGGTTGTTTGCCTTGTGGCTGATGATGGCGACAACCTTTCATCACTGCTTGTCGTGGTTGGTAGATAGATACTACCTGGCAGCAGCATTAGGCGCATTTTTTTCTACTTTGGCTTATTGGGCGGGAGCTAATCTTTCTCGTGTTACCTTTCATGCAGAGCCATGGCGTTCACTGCTAGCTATTGCAGTAGTTTGGGCTTTGTTATTACCGCTCGGTTTGCATTGTTCGCAGCGATATTTTAAGTCGCAAGAGGTATCTTCGAAGGAATAGTATTAAGCTGTTGATATATATGGTAGCTACGGGTGGACTTGAACCACCGACCCCAGCATTATGAATGCTGTGCTCTAACCAGCTGAGCTACGTAGCCATTTTACCTGATAATAGGGGCCGGAATTTTCCCGATTTTGGCCGGTTTTGTCAAGGTGCATCTGACCTTTGGTTGTCAGCTATTCTAGGCTATTTTATGATCTCTGTAGGGTATGTTCAGCCAGCATTTTGACAGCGCTTAGCCAGAGAGGAATACTAAGTTTTTCTGGGCAAATATATCTGGGATCTTGACCTCCTCTCCGTAGTGGTATCCTGCTGACATATTAGGATGAAGCTGATCAAATAATTCCTGTAATGATGGATTTACTTACACATTAAAACGGAAGTGGACGACGTCACCATCTTGGACAACATAGTCCTTGCCTTCCAGGCGCCATTTTCCTGCATCTTTGGCACCTTGTTCACCCTTGCCGGCAATAAAATCATCATAAGCAATGACTTCGGCCCGAATAAAGCCTTTTTCAAAATCCGTATGAATTTTGCCGGCAGATTGTGGTGCTGTGGCGCCGATAGGTATTGTCCAGGCGCGCACTTCTTTAACACCAGCTGTGAAATAGGTTTGTAGACCCAACAGCGAATAACCCGCGCGGATAAAGCGGTTTAGGCCTGGTTCTCCCATACCCATTTCTTGAAGAAATTCTAATTTTTCATCGTCATCCAGTTCGGCAATTTCGGCTTCAAGTTTGTTGCAGATGGGTACAACAACCGCATTTTCATCTTCTGCAATGGACTGTACTGTTTTCAAGTAGGGGTTATTGTCGAAGCCATCTTCATCCACATTAGCGATGTACATGGTGGGCTTCAACGTCAGAAGGTTCAGGGATTTAATCGTTTTTAGTTCATATTGATCTAGATCCATCGAGCGCAGCGGTTTGGCTTCATCGAGGTGTGGCTGAATTTTTTCCAGTACCACTTTTAAGGCGATGGCATCTTTATCCTGACCTTTGGCAGCTTTGGCTACCCGGTGTAAGGATCTGTCTACCGTTTCCAGGTCCGACAGAGCCAGTTCGGTATTAATGACCTCAATATCAGAGGCCGGATCAATTTTTCCTTCAACGTGAACTATGTTGTCATCATCAAAACAGCGAACAACATGAGCAATGGCATCGGTTTCTCGGATATTGGTAAGAAATTGGTTGCCAAGACCTTCTCCTTTGGACGCGCCTGCGACTAATCCTGCAATATCCACAAATTCCATGGTGGTAGGCACAACTCTCTCGGGCTTGACGATGTCAGATAAACTGTCCTGGCGAGGGTCCGGAATGGGTACGATCCCGGTATTGGGTTCAATGGTACAGAAAGGAAAGTTTGCTGCATCAATACCAGCTTTGGTCAGGGCGTTGAAGAGCGTAGATTTTCCTACATTGGGTAGGCCGACGATACCGCAGTTAAAACCCATGGCTTAATTTCTCATTTGTCTGTTTTTTTGCTTAGTAAATAGTGTTAGTTACTATTGCGTATGCAGTTCTTTCATGGCGCTATTCCACTGTCCCGCCACTGTGAGTGGTACGACACGAATCGCATCATCGATACTTTGGTTAATCAGTTGTTGCTCACTTTGGGGCGCTTTGCGAAGTACGAAGTTGACGACGTCGCTGGCGTGACCTGGGTGGCCAATTCCGATACGCAAGCGGGCAAAGCTACGGTTATTGGCCAATGCTTGTATGGAGTCTCTCAAGCCGTTGTGTCCGCCGTGTCCTCCTCCCATTTTGATTCGAGCGGTCCCAGGGTTGAGATCGAGTTCATCATGTGCCACTAGGATTGCCATGGCAGAGATTTGGTAAAACCCTGCCATGGCGGCGACAGCTTTACCACTGCGATTCATATAGGTATCAGGCACTAGTAACCAGACCTGTTGACCATCAATGGTCGCTCGTCCTGTGGAACCAAAAAATTTGCTTTCTTGTTTTAGCTGGATGCCGCAATGTTGGGCTAGAGCTAAAACAAAATCGGCCCCGGCATTGTGACGGGTTTGTTCATATTGTCGGCCTGGGTTTCCCAGGCCGACAATAAGTTGAACAGGTGTGTCCAATGTCGGGGCCTCTTTGGTAGAAGGGGGCTAAGGAGGATTACTCGCTGCCGTTGCCTTCTTCGTCTCCAGCAGTCGGAGCTTCGTCAGTGGTGTCAGTTTCTTCTACTGCAGCTTTAGGCTTGTTGATAGTAAAGATCGGCAGATCGTGGTCTTCGCCGTGACTTAGAGCAACACTCTCAACGCCTTTGGGCAGCACGATATCAGAAATATGCAGAATTTGACCTATTTCTACTGCTGCGACATCTACCTCGAGATACTCAGGCAGATTTGCTGGCAGACAGCTGATATCCAGTTCCGTCATGTTGTGCGAGATAAGACCTCCACCCAACTTGACGCCAACACAGTTATCTTCGTTGATAAAGTGCAGCGGTACTTTAGTCTGAAGCTTTTGAGTCTTGCTTACGCGCAAAAAATCGGCGTGCAAAATGACAGCCTTGGCTGGGTGACGCTGGATATCTTTCAGAATGACGTCTTCAGCTTTGCCATCCACATCCAGAGTGATAATGTGCGAATAGAACGCTTCATTGGCCAGTGCTTTATCAAATTCATTTTGAGAAAGACTGATATTTTTTGGTGCGCTCTTACCGCCATAAATGATGGCGGGCACTTCTTTGTCCAAACGACGTAGGCGGCGGCTCGCACCTTTCCCCATGTCTTTCCGGACCTTTGCGTTCAATTTAAAATCATTGGACATTGCCTTGACTCCTGATTATTCCCAAATCAATCCGCGACCAGAACTGAGGAGGGGTATTTAAATAGCCCTTAAATTGGGCGGTTAGTTATCCAATACGATGTTTGATCAAGATACTTGAATTCAAATATGGTTTAGTCAAACATAGCACTGATTGATTCTTCATTACTGACTCGGCGCATTGCCTCTGCCATCATTTGGCCCAGATTTAGGACTCTAATATATTGACTATTTCGTGCAGCTTCACTCAGCGGGATACTGTTGGTGACGACCATGGTGTCCAGTGCGGAGCGTTCAATGTTTTCAATAGCCTTCCCAGACAGTACTGGGTGAGTGCAGTAGGCGACGACTTTCTCGGCACCGCTCTCCTTCAGTGCATCAGCAGCTTTGCACAGTGTGCCAGCGGTATCGACGATGTCATCCATTAGGATACAGGTTCGACCTTCTACGTCACCGATAAGGTTCATGACTTCAATCTGATTGGCTTCGGGGCGACGCTTGTCGATAATAGCCAGATCAGTATTCAGTTGTTTTGCCATGGCGCGCGCACGAACCACACCACCGATGTCGGGGGATACTACCGTTGGATTTTGGTAGTTTTGGCGCTGCACATCAGCGAGCAATACTGGCAGGCCGTAGACATTGTCCACAGCGCAGTCAAAAAAGCCTTGGATTTGTTCGGCATGCAGATCAACGGTCATCACGCGATCGACACCAACATTGTTAATCATGTCCGCTACAACCTTGGCACTGATAGGCACCCGTACGGAGCGTACTCGACGGTCCTGGCGAGCGTAGCCAAAGTAGGGAATTACGGCTGTAATACGACCGGCTGAGGCGCGACGCAGTGCATCGACCATCAAAATTAGTTCCATCAGGTTTTTGTGAGTGGGCGCGCAGGTGGGCTGTACAACAAATACATCCCGGCCACGCACATTTTCACGAATTTCGATATTGATCTCGCCATCGGAGAACTGAGATACCAGCGCATCTCCTAACGGTAAGCCGAGAAAGCGGGCGATTTCATTTGCTAGCTCCGGGTTAGCGTTTCCGGAGAAAACCATCAAGTTAGCCACAACATTTTCCTGATCAGGGGTGCGATTTTTCTCCGGACTTCCAGAGGAATATGGCTGGGGTGGGAGGACTCGAACCTCCGAATGGCGGCATCAAAAGCCGCTGCCTTAACCACTTGGCCACACCCCAGTAATTACTTAGTTATACGGTAGGCTCTGCAACAGAGGGGATGTGTTAATCCCTTTGGCTGTAAAGCCTTGCCACGGTGCCGGCATTTCTTCAAGTACTGACCTTGCATCAGCCTCCGACGCAAAGCGGGAAAATAGGCAGGCACCTGTTCCCGTCAATCGAGTTTCGGCGAATTGAGCTAGCCATTGGCGGGCTCTTTTTACCTCAGGATAAAGTGCCTCAACAACTGTTTGACAGTCGTTTTGGCTACCCTGCTCGAGAAAGTCGCGTATTTTGATCGGATGAGTGTTTCTTGTCAAACCCTGATGGGCAAAAACTTCTGCTGTGGAGACCTGAATATTGGGGATCAGAATCAGGTACCAGTAACTTGGTATTTCTACAGGAGTAAGTTGATCGCCAGTCCCTTCTGCCCAAGCAGTGTGACCAAGTACAAAAACAGGCACGTCAGCACCTAACTGAGAGGCCATCTCCATTAGTGCTTCATGAGGTAATTCCAGCTGCCATAGGGTGTTGAGCCCCAGTAATGTGGTGGCGGCGTCACTGCTGCCTCCGCCTAACCCTCCACCCATTGGCAGGTGTTTGTGCAGGTAAATATCTGCGCCTAGTGTGCACCCGCTGTACTGTTGTAGTGTTCGAGCTGCGCGGTAAACCAAATTTTCTTCTGTGGTCATACCAGGTATTGATGGGGAAAGGTGAATTCCACCATCATGATTAATAGCAAAGTCCAGTTGATCGCCATAATCAAGTAATTGAAAGAGGGTTTGCAGCTTGTGATAGCCATCCGCACGGCGGCTTGTGATATGTAGGAACAGATTGATTTTTGCTGGAGCTGGAAGGGTCAGTTTCATTGATTAGCCTCGCCAAGCTGCCAGTGTTTGATGACCAAAGTGAAGCTGTAGTCGCCTCGCTGGCCTTTTATTTTACCTGGTAATAGCCAGCCGCTTGTTTGTTGATAACCCGAAAACTGTAATGTCCAGTTGGATTGTTCCAGATGGGCTAAGGTGCCATCTTGATTCTGGCTCTGGTTGTCTGTGGGTAATGTGGGGGAAGGAATGCCTCTCACCCAAAATTGCAATTGCTCAACAGGCCATTTCCAGCCGAATAACTCTTCGGTGAGCGCGGTGGGGGATTGAGCTGACAGGTTGTCATGACCTGCTCGTTGTAATTCAGCATAATGAGGATTCGCCGCAATACGGGTTGCTCCTGCCCCAAAGGGACCATTTAGTCTTACCTCAAACGTATCTTCTTGCTGCTGCCAACTGACCCAGGCGCTGCCTCCATCATGCTTATCGCGGTAGCCCAATTTCCCATCGAGCGACCAATGATCCAGACGCTGTAGCTGCTGGAGATGTTGGTCCCAATCTATGAAAGTTGTGGGGTGAGATACCTGTGTAGAGCAAGCGGTAACGAGAGCGATGAGTAATAGTGAGAGTATTAATCGCACTAGGCTATTCCGTTTGTAGACGTTTCATGGTCTGGCGAATAGTTTCATTGTCCGGGTCATGTTCAAGAATAGTCTGCCAAACAGATGTGGCCTCTTCATGCTGCCCGGTTACCCATAAAGCTTCACCAAGGTGAGAGGCAACCTCGGGCTCAGGTAATTTCTCCATAGCAATACGCAGGTGCCGAAGGGCGTCCTTATAGTTCCCCAGCTGGAAGAGCACCCACCCGAGACTATCAATGGTGGCGGAGTCGCTTGGATTTAATTCAAGTGCTCTTAGGATTAGTTCATGTGCTTCTTCATAACGATCAGTATGTACCGTCAAGGTATAGCCCAGCGCATTCAGCGCCATAGCATTGTCTGAGTCTTGTTCTAGAATGGCACGAAGATCCTGCTCAGAGCTGGCATAGTCCCGCTTTTTTTCACTGAGCATAGATCGTGTGTAACGTAGCGGTATGTTATTAGGTTCTTGAAGAATTGCCTCGCTGAGTAAGTGGTAGGCATCATCCAATTGCTGCTGCTTTGCCAGTAGTTCAGATTCAATTTGGTATAGTGAAACCGCATCTGAGGGGTTACTCGAACGTAGTTTTTGTAGGTAAAGGCGGGCATCTTTCAGCTGGCCGTGGCTAACCATAAACTGACTGAGGCGAGCTGCTGCAGGCAGGAATTTAGGCCCTGCTTTCACGTGCCGATAGTTTAGAAGGACGGCTTCAATAGCATTGTCCCGCTCTGCCATGGTGCCTAATTCAAAGTGGGCAGAGGACGCCGTGCTTGGATATTTGGTCAGTTCAAAAAATAATTGTTGAGCCTCAACACGCAGCCCCAGCCCTCTGCTGGCTAGGGCTAGCGTGTAGATCAGATCAGGGTCGTTAGGGTATTGTTCTACTAGCTGTGTGAGTTGGTGATGTGCGCTCTCTAAATCATTTTCAGCCAGGAATCGAGCATACTGAAGTCGTAAGCGTTTGCTGTCAGGGATGCTGAGTAGTGATTGTTCTAGAAATGCTGACGCCTCGTCATTTTTGCCTATTTGGTGGAGCAGCTGAGCCTTCAGCATGATGGCTGGTTCGTGGGTGGGCTCTTTTTGTCGTAGTTGATTGACGGTCTCTATGGCTGCGGGCAGCTGCCCTTGTTGGCGCAGCAACATTGCCTTGGTCAGTACTAGAGTTCTATCGCCTGGCAATTGGGCTTCAAGCCGAGGGTACTCCTGTAACAGGGTTTCTCGTTGTTTGTCAGTGGCGCGGTTGGCGGCGATAATCAGCGTCACTAGGGGCTCGTTGTTGCCCTGTAACAAAGCAAATTCAGCATGAGGCAATGCCTCGATGTAACGACCATCCCGGCTAAGAGATAATGACGCCATTCTACGTGCGTCCAAGTTTTCAGGCTCCACCTCGCTCCACAGTAGCGACATTTCTGATAGTGCGGCCCTGTTTTCGAGGTAGGCGGCGATACGGGTGGCTCTGCTCACGACACCCGGATCTCGGGTCTTCCTGGCCTGAACGAGGTATTTTTCCAATGATAGGCCGAGATTGTTTCTGATTCCTGCCAGTTCACCCACCAATAAGTCATAAAGACTCTCGGTTGAAAACGGGCGAATGGGATATTCTAATTCAGCTTCTTCGATCTCAGGTGCGTCAACTTTAAGTGTTTCAGTTTTTGATGTGGCGGTGCCTGTACTGGCTACGGTATCTACAGGTTGATTGGCGCAGCCGTAGATTAATAGGGTGAAAAATACCAATGTTAGCAGAGTAAGACAGGGGTTTTTCATAGAGGAGCTTATTTACATCGTACCGTTATGGCTCATTGCAGCCATTGTAGCCATTGTAGCTAAATACTACGACAATAACGAAAGCGGTATGTTGTATTTTGATCGTTGTTTAATTCCGCTTGTCTTTGAACTCGGAGAAATGGACAATTACCCATTCATCTTCAAGCTCATAATTCATGGCCATTTTTGCCCTAGGAATTAATCACCGCACGGCTTCTCTCGATATTCGAGAGAAAGTTGCCTTTGCTCCTGAACAAATGGTAGAGGCATTGCAGCAGTTGGGAGAGGTCGCTGGTATTAGTGAGGTGGCCATTCTTTCTACTTGTAATCGTACGGAAATATACGGAGCTAACGGTAACCCAGAGTACGTACTGGATTGGTTGGCCGAATACCATCAAATGTCTCGATTGGCTTTAGATGAATGCCGCTATATCCATCAAAAAGAAGATGCTGCGCGCCACATAATGAAGGTGGCTAGCGGCCTTGATTCCATGATTTTGGGTGAGCCGCAAATATTGGGTCAGCTGAAATCTGCCTATGCCGTGGCGAGAGAGGCTGGGAAAGTATCTACTCATCTTAACCAGCTTTTTCAGCAGGCATTTTCTATTGCAAAGCGAGTTCGCACTGAGACCGCTATTGGTCAGAATCCAGTATCAGTAGCGTATGCAGCGGTCAATCTGTCGCAGCAAATCTTTTCTGACCTGAGGGACGTTCATGCACTTCTTATTGGTGCGGGAGAAACGATTGAATTAGTGGCAAGGCATTTGCTAGACAAGAAAATAGGTGGCATAACCGTTGCTAATCGAACCCTGAGTCGGGCGCAGGATCTTGCCCAGCAATTCGGCGCCCAAGCCATTTTACTGTCGGAAATCCCTAAGTTCCTCTCAGGAGCTGATATGGTGATTTCCTCTACAGCCAGCCAGCTGCCGATTCTCGGTAAGGGGGCGGTGGAATCCGCTCTCAAACAACGCAAGCGCAAACCGATGTTTATGGTGGATATTGCGGTTCCACGGGATATTGAGCCTGAAGTGGCGAAGTTACAGGATGTCTACCACTATACCGTGGATGATCTTCAAGAGGTCATTCTGGAGAATATGCGCTCCCGAGAGGACGCTGCCAGTAAGGCTGAAGACATTGTTGAGGAGGGAGTGCTTGCTTGGCAGAGTCAATTGCAGGCACTGGACGTGGTAGATACCATTCGCGCCTTCCGCAGCAGCGTGGAAGAAACCCGCGACCTTGAGGTAGAAAAGGCACTATTGTCTTTGCATTCTGGCCAAGCTCCGGAGCTGGTCCTAAAAAGCTTGGCGCGGAATTTAACGAACAAACTCTTGCATACCCCGACCGCCCGACTAAAACTTGCTGGGGAGCAGGGACGAAAAGAGCATATTCACTTGGCCCATGACCTTTTCGGTTTAAAAAAGCCTGATGAAGATAGTTCGAGTAAATAGTTCAAGTAAAAAATTCAGATAAATAACTTAGACAAATCGTTCAGATAAATTAAAGAGCATTAATGAAAGCATCTATTCTGGAAAAATTACAGATTTTGTCTGATCGACAAGAAGAGGTCGCCGCATTGTTGAGTGATCCAGACGTTATTGGTGACCATAACCGCTTTCGTGATCTATCGAAAGAGTATGCTGAACTGGAGCCGGTGGTGAAAACCTATGCAGATTACATGCGGGTTCAGGAGGCTATTTCTGACGCCGAATTACTGCTCAAAGATGCTAATGCTGATATGAGAGAAATGGCGCAGGAGGAGATGAAAGACGGCGAAGACCAATTAGAACAACTTGAAACTGAACTCCAAAGACTGCTACTACCTAAAGATCCCAACGATGAAAAAAACATCTTTCTTGAAATTCGAGCAGGGGCGGGTGGAGATGAGGCGGCAATTTTCTCCGGAGATTTATTTCGGATGTACAGTAAATACGCAGAAAGCCAGCGTTGGAAAGTAGAAATTATCAGTGAAAGTTTCGGTGATCATGGAGGCTACAAGGAAATTATCAGCCGCATTGTGGGCCAGGGGGTGTATTCCCGGCTGAAATTTGAATCCGGTGCTCACCGAGTACAGCGGGTGCCAGAGACTGAATCTCAGGGGCGGATTCACACCTCTGCTTGTACGGTAGCGGTTATGCCGGAGGCGGATGAGCTGGATGAGATAAATATCAATAAAGGTGACCTTCGGGTTGATACCTTCCGTGCGTCAGGTTCGGGTGGTCAGCACGTTAACAAGACCGATTCAGCCATTCGCCTCACACACCTGCCCACGGGCCTTGTTGTTGAATGCCAGGATGGGCGTTCACAGCACAAGAATCGGGCTAGGGCGATGTCTTTACTGGCAGCACGATTGAATAATGCTCAAGAGGCGGTGGCAGCTGAAAGTATTGCTCAGGAGCGCCGCTCTCTGGTCGGTAGCGGTGATCGATCGGAGCGAATTCGTACCTATAACTATCCACAGGGTCGTGTTACCGATCACCGCATCAATCTTACTCTGTACAAGCTGGGAGAGGTGATGGAGGGACAGTTGGCCGAGGTGGTTCAGCCATTGATCAATGAGCATCAGGCGGAGCAGTTGGCCGCGCTGTCGAGCTAACTCTCTGTGTCCATTACCCCCGAGTCCATTATTCCAGTGCCAGTTGCCCTATCCGGGGTTCTAAAACGTAGCAAAGAGCTTGAGGCGGTCAGTGATACCTCTCGACTGGACACCGAACTGTTGCTGAGTCATGTATTGAAAAAAAATCGTGCGTTCCTTTATACCTGGCCAGAACAACAACTCAGTGCCGACGAACAAACTGCATTTCAGACATTGTTTGACCGTCGCATAAAAGGTGAGCCGATTGCTCATCTCATTGGCACTCGAGAATTTTGGTCTCTTTCGCTTAACGTATCACCGGCAACACTCATCCCAAGGCCAGAAACAGAACTGCTTGTTGAGCGTGCCCTTGAATTACCATTGACCGAGCAAGCGACAGTACTGGATCTTGGCACGGGAACGGGAGCGATTGCGCTTGCTCTCGCCAGTGAAAAGCCCCTCTGGCGTATTTGTGCCATTGATACGGTGGTAGAAGCTGTGGCATTGGCCGAAAGAAACCGACAACATAATGGTTTTGAGAATGTTCGGGTCTTTCAGAGCGATTGGTTCTCTGAGCTTGGGGAGCAGCAGTTTGATCTTGTTGTCAGTAACCCTCCTTATATCGACGCCAATGACGAGCACCTCCAGCAAGGCGATGTAAGGTTTGAGCCGTGTTCAGCATTGGTGTCAAGTGAGCTGGGCCTCTCGGACCTCCATATCATTGTTACAGGTGCCGGGTTGCACTTGAAATCAGGTGGTTGGTTGATTTTGGAGCACGGCCATGAACAGGGTGATGGGATTCGCCAAATAATGTCGAAAGCCGGGTTTAGTAAGGTTGTAACGCACGTTGATCTTGCTGGGTTGGATCGGGCAACTATTTGTTGTAAAACTTAGGTGTTGTTGCAAAGCCTAGTGATTGTTACAGAGCCTAGCCATTTTTATTTAGGTGCTGATTATTTAAGTACTACTTATTGGAGTTCCTGGTATTGGCCGCAGTGAAAGATCAGTGGGGCCATCGGTATTGAAGAAAAGTCTAAGACTCGGCCGATCAGAATGGTGTGATCCCCGCCGGGATACCGGTGTTCCATTTCACACTGGAAAACGCTGGCACAATCATTGAGTAATGGCACGCCGTTAATTCCAGGATACCATGGGATTTGAGCAAACTTATTCTCTTCCGTGCCAGAAAAAATCTGGGATATGGATTGCTGGCCACTGTGAAGAATATTCACGGCAAAGTGATTCGTTTTTTCAAACAAGCCTAATAGTCTCGACTCCCGTCCAACACACCAGGAGATTAGTGGTGGTTCAAGTGACACCGAAGAAAAACTGTTGGCGGTCATACCCTCGGGCTCACCATGTTCATTTATGGCGGTGACTACAGTGATACCGGTGGCAAAGTTACCCATGGCATTGCGCAGGGCGCGGACGTGATCATCAGTCATTAGTTTGTCTCAAGGGTTTTTTGGATACCTGTTGTTTAGGGAGTCGGTCGGTTAGACGGCAGTAGAGTAACCTAATAGTTGTCAGGATAAAAATAACTTACTCTTGAAAACAGAGGGTGTGATAACGCCAGACTTTGAGGTTGCCAGACCAAAAATCGGCAAAGAGGCCTGCTTTTAGTTTTAGTTGTTCCATAAACTGGGCCTTATTAGGTATTGAACTTCACACAGTGGGTAGGAATCTGGCACAGTGACGACTCATCTCAATGATTGGGCCATCCTCGTCAGGCTTTAGTTGCGATAGCAGGTCTGCTTCGCTAGAAAATGACAAGGATGTTGGCTCTGTTAGGACTGAAACCTCGATGCGTAGCTCTGCGACTTCTTCTCTGGTGACGGCTGGGAAGTGGGGGTCTTCGAAGGCGGAAGCCGCCGCATGATCTACCACGTCCATCACCAATGGTTGGGAGACATCTAACTCGCCGATACAACCACGCAATTTATCTTTTTTCCTGAGGGTCACAAAACTGCTAGCTTGTTGTCGCAGAGCAGGATTGAAAGCGGCTTCATCTATCTGTAAATCACGCTCAAATAAAAGCCTGACTTGAATGCTCTCTCGGGCCAATGAAAGTAATTTTTGCTGATCTCCATCAGATAATTCAATAAATGGCATAAGCTCTGTATTCCGCCACACGATTTCTGTCACCGGAGGTGTCTCCGGAGTTTCGTAGATCAAGCGTTTTAATTTTCATTCGTTCATTTTTTGCCAATGCCAGTAAGCCGTTCACAGCAGTGCATCTGCAGGCTTGTGAGTCCTATACAACTGTTCGATCAGAGCTGGTCACAACCAGTGTTTCATCACCACCCCAGACACAGCGCAACACCTCCGCTACGAGGTCAGAGATAGCGTTGCCAGCAACCAGAAGGAGCAAAGTAAAGTCACCAAGCATTCGGTGCAAAAAAAGTAGTTGTACTTCCAGACTATGCTCAAATTGGTGGGACTCATTCCGTATATTGATCAGTGACATTTTCAGTAGCGCAGCGATCCCGTCGCGATCTACAGGAATCTCTCCCAAGGGGGTGTTAAAAACCTTGGCCATAGCTCGACAAATTTCCCTGAATGCCGGGAATTAATTATTGAGCGGGATTGGTGTCAGTTGGGTTTTTGGGGACTGAATGATCATGGTTGTGGCACTAGTATTGCGGGTGTGTTTGAAGCCACCCCGAGTGATGTGGCTCACGTCGTGTGCCTATCAAACTGCTGTGTTGGCTTCTTTTATAAAACTTTTTTACAAATCTGAGTCTAAACAACCAATATTTGACCGAGCTGCTATTGAAGGGCAACCATTGTCTTCATTATCCCCTTTTCCACCAGTCTTTTTTCACCAGTGAATAAGAAAAAATAATAAGGATATCAGTATGAATGGTAGTTCCGGAGTCTGTCATCAATTGCACCAACAAGTTCTTTGTGGCTTGCGTCGTTTTGACGGTATCGCACCACTATTGTTGAGGGTTTTTCTCGCTCCCATTTTTATTAAAGCCGGCTACTGAAAATTACAGTTGGGAGCGGAGGGCGTTGAGTTTTTTGAAAGGTTTACAGCGGATCCAAATGTCGTCGCCTGGTTTGGTAGCCCCGATTGGGGGCTCGGCCTGCCAATGCCTGATTTGTTGATTCTAATGGCTGGCTGGTCAGAATTTTTGGGTGGATGGTTTCTGTTGCTTGGTTTACTGACACGCTTGGTGAGTATTCCTTTGATGCTGACCATGGTTGTTGCAGCGACTACTGCGCATTGGGATAAGGGTTGGCATGCGCTGCCGGAGGCAAAGTTAACGGTACCTTGGGAATGGCGAACAGATCTAATCGATGGTGCCTTAGACCGTAAAAGTCGGGCAGTGTCTATTCTTCAGTTGCACGGCAACATTGATTACCTGACAGAGGCGGGTTCATTTACCGTATTAAAAAATGGAATAGAGTTTGCCGCTACCTATTTCATTATATTGCTTAGTCTCTTGTTTACAGGTGGCGGTCGCTTCACCAGTGTAGATTATTGGCTGGTTAAATCACTAAAAACCAAGAAATGACCTCTTAGCTAGGTGATGTAGTGATAGTTCTTACGT
>JBLIJA010000026.1:0-17394 GCA_047635115.1 Porticoccus sp. | reverse complement strand
GAGTAACGCCGGGATCCAGTTGGTACTCACCGACTCTAATATTTGTTTGGCCTATCAGACGAGCATAGGCAGTAAACAACACAGGATGTTTGAGCAATTCTTGGTCAGCCATCTGGTGAGCTAATTTTGTCAAGCTACTACCACTTGGCACCTCAATCACATGGGGCTCATAAGCCCCCGACAAAGGGGTCTCCAGGTAGTCGTTGATGTACCAGAAAGCAGCCATGACACTTAAGACCAAGACGGTCAGGCTGAATATCAGGCACCGTAGCAGCAACCCCGGGATCAACCGTAGCATGGTAGCACCTGATGTAATTGTTGCTGGATGAGTCTGGTTTCCTCACCTAACGACCAAGCAGTATGATTTTCCAAAGATAACACCGGCCAGATACCTACCACTGAATTACAGAGGAACAGCTCATCCACCGACAAGAGCTCATCCAGCGAAATAGCCTCTATCAATACTGACATTGATAACCCAGGCAACAGTTTATCTAACAGATACTGTCGCATAACTCCTGCCACGCCACATTGGTCAAGCCGGGGAGTGCACCACTGTTCACCACGACGGTAAAACAAATTACTACTCACACCCTCAACGACATGACCTTGCTGGTTCAGCATCAAGCCCTCTGGGTAGTCATCTCCCCATTCTGCACGGGCCAAAACTTGATCCAGTCGATTTAGATGCTTAATGCCTGCCAAGCTTGGTGCGTTTGGCAACTGATGCTGGCATAGCTTAAGGCTAATGCCTTGCTGACTATATTCCAAGGGGTTAGCCGTCAATGGAAACCACTGCAACAGGTAGTTTGGTAATAGTGATACATCCGTGCGATACCCCCTACTCCCATTGCCTGCGGTTATGACGATTTTCATAATGCCATCAGCAGGACAAACATCCACTAACTGATCAAAGTATTGATCCAGCAATTGATCATCAATTGCTATTCCCAAGCGAACCGCACCACTTTTTAACCGGGAAAGATGTAAATCCCAAAGGGGTGCAACACCATTGACCAGCCGAAGAGTCTCAAATAACCCATGGCCGTAGCAAAAACCACGATCTTTGATAGCAACTGAATTTGCCAACTCGCCATTCAAAAAACATGTGTATTCTGCATTACTCATGGCGTAAGATTAAACCAGATATAAAGAGAAAATTCAGGCATAAAAAAACCGCTCAACAAGAACGGTTTTTTATTCAACAACCTAAGCAGCAATTAGCCGAAGTTAGCCGAGGTTAGCGTTGATGTAATCAATCGCATTCTGGACAGTGGCTATCTTCTCAGCATCTTCATCAGGAATTTCAGTATCAAACTCCTCTTCCAAAGCCATGATCAGCTCCACAGTGTCCAAAGAATCTGCTCCAAGATCTTCTACAAAAGAAGAAGCTGGTTTGACGTCATCCTCTTTAACGCCCAGTTGTTCGGCAACCATTTTAGCTACGCGTTCTTCAATGCTGCTCATGATATGTATTCTCTCCTATATCTTAGAAAGTAATCTGTCGCCAGGTTCTTACTACCCGCCCTACAACAAAAATTCTTATTATTGACATAACGTCAGGCGCGCATTTTACCTTGAAATAACTGCTCGCGTAACCGGTTTCGTCAAAATCCTTATTTAATCTTTAAATTCAATGCATTAAGACATATACATCCCACCATTTACATGGATATTCTCACCAGTAATGTAGGCTCCAGTGTTCCCAGCAAGGAATTCAACTACAGCGGCAATCTCTTCTGGCTCACCCAGACGACCGAGTGGAACTTGAGATAAAATTTGGTCGCGATTGGCATCTGGTAGATCTCTTGTCATATCAGTATCAATGAATCCTGGCGATACCGCATTGACGGTAATATTGCGTGGCCCAACCTCCCTAGCAAGAGAGCGGGTAAACCCACCCACGCCGGCCTTGGTAGCGCAATAATTGGTCTGCCCTGCATTGCCCATAGCACCCACAACAGAACTGATATTGATAATGCGTCCCCAGCGAGCCTTGGTCATTCCTCGCAAGCAGGCCTTAGAAAGACGATAGATCGAATTGAGGTTAGTGTCGATAACATCAAACCACTCGTCATCTTTCATTCGCATGAGGATGTTGTCTTTGGTGATTCCCGCGTTATTAACCAGAATCAGAGGGACACCAAACTCCTCACGAACAGTATCCATCAGGGCATCGATAGATTCTTGGCTTGCCACATCTAGCACCATGCCTTTGCCTTTAACCCCTTGCTCTGAAAAGCGGGCACTGATTTTTTCTGCACCAGATTCTGATGTCGCTGTACCAATGACGGTCGCACCCTGAGCGCCAAGGCTTGCCGCAATAGCAGCCCCAATTCCTCTGCTAGCACCTGTTACCAGTGCCACCTTATCCTGCATACTCATAATCAACTCCTGCTTGTTATTCTTGAGCTCTTTACGTTGAACACATTATGTTTCTAGCTATAGATTAAATCTCTGACAAAGACGCTGTAAGACTGGCAGTATCCTCAGTGGCGTGGATAGTCAAAGAACGATCAATACGCTTACAAAGTCCACTCAACACCTTACCAGCACCACATTCAACCACGGTATCAATACCATTAGCCGTCAATGTATTCACACAATCAACCCAAAGGACTGGGCTACAGATTTGTTTAATCATCAATTGTTTGATGCGTTCAGGGTCATCCTCAGTTTGGGCGTTGACATTATGTACCACCAAGGTCTGTGGAACGGAAAACTCCGTCGCCATAATTTCATCGGCCAATCTCTCGGCAGCAGGCTGCATCAAATTAGTATGGAACGGCGCACTAACGGGTAAAGGCAAAGCACGTTTAGCTCCGGCTTCTTTGCAACCACTAATAGCCCTGTCCACAGCTGCAGTATTGCCTGCAACCACCACCTGACCAGGCGAATTAAAATTCACTGCGACAACTTCTTCACCTTGGCACGCATCAGCGCAAATAGACTTAATCAACTCATCATCCAGTCCGATAATCGCAGCCATAGCACCCTCTCCAGCCGGAACAGCCTCCTGCATATAAACACCCCGATTACGCACTAGACGAACAGCATCCTTAAACTCGATCACACCGGCACAAACTAGAGCAGACCATTCTCCCAAGCTATGGCCGGCCATCAGTGAAGGCTGTGCGCCACCCTCTTGGAGCCAAACGCGCCATACCGCGACACTAGCCGCGAGTAACAAAGGCTGTGTGCACTCGGTCAGCGTGATACCTTCTTGGCTGCCGTTTTGAACCAGGTCCCAAAGATCGTAACCCAGCACCTCAGAGGCCGCTGTAAACGTCTCACCGACGATACTGTACTGCTCTGACAATTCTGAGAGCATGCCAATTTTTTGTGAACCTTGGCCAGGAAAAACAAAAGCAAGATTACTCTTCATAAAATACCTCTGGTTGATTACTCTTTTGTGTGAGTCGAGCCTCAATGAGAGAAGGCAAGTCGCGCTGTGCTTCGTGAACTGCGACAGTCACCGCATGAGAAAAACCTGCTTTGGTGGCACCACCATGGCTCTTCACCACAACACCCCGCAACCCTAATAGACTAGCACCGTTGTATTGAGCCGGATCTACACGTCGCTGCAAACGCTTCAGAGCCGATCTAGCAAACAGGGCTCCAAGCTTAGCCACAAACGTCTCAGAGAGAACCTGCTTTAACAAACTCTGAATCATCGCAGCAACGCCTTCACTTGTTTTTAAGGCTACGTTGCCGCTAAAACCATCACAGACCACAATATCAGCAACACCCTGAAACACCGTGTCGCCCTCAACAAAACCCAGGTACTGAATATCATTGTCGGCTTTAAATAACGCTGCCGCGTCTAGTATCTCTTGCCGACCCTTTATATCCTCAACCCCAATATTCAGCAATCCAACCGTTGGCGAAGGGTTATCTTCAATTGCTGAAGCGACCAGAGTCGCCATTAGGCCAAATTGATAGAGCTGTTGAGCCGAACACTCGAGGTTAGCCCCCAAGTCCAGCAAATAGGTATGACCAGAAAGGGTGGGCACTTTAGTACAAATAGCGGGACGGCTTATGCCTGACAATGTTCGCAACAAAAATAAAGACATCGCCATCAAAGCACCTGTATTACCGGCGCTTACACAAGCCTGAGCCTCACCATCAGCCACTAATTGTAGAGCCTGCCACATGGACGAGTCACGTTGGTTGCGAACCGCCGAGGAAGGCTTTTCATTCATCGAGACAGATTGAGTGCAGTGCTGAACGCGAATGCGATTAATGTCAACATGACCAACACGATCTATTTCATGTTGAATTTGTGTAGCGTCGCCTAGCAGTACAACACGAAGCTGAGGAGAGGTGCGGAGAATATCGAGAGTCGAGGGAACCGTGATGCGGGGACCGAAATCCCCACCCATGGCGTCGATGGCGAGACACAGATAGTCAGCCAAAGATAAATACTTTCAGTCGAAAAAGACGTTAGTCTTCAGCGGTATCAACCACTTTCTTACCACGGTAGAAACCGTCAGCAGAAACGTGGTGGCGATGGTGCAGTTCACCGCTCACAGGATCGGTAGACAATGTTGGTCCACTAAGCGCATCGTGTGAACGACGCATGCCACGCTTTGAACGGGTTTTGCGGCTTTTTTGTACGGCCATGTGTTACTCCTGATAAGACGTTTTGTTAATTATCCGAGCTACTGTTCTTCAGCTGCTCCAGAATACTAAAGGGATTTTCTTTCGCTACGGCCCCCAACTCATCATCAGTTGAGTGGCTAGTCGCTGTATTACACTGGCCTTCAGGGTGATACATTACAAATGGTAGCACCAATAGTAACTCATCCTCCACCAAAGCAGTGATATCTCCCACCTCATCTACCACAATCCACGGATCCATTTCCCGGGGTAGTGATTTTGCCTGCTCTTCAGACCAGACGATACCAAGACCCATCTCAACAGCCAGCGGTCTCTCCACAGGCTCGAGGCAGCGCTGACAGGTCATCAAGACCGTGGTTGATACACTTCCTCGTACCATCTTTCGGCCCTGCTCACCTGTATCAAAAATCAAGTTGGCCATAATTGGCTCGCTGATTCCAACAACTGCCTCGGTAAACCTGACACATAAATCAGGATTAATCTCACCTGTCAGTATCACGCCCTGATTCACTAAGCGCCGAGGGTCAACTACCTGCGGCAAAATATTTCTCTGAGGGGGTGTTAACATAGGCGCGCCATAATAGTGATATGACCTTAATCTGTCAAAGAAAAATTCCCGGAAATAGAGGCTTTCAGAGCAATATTATAGCCGCCATGTAAACCCAGATATCATGCCTCTAGATATACTACTCGATGACACACAGGACATCACATGCCAAAACTGATTCTTGCTTCATCTTCCCCCTATCGGCAAGCCCTGCTGAACCGCCTGCAACTCTCGTTTGAATGCCTATCTCCAGATATTGACGAATCCCCAATACCCGGAGAAACACCTGAGCAACTCGTAAAAAGATTATCTGTGGCCAAAGCTATGGCTCTAGCAACTTCATACCCTCACCACCTCATTATTGGATCAGATCAGGTGGCCGTTCACGAAGGAGGCATTCTTGCCAAGCCGGGCAATTATGATACGGCCTTCCAGCAGCTAAGATCACAGTCCGGAAAGCGAGTAACATTTCTCACGGGCATAGCACTATTGAATAGCAAGACTGGAGATATTGATGTAGATCTTGTCTCCACCGACGTGGTATTTCGGCAACTTAGTGATGAAGAAATAGCAGATTACCTGAAAAAAGATATGCCCTACGATTGCGCAGGTAGCTTCAAAAGCGAAAGCCTGGGGATTACTTTATTTAAAGGCTTATACAGCAGTGATCCAACGGCACTCGTTGGCTTACCTCTTATTAGGCTGGGGAAAATGCTACGCGATAACATTAATGTATAACACTAGATAAGCAGCTCAAATACATGTTATAGAATGTTTTTAAATAAAACATTCTTGATATCAGCAAACTTCTCCAGGCAGGCCAGAGGCTGGTACTTAAGCAATCTATCAATAGAGTGAGCGCCATAGTTGACGGCTACCCGAGGAATTCCCGCATTGACCGCCATAGACATATCAAACTCCGTATCACCCACCATCAATGCGTCTTCTGGGAATGATCGAAACTCTTTTAATAGCTCCTGTAACATCAAAGGGTTTGGTTTACCTGCTGTCTCATCAGCACAGCGACTTCCGTGAAAAAAATCTGTCAACTTTCGGGTTTTAAGAACCCGGTCCAAGCCACGCCGGCTTTTTCCCGTGGCCACGGTAAGCAGAAATCCCTGCTCTTTAAGTTGCGCTAATGTATCCGTAACCCCCTCAAAAAAAGGGGATGGTTCACGATCATGCTCTGCAAAGTGGCGAGAATAGCTATCTCGCATAGCTAAAATCTGATTCATATGGCTGCCGGGGAACAAGGCCTCCAAAGCCTCAACCAACCCCAAACCAACAATTTCCCTGGCCTCATGCTCTAGAGGCGGAGGCAAACCCACCTCCTCTGCCGCACATTGTATGCAGAGCGCAATACGAGAAAGTGAATCACACAGAGTGCCATCCCAATCAAAGATCAACAGCTTAACCATCAGCTCTTACTCCAATGTTGCCAGCACCTGCACGAGCTCATCCGGCAGTGGCGCTTCAACTCGAATCTTACCGCCTTCAGGAGATCGAAATTCCAGTTTCGCAGCATGCAAAAACATTCGCTTTAACCCAAGCACTTTCATCTGGCGATTACACTCGTCGTTACCATATTTTTCATCGCCGGCTAGAGGACACCCAGCAAATTGGCTATGCACCCTAATCTGATGAGTACGACCCGTTTCCAGCGTTACCTCCATGAATGTTGCCTTATCAAAACGCTGCAACACCGAAAAGTGCGTTACTGACGCCTTTCCTTCAGGATTAACCCTCACAACACGCTCACCTGATTTCAGCTCGCTCTTGAGAAGAGGCATGTCAATCCGCCTCATCCCCCTGGGCCAGCGACCCGTTGACAGAGCCTGATAAACTTTTACCACGCGTCTCGCACGCATTTCATCTTGCATATAGCGCAATGCAGAGCGTTTTTTGGCAATAATCAAACAACCCGAGGTTTCACGGTCTAAGCGATGAACCAACTCTAAAAAGGAGTGACTGGGCCTAGTTGCTCTCAAGGCTTCAATCAACCCTAGGCTCACCCCACTACCCCCATGAACCGCCAACCCAGCAGGCTTGTTGATGACTAACAATACTGCATTTTCATAGATAACATTTCGTTCAAGCAATCGCTGAAGTTTCGGACCTGGGCCAACTGGTGCTTCCCGCTCAGCTACACGGACGGGCGGGATTCTGACCTTATCACCACCCTGTAGCTTGTATTCAGGTTTAACTCGAGAGCTATTAACCCTAACCTCACCCTTGCGAAGAATCCGATAAACGCGAGACCTGGGAACACCTTTTAGTTTTGCCAGCAGAAAATTATCAATCCGCTGGCCAGCTTGGTCCTCAGTGATGTCGACAAACTTCACAGAGACGGAGCTTGCTTGGGTATCAGTCATGTTCAGCCACAGTTAGTTAAGCCATAGATAGGAAAGCCGGTCATTCTAGCAGCTGCCCCAACCACTGACACCTTCTCAAAAAAACTCTAAAACAATCATGGAATTAACGACGTATTCTCACGCCTTTAAATTGAAGGAGTTGGCATTACCTGCTATAGTCTTGCTACGTTATGTTGAGCCCCGGTAAAAATCGGTGACGGTAACGACTGCTTTATAGGTAGTACGTAGAGCGCTCAGCAGACAACAAGGCGAAAGCCTGATATTGAATTTATTGCGACAGCTGCCCGACAACAATAAAGGTTAGGCAGTTGTCATTAAGAAACCGCGCTAAAGGCGCAGAAGTTACCGCAATTATATTGAACACAAGTTCTGTTCCCGCGGTAGCATGATAACAGCGAGTTACATACCGGCCCCACTAAGACAGTGGCCCCGATTGATACCAACACAGAATTCGCTCTAATTTTGCCACCCCAAATGAACGAACGGCTGCAAAACATCAGATTGATAACTTGAAGGTACTACCTGGAAGATTCAGTGACTGATAACGGGAAACTTAGGAAAATCATAGGATTAAAACCCTTTTCGCCGACAGCCTAACCGCTGGCAGCACTTGTTGCCCGAATTTTTTGCACATCTATTGTTCATCACCTATGCGGTGCTTCTGCTGCTTGTCGTGCACAAGACAGTAGGACAACATAATGAAACGCATGCTTATCAACGCCTCCCAGCCAGAAGAAATTCGGGTGGCCATGGTCGACGGCCAACGGCTATATGACCTGGACTTAGAAAACCGTACTCGCGAACAACGTAAAGCTAACGTCTACAAAGGCAAAATCACTCGGGTTGAACCCAGCCTGGAAGCCGCATTCGTAGATTACGGTGCAGACAGACACGGCTTCCTGCCATTAAAAGAAATCTCTCGAGAATATTTCTCCAAAAAGCCTTCTGACATCGAAGGTCGTATCAAAATACAAGATGTCATCAAAGAAGGGCTTGAGGTTGTTGTTCAGGTTGAAAAGGAAGAGCGAGGCAACAAGGGTGCCGCACTGACTACCTTTGTCAGCCTTGCAGGACGCTACCTAGTACTGATGCCCAACAATCCACGTGCTGGCGGAATTTCACGCCGAATTGAGGGTGATGAACGAACCGAGTTACGGGAAGCTATTAGAGATCTCGTCACACCAAGCGGCATGGGCATAATTGTTCGCACCGCAGGTATTGGCCGCTCAGCCGAAGAACTGCAGTGGGATCAGGACTACCTACTTCAACTGTGGAATACCATTAAAGAAGAAGCGCAGAACTGCAAGGCACCCCACTTCCTGTTTCAGGAAAGCAACGTCATTATTCGCGCTGTTCGGGACTACCTTCGCCAGGATGTGGGCGAGGTCATTATCGATAATCGCGAAGCCTATGAACTCGCGACAGCTTTTATCCAGCAGGTGATGCCTAACTTCCACAGCCGGGTGAAATTCTACGAAGACTCCATCCCTCTCTTCAACCGGTACCAAATTGAAAATCAGATAGAAACAGCCTTTGAACGAGAAGTTAAACTGCCTGCTGGCGGCTCTATTGTTATCGATGTTACTGAGGCGTTGGTCTCCATCGATATCAACTCAGCTCGTGCAACTCGTGGGAGTGATATCGAGGATACGGCCCTTCGTACCAATCTAGAGGCTGCTGATGAAATTTCTCGGCAACTACGTCTTAGGGATATGGGCGGACTTATTGTTATCGATTTTATCGATATGAATTCAAGTAAAAATCAGCGCGATGTTGAAAATCGCATGCGTGATGCCCTTGAAATTGATCGGGCACGAGTCCAGGTTGGGCGCATATCGCGCTTTGGCCTTTTAGAAATGTCCCGTCAACGCCTACGCCCATCATTAGAAGAAACCACCTCCAGAGTATGCCCTCGCTGTCTAGGACAAGGCACCATTCGTGGCACCCGCTCTCTGGCATTATCAATTCTACGCCTCGTCGAAGAAGAAGCTCAGAAGGAATTCAGCTCTGAAATTCGTACGATTACCCCCGTATCCGTGGCAACCTTCCTGCTTAATGAAAAGCGCCAAGAAATTTCTGATATTGAAAACCGTCATAGCATTAGAGTGATAGTTGTTCCCAGCGAGAGTTTAGAGACACCACATTTTGAGGTGCAAAGAATTCGTGAACAAGATGGTGCCGCTTCAGAATACAGCTACAAATTAACCAACACTCTTTCAGAGGACACCACCTCACAAGAAGATACAGATTTTGCTAAACCTGTGCCGCCGGCGCTACAACCCGCTGTGAAGACCTTGCCCCCATCGCAGGCTGCACCTTCGCCTACCGCAAAGTCTAACCAGAACAACAAATCAACCGCTGAGAAAAAGCCTAATTTACTACGCCGTCTGTTGAACCTTTTATTCGGCGAGAGCAAGAAAGCCGAAGTCAAGGAGAGTAAAGATAGGCAACAGGGTCGAGGAAGAAATGATCACCGTCCACAAAATCGTAGCCGACGACCAGATGATAATCGCAATGGTAGCCGAGGCAGAGGACGAGGACGGGGAAAACCTGGTCAAAATGGTGAGAGCTATCGTAACAACAGAGATGCTAGCGACAAACAAGAGGATAGAGGTTCTCGCGATAAACAACAGCAAGAGCTCACTAATACTAGCCCGCAGAGGGCTAGTAACAAACCTCAGCAGAAAGTTCAAGATAAAGAAAAAGGTAAGAGTGAACGTGAGGTCACCACTGCCAACAATCGCCCGCCGCACCGAGAAGGTGACCAGCGACGCAGCCCTCGGCAGCGCCGTCAACGCCGGGAAGTGCCTACAGAGTTAATGACTGACGCCGATGCAGCGAAGACCGCCCAGGCCTCCGCCCCCATTGAAACGCCTGAGACACAAACGAAAACAACGCAAAGAGACAAAGCACCAGTAGTTGCTGCTGCATCTGAGGTTGTGACTGCTACATCTGAGATGGCAGCTATTGATGTATCAACGGCTGTTACAGCTAGCGAAAACAGTCTTCAACGTAGTGAGCCTGAAACCGCCACAAAACCCGATATTATTGAGCATCAAGACTCAATTCCTACTCATACTCCTGACACGTCAGTAGAAACATCTCAGGGACACACAGACACAGTGGCGCTGAATACAGCCGCTGAAGAAATCCCGGCGCAGCAAGCTACAGAAGAAGCTCCAGCTCTAGCTGGAGCACTAAATTCTAATGTCCCTATAGCTACGACAGAAGTCCTATTGACTGAAGAGACTTCTGAAAAAACCAATAGCACTGAGGTAATCGATACTGCTGGAAAAGAAACTGAAAACACAGTAGTGGTCCAACCTGAAGGCACTAACGAAATTGCTGTAGAACAGACGACTGAAACCCGTGCCAGCAATGACCCGAGGAGTAAACCAAAGCCAGTTGAAAAAGTGTCAATCGCCACTGATACACGCACTGCAGCTCAGTCACAACCACTGAACACATCACTACCCTCACCGATAGCAGTGGAACCTATTCAGCACACTCGTCCTAGCAATGACCCCCGCCAACAACGCAAATCCTAATAGTTAAGAGAAGCGATGTGAAGTTTTGTTAAAGAAAAAGAAAAAGCGTTATAAAAATGTGTTGTAACCGGGAGGTTAATTCGTGTGATTTCACTCTTGTGTGTAAATAAAACCACGGTATAATCTCCCGCTCTTTTTCGAGGCTATGCCTCAAAGTGAACTTCAGTTCCTCCCAGGATTGAAACCACTAAAAAGACTTTAGGAGGGGTGGCAGAGTGGTCGAATGCACCGGTCTTGAAAACCGACGTGTCGAAAGGCACCCAGGGTTCGAATCCCTGCCCCTCCGCCATATAACAAAACCCTTATAATTCAGTGTGATAGCTGATTGTAAGGGGTTTTTTTACATCTAGGTTTTATACCTAGGTCTATCTTCATCCTCGACAAGAAAACAATCTAAGTATAGCTACCTCATTTCAACACTCATAAAATGAACTAATATAGATGACATATATAAGAACAGAAATGGAGTGTTATTGTTTTCTCTTATTAGCACCTAAACCTTATGCTTAGACAACGCTTGTGTATAAAGCTTTTTCTATTCACTCAAGGTGAAGGCCACTCAATATGAGCCATTAACAAACCGTTCTCACATGCGCTAAGCTGTCTTCTAATACCAAACAGAACGAGAAGGCATAGTGTTCTTGGCTATCTAAGTCCTGAGTAATGTGAGCAACTAAATGTTGCTTAAACAAGTGTCAGTTTTAGGTGGCGCAGATGACTCTGTCTCTCCGCCAGCCAAAAGCCCCTACAATCTATAGGCTTTTCCAGCTCTCTTTACGAAGTTAGTGTTAATATAACGTCTTTGGAGCGTCAACTCAGGGAAAAGATTATGCTGAAAAAAGCTTTTATTCTAGGAGCTTCCTGTATTTTATTGTCAGGTTGCATGACTGCGGGGGAACATCGCCAAGCTGTTCAGAATACTGATAACAAGATAACTGTTGGTGTTGTTCAAAAAGAGATTAAAAAAGGTATGTCTGGAGCTGACGTCGCTTCCGCACTAGGTTCCCCTAATATGGTCACCAAAGATAAAGCTGGGGTTGAGACTTGGATTTACGATAAAGTTTCTACAGAGTTTGTTCATTCTAGTAGTTCTGGTGGAGCATCCAGCCTTGTTCTTGGATTAGGTGCAGTGATTGGTGCTGCAGGCGGAAATTATAGTAACTCTAGCGGTGCCTCGTCCAGAACACAACGGACACTAACAATAATTATTAAATTCATAGAAGGTGAAGTAAGTGAGTACACATACCATGCCAGTAGTTTCTAAAGTATTTAAGGGATTTTCTTTATTTTTACTAGTCGCAGTGATTACCGGCTGTGTTCAGCAGAACTACAAATCAACAAAAACAAGTGTTGAATTACAAGCTATTCAGACTAGAGATTTTGATACTTCAAAGAAAATAGCATTTGCTTCAACGATGTCTACCTTTCAGGATTTAGGTTATAAGGTTTCATCTGCCGATTTAGAGACTGGATTCATAACTGCTGAAGGCCCAACATCTGATAAGTTTGTTGTTTTTGTTGGTCAGGTCATGGAGACTTTAAAGGCAACTGCATACGTTGAAGCTTTAACGCAGAACAGGTCAAGAATTAGATTGAGCTTCGTAAATGAAATGAAGCGTTCAAGTGGTTATGGAATGGAAGGTGGTAATGATGTCCCCGTGGAAGAGCCTCTTTTTTACCAGAATTCTTTTGCCAAGATAAAAAAAGGAATTTATCTACGAGAAAATATGGAATAACTACTGAAGAGGTGAATTTGGAAAAGACACCCCATCCCATCGCAAGAACATCAATATTCTTAGGCTACTAAGGCATAAAGGGGTGATTCACTGTCACTAAATCAAAGGCTTACTGAGACGTAGGTCTTTTTTTTGGTTTTTTGTGGAAAGTGAAACCTGCAGCCATGAATCTCTCCAAGGGAAGGAAAAACATACGCTAACATTCCAATTACTAGCCATACATAAACCCTTCACCAATCAAGTCTGGCACTAAACCTATAAAATTTACTTACAAGTCCTTCTTATTCTCGTAAGACTGCAATACACGCTCATTAATCTCATCTATTTCTGAAGGGTCAATTACTTTTACCCCTTCAACCTCAAGAACCTTGCTCTCATCATGGAACTTGATATCCAAGTGTTTCTGGATAGTGCTTAACATGACATCGTACAGTTCATCTTCATGTGATTCAGCAATACGAATGGAGTCATGAATGGGTAAGCAATAAATACCCTTTTGAGTAAAGTGTCCGACAACATCAAATAGAATCTCAGATTCAATATACATCAATTTCTTTCCGGCTTTCTTATCGTCTAGCCATTCCGTTATATACGGTTTGTGTTTGTTATAAACTGATTGAGCAGTGACTTTACATACATAACATGTAGGAGATATTGTTCTCTGAGACTATTTCCAGTCAAATAATGGTAATACTTTAGCTATTTTATCTATGCTCATAGCACCATCAAAACTACTGTCTTTGCCTTCTTCAGCTAACCTCCATTTATCTAATCCTTTGGCACAATCAGAGACCAATTTACCATTAAGCAGTCTCAACAAGCACCCTTTCAGTATCGTCCTATTAATCCTTGCTGTTTCATCTCCATTCTTATCACATTGAACATTATCCAACGCATATGCTGGAGGCATAACTGTAAGGTCTTCTCCACTTAAAGCATACGCCAACAACACATGAGAACTGACTATGCCTATTTCAACAGTAGGCTCATTGTTAAAGCAGATGTAAGGTCTTAGGTCTTTAGGCAGGTTCTGAAGAGGGCCACAATGCAGCCTTCCATAGGTTTCAAAATTGTTATGATAAACACGTTTGAACAGCACATCAGAACGTCTGATCTTCACAGTATTAGGGATAGCTGACGGCCATGAACCACGTTTATTGTGAAAGACACACTTGCCAGCAGAGCCGTCTGAGAAGGAAGCGGTTATAGGAATATTTGCATCGTTTACGATAGAGGCACAAGCTGCTTGAAGAATAATAAAGCACAGTAAAATAGTTTTTTCATAAGATACTTTCCTTGATATCAGGTGCGCGAAAATGATCGCCAATGTACCACCTGCTTGAGAACGCCGCACAGGGTGTTCTTTACAGCTTCATTCGGGCGAAATATAGGGAATTTACCCCGCCCCAATAACACGCCGTATTCGAATACATTGAAGTTGATTACAATCGAAAAAGAAGGCACAGTACTCTTGGCTAGCTCAGCCCTGAGCAATATGAAAAACTAAATGTCGCTTAGGGAAGTGCGCATTTTAGGTGGAGCAGATCATAGCCTTGTATACGCTCTGCAACATGTGGGGTGAATATGTAGACGGCGCGAAAACTGGTGATCCGATCAGTGTTGTTATACGATAAAATTAGTATATTTAAAATATTACTTTAAAACACAGGTAGCGTAGTAATGGCATTTACATCAGTTATATTTAAAAACCCTATTACAGGTGCGATGAAAGAAGCTCCAGTAGGTTTTTCATGGACAGTTTCATGTTTTGGTTTTTTTCCTCCACTATTTCGTGGGGATTGGAAATGGGCTGTAATTATGTTCCTTCTAACTCTGGCCACTTTTGGGTTATGTACCATAGTATTCATGTTTATTTATAATAAATTATATATTCGAGATCTAATTAGGTCTGGTTTTAAAGCAGAGTCTATAGCTAGTGGCGATATGAAATTTGCTAGCGCAAAAGTAGGAATGGAAATCCCTATGATAATAGCTAGCTAAAAAGCATACTAACTAGCGGCCTTTCTTCCTGCTTTTAAACCTTCTCGAAAATCGGTACTACCTTCCTTCGCCGGACGTGCGAGAGGACATCTAGGCATATTGGCTTTAGCAATATTCTGCCCCCTAATCAGTTTAATACCTTGAACCCACCCATCGCAAAACTCTTTTTGATCAGCAAGAGCTAGGCTCGAACAAGTAGATAACAGTAGAAATGTAATTAGCGCTTTTTTGATGACTCGCTCCTTAAATAAATATAAAAGATGAATATAGTCCAATTAGACGAGAAAGTAGCGCCTGTGTCAATTTAAAGGCTCACAGCTAATCCGAAACCAGAGTCTACATAGTGCAGCAACTATAGTACCGAAATGATAAGATTTCATTCAGCCCAAATCCCCATCCATAGAATATAAGGACCCCATGAAGACGCCGAAAAAAATTCAGCCCCTAATAGATGACGGCTTAGTCGATGAGGTCATCCGTCCACTCATGAGCGGAAAAGAGGCTGCCGTTTATGTGGTTCGCTGCGGTTCAGAGATTCGCTGCGCTAAAGTCTATAAAGAAGCGAACAAACGTAGTTTCAAGCAAGCTGTGCAGTATCAAGAAGGTCGTAAAGTCAGGAATAGCCGTCGCGCTCGCGCTATGGAAAAGGGTTCCAAGTACGGGCGCAAGCAGCAGGAAGAAACTTGGCAGAATGCAGAAATAGATGCTCTTTATCGCTTAGCCAATGCTGGTGTGCGAGTTCCACAACCTTTCGGTTGTTTTGACGGCGTCCTGCTGATGGAGCTGGTCACTGATGGTGATGGTCTCGTGGCACCTCGCCTAAACGATGTGTCGATGTCTGCCGAACAGGCGCTTGAAGACCACGCTCTTGTTATGCAATTCGTTAAACTCATGCTCTGTGCCGGGCTGGTACATGGCGATTTATCAGAATTTAATGTGCTAGTGGACGAATATGGCCCTGTGATCATCGACCTCCCTCAAGCGGTTGATGCCGCTGCCAACAACCACGCCGAAAGAATGCTGTCGCGAGATGTTAACAATATGACCAGCTATTACGCACTGTACGCACCTGAGCTGAAAGACACCCACTATGCCAAGGAAATGTGGGCGCTATACGAAGAAGGTGAATTACATCCTGATACCGAGCTAACGGGATATTTTGAGGAAGACACGCAGGCAGCCGATGTGGATACCGTAGTACAAGAGATTCAAGCAGCGTTGGCCGAAGAGTTAGAACGTCAAGAACGCCTCCGAGAAGCGGAAGAAGGTACCTAGGCAGTCATATTTTTCTCTGTCGACGACATTATTTCAACTCTATTCCACCCGACGCCTTACTTAACCTAACTTTGAGCAATTTTCACACAGTTTAACTCGACGCCGTTGCAACAAATCCCTATAGTACCCCCCCCACTTAGCACACCCTCACTTAAAACCTCATATTTATTCGTTCAAATTTAAAGGTATCCCGTTGATTTCTACAGCAAATATCACTATGCAGTTTGGCGCCAAGCCATTATTTGAAAATATTTCCGTCAAATTTGGTAATGGCAATCGCTATGGCCTTATTGGTGCGAACGGCTGTGGCAAATCCACGTTTATGAAGATTCTGGATGGAAGCTTGGCCCCTACTGCCGGAAATGTATCAATTACCCCTAACGAACGCTTAGGGACATTGCATCAGGATCAGTTTGCCTTTGAAGAATACAGCGTGGTTGATACCGTGATCATGGGGCATGCCGAACTATGGGAAGTAAAGCAGGAACGGGACCGAATCTATGGTTTAGCCGAAATGTCTCAAGAAGATGGCATGAAAGTCGCTGATCTCGAAGCCCGATTTGCAGAAATGGATGGCTATAGCGCCGAAAGCCGTGCTGGTGAGGTTCTCATGGGTGCTGGTATTTCGGAAAAGCTTCATTTTGGCCCAATGAGTGAAATTTCACCTGGCTGGAAACTGCGCGTACTACTGGCACAGGCTCTGTTTTCAGACCCAGACATTCTGCTGCTGGACGAACCCACTAACAACCTCGATATCGACACCATTCGCTGGCTTGAATCACTGATCAACGAACGTAAAAGTACTATGATCATCATTTCCCATGACCGCCACTTCCTCAATGCTGTCTGCACGCACATGGCCGATATCGACTATGGTGAATTACGTGTTTACCCCGGCAACTACGATGACTTCATGACAGCGTCCACTCAGGCTCGCGAACGTATGCACTCAGAAAATGCCAAGAAATCTGTGCAAATTGCTGAACTACAACAGTTTGTCAGTCGTTTCTCAGCGAATGCCTCAAAAGCCAAACAGGCCACGTCACGCGCTAAACAACTCGGGAAAATAAAACTGGACGATATCAAAGCCTCCAGCCGAGTCAGCCCCTATATCCGCTTTAAGCAAGATAAAAAACTACACCGCCAGGCATTGATTTTGGACAATCTTGGCCATAGCTTTGATGACAATGAACTATTCAGTCATGGCAACCTAATCCTGGATGCAGGTACTCGTTTGGCTGTTATTGGTGAAAATGGTGCAGGTAAAACCACCCTCCTTCGTTGTCTGACGAATG
>JBLIJA010000025.1:0-17490 GCA_047635115.1 Porticoccus sp. | reverse complement strand
GCCATTTGGTCAAACCAAAAAAACTGATAGGATTCAACACCACCAACACCATATGCCCGCAGGGTGTCAGCACACGGGCAACCTCTTTTAATACTTCGTGAGGGTATTGAGAAAACTCCAGTGCATGATGAAGCAATACCGTATCAACCGTCTCCGAGGGCAATGGTAAAGCATCGTAATCTGAGACCACTTCACTATCACCCGGGTATTCTGCTGCAGTACCAATCGAAAAACTGTGAATGTGGTTAAATTCACCCGTGAGTAACTGGTGTGGTGTAACCCCCAGGTACATCATCCTATGGGCACCCATCTCAGGCATGACTCGATGCAGCGCCCGTTGTTCGCATTCAAGTAAATAGCGCCCGTTGCGGCTATGAAACCAGCTTTCTATAGAGACTTGGGCTTCGGCTAAAGGCATGACACGATGCTTACCATCGAAGCATGCCTTTGAAATTGGGAATAAGTTACGCATGCTTACTCCGCATTCCCAATTCATTATCCCTGCTTCTATTATTCGACATCAAGGCCACTATTTATACTACCCACATAAATTAGTTTAGTATGGGGAATATAATCCTTCAAAACCACTGGTACAAACTATGCCGCTAGTTGTTCATGCGATCCCTGCCTTTACAGACAATTATATATGGCTATTTCATCAGCCGGACGACCATAAAGCCTTTGTTGTCGATCCCGGTGATGCCAAACCCGTATTAGAGGTCCTGGATAAGCTAAATCTATCGTTAGAGGGCATTATTGTGACCCATCACCACCCCGACCATGTGGGTGGTATCGATGAGTTACTCGAGACATCCCCAGTTCCCGTTTATGGCCCTGAAGGTATACCTCAAATTACCCATATTCTGAAAGATGGCAACTCTCTGGAGCTAGACCTCATTTCATTTGAAGTATTAGCTGTACCAGGTCATACCTTGGACCATATCGCTTATTTCTCTGCTACCGAACCATTAGTCTTTTGCGGCGATACCTTATTTGCAGGTGGCTGTGGCCGTTTGTTTGAAGGAACACCTGAGCAAATGTGGCATTCCCTGTCTCGCCTAGCGGGACTACCCAGTGAAACACTTGTATACTGCGCCCATGAGTACACTGACGCCAATCTGAAATTTGCCTTGGTCGTAGAGCCAGAGAATAAAACATTACAACAAAGAGCCCTGCAGGTACAACTACAACGTCAGCAAAGGCAACCAACGGTACCCTCGACACTGGCTGTAGAGTTGTCCTCAAACCCATTCCTACGCTCCAGCCAGCCCAGTGTAATACAAGCTGCAGAACAGTACAGCGGGCAAGTTACGATGTCAGAAAGTGATGTCTTTACCATCATTCGTCGCTGGAAAAATGGCTTTTAATACTGTTCACTTATAGCCGTGCCTCTATGATAGTTTCGTGACTGCCCACCTTGTCACGGAATAATCCCCACAGAGCTGTCATAAATTGATCCTAATGAATCAGGCCGTTACAATTCACACACGTTCACACCCTATTGTTCGGGCAAAAAATCCTACTAGTAGTAATAAAAATGCAAAATAAGAAACGAGCCTTTATTCCACTACTGATTGCTCTCATAGCTGGATGCGCACAACAGATGGCTGTGCCCACAGTACAACCACTGCCAGAAAAAATAGTGACTGTAGCCGCAAAGAGCACGCCTATCCAGGTAACCGAAAAGCCAAGGCCGTCACTATCTATATCTCTTCATGATCCAATAAAAACCAGCCAAGGAGACCTGTGGCAACGCTTACGCACAGGGTTAGAGCTACAAGAACATTACGATAATTCTGGCATTGAAAAACAAGTCGCCTGGTACAGCAACAGCCAGACTTATGTAGACAGTGTTATGCAACGGGGTCAGTTCTTTCTCTATCACATCATCACAAAACTGGAAGATAATGATATGCCTCTGGAACTGGCGATGTTACCGGCTGTTGAAAGTGCCTTCGACCCACTAGCCTACTCACGCAGCCATGCATCAGGACTCTGGCAGTTTATTCCAGGGACAGGGTCAAGGTTCGGTCTAAAACGCGACTGGTGGTACGATGGTCGACGTGACCCCGTAGCGTCCACCGACGCGGCCATTCAATATTTAAAGTATCTGCACAGCCATTTTGATGGCGACTGGTTACTGGCATTAGCAGCTTACAACTCGGGTGAAGGGACTGTAAAAAGAGCCATTAAACGCAATAAGCGTGATGGAAAACCAACTGATTTCTGGTCTCTGGGTTTACCACGAGAAACTCGAGCCTATGTTCCACAACTGCTCGCTATTTCTCGGATTGTTGCCAACCCCAAAAAGCATGGTATATCCCTACCTGACGTGGCGAACCAACCCTATTTCACCACCATTGAGCTTCACGAACAAATTGACCTATCAAGAGCGGCAAAAATGGCCGGTATTGAAGCCGACTCACTCTATCAGCTTAATGCAGGCTATAGCCGCAGGGTTACACACCCTGAAAGCCCGCAATACATTTCATTGCCTATCGAAAAAACACAACGCTTCCGCATGGCTCTCGCAAGCACACCACGGAACGAATGGGCTCCGATCAAACAGTATCTGGTTAAATCAGGTGATACCCTTTCAGGCATAGCCAGCGTACACCACATTCCAGAAAAACAGCTTCGAAATCTGAACAAACTTAAAGGTGACTTCCTCCGAATCGGCCAGAAATTGAAAATCCCAGGGACTGGTTTTGACCTTCCTTCTACGGGAACGATAGGTTTCTACACCGTTAAAAGTGGTGACTCTCTCTGGAGGATTGCACGAAACCAAAATGTTTCTATTCATGACATAGCCAAGTGGAATAGTCTAGATGTGAAATCCGCGCTTAAACTTGGAAAAACATTGAAAGTACATGTAAGTGGAGAAAGCGCTCCGGCCAGTGTAAGAAAAATCAAATATAGGGTACGTCGGGGTGACTCTTTGTATCGAATCGCCAGCAAATTTGGCCTGCAAATTAGCGATATTCTTGAATGGAATAAGTTGAACCAGAAAAACTATCTAAAACCTGGACAGCGTCTTACCTTATTTGTGGATGTACTAACGCTATAGAGGGGGCTATAGATAATAACAACATATTTGGTTTTTTATGATAACAGCTAACTAATTAATGTGTTGCGTCTTAATCTATTGTTTGTTGCATCGTAGGCTAGGTCACTCGCTTTATCCTGTGCGATTTCCTGAGAAATCTCGTCACATTTATTTGGGTTGCCTTCACATAAATCGCAGCTATAGTCCACCTCACCTAACGCTGCCCCAACGCCGCCACAAGAACCTTTTAACGGCTTACGGCCCATAATCACACCAATGGCCATACCGCCCACAATCAGCAATAAAACAAGAAAAGCCAGGAACATTTCGAGCACTATCTACTCTCCTAAAAAATTTTTAGTGAACACCGTTGAAGCTCTCGATTTAAAGCCATCGACCTCCTTTATCAAGAGGTAGGCTGCCAGGTTATTCTGTTCTGTAAACCTCAGGGCCTTCTCTGGGCCCATTACCATCATAGCAGTAGCCAAAGCATCGGCCTTAACGGCTGTTTGAGAAACGACGGTGACGGAAGCCAGACCATGATCGATTGGGTAGCCTGTCCTTGGGTCGATAGTATGAGAATAAAGTTTTCCATTTTTCTCGAAATAGTTACGGTAATCTCCTGAGGTTGCTAAAGCCATATCTTCTACTGAGATAGCTTGTTGCACATCACCTTGCTCTAACGAGGCCTTTTCGATGGCGATTTTCCAGCGTTGACCATTAGCCTTACGGCCACTCAAACGCAACTCCCCTCCTATTTCCACCAAATAATTAACAAGTCCGCTGGATGCCAACAGTTCTGCCACAGCATCAACGGCATAGCCTTTAGCAATAGCAGATAAATCCAACTGAATATCAGACTGACGAGTTGCGGTACCTGCCTGTTGATTCAACAAAAGATTATTCAACCCAACTGATAGTAACTGGTGAGTGATATCTTGAGCCTGGGGTATAACCTGGTCGGTATAATATGGCCCAAAGCCCCAAAGATTTACGAGTGGGCCTACTGTGGGGTCAAAAGCGCCATCACTTTGCTGGTAGACCTGCATCGCAATAGTCATCAACTTCAACATATCAGGTGAGACTGAGACGGGCTTATTGATAACTGACTGATTGAATCTCATCAGCTCAGAGCTTTTTTGGTAGGTGCTAAAGGTTGCATCTAAGCCCTTGAGCCGGTCATCAATGTGATTAGCTAAGTTTTTGGCAACCACTGCTTCACCAGGCACAATTTTCACCAGGTAGGTGGTGCCCATCGTTGCACCATTGAATACCAGCTGCTCTGGTTCTTTTGCGCAGCCCTGCAACCCAGAAAAAATGAGGGAACAAATAACCAAAAACGAGGTACCAGGCCCCATTTTTGTTATTATTTTTGTTGGTTCGTTTTTCATTGACTGCTGTTTATTAACCGCCAAAGTCATCGAGGAAGATATTATCTCTCTCAACCCCAAGATCAACCAACATTTTGACCATAGCAGCATTCATCATGGGCGGCCCACACATATAGTACTCACAATCTTCTGGCGCGGGGTGATCCTTCAGATAGTTATCGTAAAGAATCAGGTGGATAAAGCCTTGAAGCCCATCCCAATTATCGTCTGGCTGTGGATCGGATAGCGCCAAATGCCATTCAAAGTTGTCATTTTCAGCAGCTAACTCGTCATATTCTTCCTTGTAGAAGCATTCGCGCATTGAGCGTGCACCATACCAGAAAGAAATTTTTCGAGTACTATTCAAGCGACGGAGCTGATCGAAGATGTGCGAACGCATAGGCGCCATACCAGCACCACCACCTACAAACACCATTTCATTATCCGTATCCTTGGCGAAAAACTCACCAAATGGGCCGTATACTTTTACCTTATCACCAGGCTTCAGGTTAAATGCCCAGGAAGACATGACACCCGGTGGGATACCATGAGAACCCGGAGGTGGAGTTGCACAACGAATGTTGAACTTCACGACACCCTGCTCTTCAGGGTAGTTCGCCATGGAATAAGCACGGATGACATCCTCCGTAACGATAGACTCGTGTGCAAAGAAGCCAAAGCGTTCCCAGTCACCGCGATATTCTTCTTCAATATCGAACTCACTGTATTTCACATGGTGTGGAGGACACTCCAACTGTACATAGCCGCCTGCACGAAAATCTACTTTCTCGCCTTCAGGTAGTTTCAATGTCAACTCTTTAATAAAAGTAGCCACATTAGGATTTGACTCAACCGTACATTCCCACTGCTTAACGCCAAATATCTCTTCGGGTACTTCGACCCTCATATTCTGTTTGACGGGAGTCTGGCAGGAAAGACGCCAGCCTTCTTTGGCTTCGCGTTTAGTGAAGTGGGACTCTTCTGTCGGTAACATAGAGCCACCTCCTTCTGCCACAACACACTTACATTGGGCACAGGTCCCGCCACCACCGCAGGCAGAGGCTAGAAACAAACCCGCATTCGACAAAGTTTGCAATAACTTGTCACCCGCAGGAACTGTAATTGTTTTTTCACCATTGATATCGATAGTGACATCGCCGGTACTCACCAATCTTGCTCGCGCAGCGAGGATGAATGCTACCAGTGCCAGAACAACCACTGTGAACATTCCAACGCCGAGTATGATTTCCAGATTCATTATCTTTCTTCTCCCCGCCGATTACAGATCAATGCCACCGAAGGACATAAAGCCCAGCGACATCAAACCAACAGTAATAAAGGTAATACCTAATCCCTGCAGACCAACAGGTACGTCACTGTATTTCAGCTTTTCTCTAATGCCCGCAAGGGCAACAATAGCCAGAGCCCAACCAACACCAGCTCCTAAACCATACACAGTGCTTTCTGCTAAATCGTAGTCACGCTCAACCATAAACAATGAAGCACCCAAAATTGCGCAGTTCACTGTAATCAATGGAAGGAATACACCCAGAGCGTTGTACAGCGCAGGAACAAACTTATCCAGGAACATCTCCATGATTTGGACAATAGCCGCAATCACACCGATGTAACTGAGTAAGCCCAGGAAACTGAGATCGACCGCGTCCATTCCTTCGATGCCTGTCCAGGTCAGAGCACCCTCGGCTAGCAGGTATGTATAGATAAGGTTGTTAGCGGGAACGGTAATCACCAGAACGACAATAACGGCAATACCTAAACCCAGAGCTGCCTGGATTTTCTTCGAAATGGCCAAAAAAGTACACATTCCTAGGAAGAAGGACAGCGCCATATTTTCAATAAAAACAGAGCGAACAAAAAGGCTCAGATAATGTTCCATCAGATGCTCTCCCCTTCAGATGAATTCGGCGCAATTTTAAAGTCTGGCGCCTCCGCCTGACCTTTTTTCCAGGAACGTAGAGCCCAAATCAACAATCCGATCAGGAAGAAAGCGCTGGGAGGCAGCAGTAACAAACCATTGGGTACATACCAGCCACCATTGTTAACGACTGCAAAAATCTCAAAACCAAATAATTTACCGGCACCGAATAATTCACGAATAAAGGCGAGAATCAACAAGATCACACTGTAACCCAACCCATTACCAAAACCATCGAGGAAGCTGGCTATGGGTGGATTTTTCATGGCATAGGCTTCTGCACGGCCCATAACAATACAGTTAGTGATGATCAGACCAACGAATACCGAAAGCTGCTTACTAATATCGTAAGCCACCGCCTTCAACACCTGGTCTACCAATATTACTACCGAAGCAATAATGGTCATCTGCACAATAATTCGAATGCTACCCGGAATTTGTTTACGGATCATCGATATCAACATGCTTGAGAATGCTGTCACCAGTGTCAGAGCAATACACATAACAAAAGACACTTTTAAGCTGGACGTAACAGCCAATGCCGAACAAATACCCAAAATTTGAAGGGCAATTGGATTCTCATCAAAAACTGGTTTAAACAATACTTCTTTTATTTTTGTCGACATGATTAAGCCTCCCCTGCTTGCAAGTTAGCCAGGAATGGAGCAAAACCATCTTCACCCATCCAGAACTTAATCAGATTATCTACCCCCTTACTGGTCAGCGTTGCACCGGACAAGCCATCGATCTGGTGCACGGCCTCAGGACGACTGCTATCAACAGAACCCTTAATAACCGTCAAAGCCTGCTTGTTTTCAGAATCGTAGGCCTTCTTACCTATCCACTTGGCTTTCCAGACGGGATTATCCACCTCACCACCCAGACCGGGTGTTTCGGCATGATCATAAAAACCAAGACCCGCTACTGTGTTGAGATCAGACTCAAGTGCGATAAAACCGTAAAGCGTTGACCACAACCCAGAGCCCTTAATCGGTAAGATGACTTTATCAAGACCAGAATCACCTTCCACCACATACACCAGCATGTATTTGGCAAGACGACCAATCTTAGCTAGGTCAGCATCACCAAGATCATCAGACATTGCAGGATTCTTACTTGCCTTGCGCTGGTCATAGGTAGCTACGTCAACCACATCAGTAAACTTGCCAGTGGCCATATCTACTGCGCGAGTCGAGATGTTAGAAAATTGCTCTTCTACACCGACGCCTTCTTGCAACATGCCGGCTGCGGCGAGAATGTTCGTTTTACGATCCAGGTCTTTGTTAGCCTGTTGAGCTGGACGGAGCAGAACCGCCGCAGTTGAAACAATAACTGAACAGACAATACAAAGTGCCAGCGCAACAATAATAGTTTTCGATGTAGAGTCGTTACTAGCCACGTGCCATTCTCCTTTTAATATTGGCCTCAACCACAAAGTGATCGATCAGCGGTGCAAATAAGTTAGCAAACAAAATAGCCAACATCATGCCTTCAGGAAAAGCTGGATTAACCACACGAATCAACACAACCATCACACCAATTAAAGCACCATACCAAAGCTTGCCAGTATCGGTCATAGATGCAGATACAGGGTCGGTTGCCATAAAGATCAGACCGAAGGCAAAGCTACCGATCACAAGGTGCCAATGCCAGGGCACATTAAACATGGGGTTGGTGTCAGAACCAATAAAGTTAAACAGCGTAGACAGTGTAATCATACCGATCATCACTCCGGCAATAATACGCCATGATGCAATACGGTTAAGGAGCAACACTGCACCACCAATAAAGATAGCTAAAGTTGATGTCTCACCAATGGAGCCCTGCATCTTACCCATGAAGGCATCCACCCACGTCAGCTGCTGCTGCAAAACCTCAATACCTTGAGTTGCCGCTACTGATAATGCCGTTGCACCAGTGTAGCCATCAACTGCAGTCCAGACTGCATCACCGGACATTTCTGCCGGATAAGCAAAGAACAAGAATGCACGGCCAGTCAGTGCTGGATTAAGGAAGTTTTTACCGGTACCACCAAACACTTCTTTGCCAATCACAATACCAAAAGTGATACCCAGTGCCACTTGCCATAATGGCATGTCTGGTGGGCAAATCAGTGCAAACAAAATGGAGGTAACAAAGAAGCCTTCGTTAACTTCGTGGCCACGAATCATGGCGAACAAAACTTCCCAGAAACCACCGACAATAAAGGTGACCATATAAATCGGTACAAAGTAGACCGCACCGTACAACATGCAATCCCATATACTTTCTGGGTCATGACCGGCAAACATGGATATCAAAACACCATGCCAACCTTCAACGGCAGTCGCACCGGAGGTCACCATAATAGTGTTAGCTTGGAATCCAAGGTTATACATGCCGTAGAGCATGGCAGGGAAAGTCGCCAGCCAAACAGTAATCATCACACGCTTCAGGTCGACACCATCACGAATATGAGAACCATTTTTTGTCACTGTCCCCGGAGAATAAAAGATAGTATCTGCCGCTTCGAACAGGGCAAACCATTTCTCCCACTTGCCGTCTTTGTGGAAATGCGGCTCAATTTTATCAAGATAGTTACGCAAAACTTTCACTATCAGCCCTCCTTCTCAATACGGGATAAGTTATTCCGAAGGATCGGGCCGTATTCGTACTTCCCAACACAAACGTAGGTGCAAAGTGCCAGATCTTCTTCGTCAAGCTCCAGGCAACCCAGTTTCTGGGCCATTTCAGTATCACCCACAACTAATGCACGCAGCAATTGTGTTGGTAACACATCAAGCGGCATAACTTGCTCATAGTTACCCAGTGGCACCATAGCCCGTTCACTACCATTAGTATTCGTAGTAAAACTAATTTTCTTCTTTTTATTCAGGGCTGAAAGGTAAATGGGCATGGCAGAGTGACGATCAGTACCCAAGGACATGTAGCGGAAAAACTCACGCTGACGCCCTTCAAGAATAACGGTGACCTGAGAGTGGTAACGACCAAGATAAGAGAATGCGCCATCGCATATATCACTAGATGAGGTGCGTCCAGAGAGAACCGAGCCAGAAATAACCCTGTTCTCTCCCGTTGCCAGTTCACCCGTTGTCAATTCAAGCAAGCTTGCACCGAGACGAGTACGAATTAAACGTGGCCTTTCAACCTGAGGCCCAGACAAAGAGATAACGCGGCGAGTATCGAGACTACCTGAGGTAAACAATACACCAATAGACAGCACATCCTGATAACCAATCGACCAGACCGTCTTACGCTCGCTAACCGGATCTATGAAATGGATATGAGTACCCACTAAACCAGCGGGGTGAGGACCGGAGAAGTTGTGGGACTGAACGCCTTCTACATCACCACCTACAACCTTTACATCACCGGCAATACAGAGATGAACAGGGCCGTCTGTAAGGCGCCCCAGCACCTTTAAACCATTGGCAAAATCGTCTTCACGTTCAGCTATCACCAGTGCAGGATCAACGGCCAACGGATTCGTATCCACGGCCGTCACAAAAATGGAGCTGGGTACATCTGACACAGGTGCCGGCACTTTCGAGTACGGACGAGTTCGTAGGGCTGTCCAGAGGCCGGAGCTAACCAGATTATCTACAACGGCAGCACGATCTAGTGTGGCTAACTCAGCAACGCTGTACTGGGAGAAAGTTTCCTTGTCATTGCCATCAACATCAATCACTACGGATTGAAGTACACGGCGCTCACCGCGATTGATCGCTGAAACAATACCGGCAGCGGGGGCTGTATAGCAAACCCCCTCGGTTCTCTTATCAGAAAACAGTAACTGACCCAGCTTGACTCTATCGCCCTCTTTGACTGCCATCGTTGGCTTCATGCCAACATAGTCAAAGCCAATGATGGCAACAGAATTCACGTCGGGCCCATCGTGAATGACTTGTTCGGGCGCACCCGGAACAGGTACGTCCAATCCGCGACGGATCTTAATCATAGGTTGTGCCCACTGACGCAGTTGAATTGATTATTGCTCTTAACGAGCACCCCAAAAAAATCATCGCAAAATATAACGGCGATGAAAATGTAACTTCTAACGTTTAAAAAGGCTTATTAACAGTGCTAAATGCTAATATCGTCAGAATTTGAACCGGCGCGATTATAAAGGTCGAGGCCTTTTATTACCAGTACAGCTATTCTGGAAACTCACTACCGATTCAGCTTTTCTTGTCAAAGATCATCTTTTTATCAACAAAGAACTACGGCTTATTGAGGCTCTCGTATTAGACATACTCAAGACCGTGGATACATTGGCCAAGACACACCCGCCAGCTCCTCCAAACAGCGTACTACCTGACAACTATACCCAAATTCATTGTCATACCAACAGTACAAGACAACGCTGTCACCACTCACAATGGTTGCCTCGGAATCAAAAATACAAGCGTGCCGAGAACCAACAAAGTCAGTGGATACCACCTCTGTGGATATCGTGTAATCAATTTGCTGTTGCAGCTTGGAGTGCAGCGCCATTTTTCTAATGTACTCATTCAGCTCATCACGCGATGTTTCTCGATTCAACTGTAAGTTAAGAATCGCCATAGACACATTAGGAGTTGGCACCCGAATGGCGTTACCCGTCAACTTACCTTCCAGTTCAGGCAACGCTTTGGCCACCGCTTTCGCTGCACCTGTTTCAGTCAGCACCATGTTGAGAGCAGCGCTACGACCTCTTCGAGCCCCCTTGTGATAGTTATCAATCAGATTCTGATCATTAGTATAGGAATGAACGGTTTCTACGTGCCCCTTATTGAGACCAAATTCATCATTGATGGCCTTCAATATTGGCACGATCGCGTTAGTGGTACAGGAGGCTGCCGATATAATTTTTGAATCGGGCTTTATCTCGTGGTGATTAATACCGTAGACAATATTGGGAATTTCTCCCTTTCCTGGCGCAGTAAGAATCACTTTGCTGGAGCCCGAGCAGTTAAGGTGTTGCCCCAAGCCTGCCTCATCACGCCATACACCCGTGTTGTCCACGACAATGGCGTTGTTAATACCGTACTTTGTATAGTCGACCTCAGCCGGTGAATTGGCATAGATGACCTGAATGGCGTTACCGTTGCACACCAAAATATTTTCATCTTCAAGCACACGAATAGTACCATCAAAGGCCCCATGCACAGAATCCCGCCTAAGCAAGCTGGCACGAGTGGCTAAATCATTAACACTACCACCCTTGCGAACCACAATGGCCCGCAATCTCAACATATCGCCGCTACCTGTTTTTTCAACAAGCAGGCGAGCTAACAAACGACCAATACGACCAAAACCATATAGCACCACATCCTGCGGCTCTGGTAACGGCTTTCTAGTGACGCCTATATCATCACCCACTTCATTTTGAAGAAACTCAGTGAGATTAGAACCATTACCCGATTTCTGGTAGATCACAGCGAGCTTACCCACGTCAATATGCGCTGGCCCCAGATCCATTTCTGACAGAGCCTGAACCAAGGGAAAAGTCTCATATTCTGACAGTTCATTATGCTCCATTTGACGAACAAATCGGTGCGCCTTCATTAGCTCGATGACAGAACGATTCACCATGTTCTTGCCGTACATATAGAGCGAAACATTATTCGTTCTATATAACCGGCCAATCAGTGGAATCATGGCTTCTGCCAATGCTTCACGCTCTTTCCAATCAGCAAAAAAATCAGCAGGTATCGGGCGAGTCTCTTCTGTCACGTGATAAACCTCTTGGTTAGATGGTGTTGTGCCGAGAGCACCGTCTTTCTTAGGGGAAAGCATTATCCGGCCTCTCAGTTTTGAGAGCAACAAAGACTGGTGAATAACCAATACTATTTGTAGTAATGATGGAGAAAAGATTGCGTTTGATCAAAAGGCGAGCAGATAACTATTGTTAATCATCGTCCGCTACAGATTATCTAGAGGGGAAAAAAGGCCATCGACGCTACATTCAACGTAACGGTTCTTATCACCCTCTGATTTTGCCCTGACACAATCATTGCCAGCATGTCCTGTAGCGAGATCAATTTGCCGAACAACCGAGCATAGCTAAGGTTATGCATCTCGTCGTTGCGGCTATTGGTTAATACCAACGGGACTTTTTGTTCGTCCAGATGGGTATTAATGCGCCAAAGGGCTACTTCCAGGTTACGGGCGCTTAGGTAGAGCCGCTGTTCACTCAGCTCGCTAAAAATAAAAAACTCTGATTTATAACCATATGCTTGTCGCAGCATATCAGTCAGCCCAACCATAAGAGCAAACACCCGGTCACCACCAAACTTTCTATCCAGAGACAACTCAATAGCATCAACACCCGTAACCGACAACTCTGAAAATTGCAACTTTCCTGGCTTACCAAAAATTTGCTGAGCCCGTCCATCTATACTTCGAGGCCCCTCCCCAACGCGTCCGAGCTGGAGAAACCGAGGGTTTCTCTTATAAATTTTTACTGTCAGCTCCTTCAGAATACGCTCTACTTCCTGATAATGAGCATCAGCCACCACATCAATATCCGTCTTTGCTAGATTCTCAATGCGGAATTTATTCGCTCCACAGCCCGCTAACATGACTAAGGTACTCAATAGTATTATCGGTAAACGTATACTCACTACAAATCCCACAGATTCATATCAATCTCCTGAAGCCGCCGCTAAAATAGCACACCTCACTACTGAAGCCACATAAGAACCAAGCCCAATATGTCACTTTTGCCACTTCCAGCCGCCAATATGCCGGGCGACAAACGCCTTTGGCAGGGTGTCCACGGATCTGGCTCCGCTTTGGCTATCGCCGAGGCTTGCCAGCAACACCGAGGCTTAACAGTCGTCATAACCGATACAGCCAGAAATGCCTCTCAACTAGAGTCGGAGTTGCAGTTTTTTCTCGGGGGGCAAGTACCCGTCTTTCACTTCCCCGACTGGGAGACATTACCCTACGACTTATTTTCACCACATCAAGATATTATTTCGGAGCGGCTTCGCACCCTCTTCCGTCTGCCCCAAATCGACTACGGCATCGTTGTGGTCCCTGTCACTACATTGATGCACCGATTGCCACCAGTTGAGTTTGTCAGCCAACGTGCTTTTGAGTATCACACGGGTGATCAATTAGATTTAAATGATCTTCGAACAAAGCTTGAACACAGCGGCTATCTCTATGCCGATACTGTGATCGAACACGGAGAGTTTACCGTGCGTGGTTCGCTAGTCGATATTTATCCGATGGGTGCCAAGCTGCCTTTTCGAATAGACCTGTTTGACAGCGAAATTGAAACCTTACGAACCTTTGATCCGGATACTCAACGTACGCTGACACAAACTGACCACATCTGCGTACTGCCAGCGAAGGAAGTTCCGCTAGATACGTCTGCTATCCGCCGCTTTAAAAACAACTGGCTTACTTATTTCGACGTGGATCATCGCCGCTGCCCGGTTTACCAGGATGTCAGTGAGGGAATAACCTCTCAGGGTATAGAATATTTCTTACCGCTATTTTTCGAAAAATGTTCCACCCTCTTCGACTATTTACCCAATAATTGTCTAATTTTTGCTGAAGGCGCCATCGACCAAGCCGCAGAAAAATTCTGGAAGGAGTTGAGTGAACGATACCAGGAATACAACATCGATCCCACGAGACCACTATTAGCGCCCAATGAGGTTTTTCTTCCCGTCAGTGAGTTATTCTCACGCCTTAAACATTACCCCCGCACTCAGTTAATCGAAAACAATGACATTAAGAGTAGTGCTAGTAGCGGCACCAAGAACACCTTGTCATTGGCCATTCAATCACCTCAGAATGTCGCCATCATGGCTAAGGAAGACAATCCGCTCAAGCAGCTTGAACACTACTTACTCACTACCAATCAGCGCGTACTCTTTTGTGCTGAATCTGCTGGGCGCCGTGAAACACTCCTAGAACTGCTAGCTAGAATTGATATTCACCCCATTGAAATAGCCGACTGGTCAGAGTTTGTCGACAGTGATCATCAACACACCATTACCGTTTACCCTCTCGCTCGCGGCTTATCCCTTGATACACCAGCCATCTGCCTAATCAGTGAGTCAGAGCTATTTGGCCAGCAGGTCATGCAGCGTCGTCGTCGCAGTAAACAGCGAGAAGACGCCAACCAAGTGATGAAAAATCTCACCGAGCTGAGAGTCGGTGCTCCCGTGGTTCATATAGACCATGGTGTTGGTCGATATCGCGGCCTGCAAACAATTACGACCAATAGAGAGCCTCAGGAATTTCTAACACTAGAATACGCCGGTGAAGCAAAACTCTATGTACCAGTGGCGTCTCTTCACCTGATTAGCCGTTACAGTGGCAGCGAAGAAGAGCTGGCTCCACTTCATAGGCTTGGAACTGAACAATGGCAGAAAGCCAAAGATAAGGCTCTCAAGCAGATCCGAGATACCGCCACCGAACTTCTGGATATCTGCGCTACCCGCGCAGCTAGAAAAGGATTTTCCTGTATTGACCCAGGAGAAGATTACCGAACCTTCTGTGCCGACTTTCCCTTTGAAGAAACGCCGGATCAACTAGACACTATCGAAGCGACAAAACGAGACATGCTGTCTGAGCAGCCCATGGATCGATTGGTCTGTGGTGACGTAGGCTTTGGCAAAACCGAGGTTGCTATGCGTGCTGCCTTTATTGCTATCTCCAGCGGAAAGCAGGTGGTTATGTTAGTGCCCACGACCTTGCTGGCACACCAACATCTGGGAAATTTCCGAGACCGTTTTGCAAATTGGCCAGTGACGGTAGAGGAGCTATCTCGCTTCCGCACTGCAAAAGAACAGGAAGAAGTACTAGCCAACGCGGCGAGCGGCAGAGTGGATATATTAATCGGCACACACAAACTGCTGCACACGGACATTGATTACAGTAATCTTGGACTACTAATAATTGACGAGGAACATCGTTTCGGTGTCCGTCAAAAAGAAAAGGTTAAAGCCCTACGTGCTGAAGTGGATATTCTTACGCTTACCGCCACACCAATTCCTCGCACCCTGAACCTGTCTATGTCTGGTGTCCGTGATTTGTCGATTATTTCCACCCCGCCAGCCAAAAGACTATCGGTCAAAACATTTGTTCGCCAGAGTGATTTAAGAGTGACTCGAGAAGCTATTCTTCGAGAAATTCTCCGCGGAGGACAGGTATTTTACCTCCACAACGAAGTGAAAAGCATCGATAGAACCGCACGAGAATTACAAGAACTGGTACCTGAAGCACGTATCGAAGTGGCCCATGGCCAGATGCGGGAGCGACAGCTGGAAAAGGTAATGTCGGACTTCTATCACCAACATTTTAATATTCTGGTCTGCACCACGATTATTGAAACCGGCATCGACATACCCAGTGCCAACACTATTATCATTGACCGAGCCGACAAGTTTGGTCTCGCTCAATTACACCAGCTGCGCGGCCGTGTGGGCCGTTCACACCATCAAGCCTATGCCTATCTATTGACACCTGAGCCGAAGTCGATGACCACCGATGCAACGAAACGGCTCGAGGCTATTAGCCGTGCCGATCAACTGGGTTCCGGATTTACTCTGGCCACCCACGACCTGGAAATTCGTGGCGCAGGTGAGCTACTGGGCGAGGGCCAAAGCGGTCACATCCAATCCATTGGTTTCACCCTCTACATGGAACTGCTCGAGCGTGCCGTGGAGGCTATCCGATCAGGTAAGTCCATTGTGCTGGATACCCCTCTATCAGAGGACATTGAGATCAAGTTGAATATTCCAGCATTGATACCCGAAGACTATTTACCCGATGTGCATATGCGACTCATGATGTACAAGCGCATTGCCAATGCCAACTCCGAGGCAGACCTGAGAGAACTTCAGGTGGAGATGATCGACCGTTTTGGTCTGCTACCGGACCATTTAAAGAACCTTTACCGAGTGGCAGAGCTCAAACTACAAGCTAAGCAAATGGGTATTAGCAAAGTAGAAGCTGGACCAATGGGTGGACGTATCGACTTTTGCAGTGATACCGTTGTGGAACCACTAACTATTGTGAAATTAGTACAGCAACAACCCGATATCTATCGGCTACATGGGGCGACCACCCTAAAATTTACGGCATCAATGGACACCGCAGAGCAGCGATTGGAACAAGTTCAGACATTTTTGAGCCAGTTGATACCAACAGGAAATATTAATTAATGAGCCCACTATGTAACGCTGTTGCTACACTCACTTTTATCTCAATGCCAATCATGGCAGAGGTAATGCAGAAGGAGAAGGATGATTGGTATCAAGTTGAAGTTATTGTATTCAGTCAGCAGGATCTGTACAGAGAGGAAAAGCACCGCACCGATCACCAGCTCAGCTACCCGGAAAATGTAGTGAACTTAATAAATCCTTCATTAGCAGGAGAAATACAAAAACCCTATACAGCTCTGCCTCCAAGCGCGTTTCAACTTGTTCCAGATCAAACCAGATTAAAGCGTGCTCCAGGCTACAGAGTGCTGTATCACACAGCCTGGCGCCAACCAGGGCTGGTCCCCGAACAAAGCCCCTGGGTTCTTCTTCAAAGCGGCGATAGCTACGGCAGCCATCATGAATTGGAGGGCAGTATTCGCTTGGTAAAAAATCGTTACCTGCATATTCAGGCCAACCTATGGAAAGCCACCTTTATACAGTTAATACCTCCATTAATGATGACAGCGGTCCAAACTGAAGAGCTAGAAGTGGCTGTAACTACAACCCAATCACCTGAAATGACACCATCAGTTTTACCCTCGCTACCCAGTCACCCTCAATCAATAATACCTGATGAGATCAATCAGCCACTCTTGAGTAAATCTAACTATCAGGTAACTGACATCATCGCCTTGAAGCAGTCCACACTCGTTAACAGAGATGAAACCACCTATCTGGACCACCCCGAGATGGGTGTGCTCGTGCTGGTAAGTAAATATGAGAAAGAAAACACTGACACTATCACCCAAGACACGGGACTTTAAAAAATGAGGCGCTAAGAGACAACTTAGGACCAAAATTTTACACTATTTGTTGCTTACAACTTAACGCCTACATTGACCCATAAGCAGCTTACTAGTACCTCAGTCCATGTTTTTTGCTACTGCGACCAGTAGGCGACGAATATCAGGCATACGCTCATCAATAATC
>JBLIJA010000024.1:0-17888 GCA_047635115.1 Porticoccus sp. | reverse complement strand
GTTACTGTTTGGCAAGCTAATGATGATGGATACTAACGTCCTTCTGATGGATGAGCCCACCAACCACTTGGACATGGAAGCCATCGAAGCATTAAACTTGGCGTTGGAACACTACGAAGGCACACTGATTTTCGTTAGTCATGACCGTGAGTTTGTTTCTTCACTAGCCAACCGTGTGATAGAGATTAAGGATCATACATTGGTAGACTTCCAAGGTACCTATGACGAGTACCTTGCCAGCCAACTACAGACCGGCAAGGTTGTCAACTTAAAGTAAATGGCAGCATGGCTCGTCAACTATTGCGTAAAACCGGAGTGGTTTACAAATATAGGCCCAAAACCAAAAAATAAATAAAAGAGGAGTCTCCCATGCCCGGTTTACTACCCGATACCGACCCCAACGGCTTACTGGAATACTCTGTTGTATTTACAGACCGCTCCCTGAATCACATGTCTCAGGCCTTTCAGGGCGTAATGAACGACATCTCATTTACCCTTAAAAAAGTCTACAACGCAAAAGCAGTTGCTGTTGTCCCCGGTGGCGGCACTTATGGTATGGAAGCCGTGGCACGTCAATTTGCGAATAACAAGAAGTGTCTGGTTATTCGCAATGGCTGGTTTAGCTACCGCTGGAGCCAAATTTTGGAGATGGGAAATATCGCCTCTGAAATCATCGTGATGAAAGCACAAGCAGTGGACGATGAGGTCCAGGCTGCACTTGCACCAGCACCCATTGATGACGTCGTTGCACAAATCAAATCTGAAAAACCAGATTTGGTTTTTGCGCCCCATGTTGAAACTGCTTCTGGCATGTTATTGCCTGATAACTATCTTCAGGCAATAACCGATGCGGTGCATTCTGTAGGCGGGCTGTTTGTACTGGACTGTATTGCCTCCGGAACCCTTTGGGTCGATATGCAAGCCTGTGGTGTAGATATTCTGATCAGCGCCCCACAGAAAGGCTGGAGTGCCTCACCATGCAGCGCATTAGTCATGTTCAGCGATAAAGCCCGTGAATTAATTGACGTAACCACCAGCACAAGTTTCGCCTGTGACCTGCGAAAATGGCTACAAATCATGGAAGCCTATGAAAACGGTGGTTACGCCTACCACGCCACTATGCCTACCGACGCCTTATTGAAATTTAGAGACACGATGATAGAAACCGAATCTTACGGGTTTGATAAGGTCAAAGAAGAGCAACTTGAACTAGGTCGGAGAGTACGTGAATTACTCACCAGCAAGGGCTTTAAAAGTGTTGCTACTGAAGGTTTTCAAGCCCCAGGTGTGGTGGTCTGTTACACCGATGACATGGATATTCACAACGGTAAGAAATTTCTGGCGCAGGGTTTACAAATTGCTGCGGGTGTTCCACTTCAATGTGATGAACCAAAAGGTTTCCGTACATTTAGAATCGGCTTGTTCGGTTTGGATAAATTGCACAATATAGATCGCACTGTCAACCATCTGAATGAAGCTCTTGAACAGATTACCCCCTAAATTAGAGGGGTCGGAAATTAAACGACTCCGAGCCCTCTAAATAGAGCATGATGAATAGGCAGCTTGCTCTAAATTCTACACATTACGCCTCCTACCTATTGCTTCGCCCCTCTTATTTTATCCCTCTTGTCTCATGGCAACGCGTTGCCGATAATAGCAATCCTACACATTCATACAGAGTTCCACTCAATGGCATCGTTACAAGACCAACTTCTCAAAGCCGGTATCGTCAATAAGAAAAAAGCCAAGCAGGTCGAGCAGGAGAAACGTAAACAGACCAAACAGGCACATAAAGGTCACGCTGATGTGGACGAGACTAAGGAGCTGGCAAGAAAAGCGCTATCAGAAAAAACTATCCGAGATCGCGAAATAAACCGTCAGCGCGAGAAAGCAGCTGAGCTAAAAGCTATTGCCGCCCAAACCAAACAGCTAATTGAGGTAAATCGAATTGATCGAAGTAATGGGGAAGTGGCCTATCAATTCACCAATGGGACAAAAATCAAAAAAATCTTTGTATCCCCTCTCTTACATAGCCAGCTTAGTAAGGGACTGATCTCGATCGTCCGCCTACACGACCAATACGAACTGGTTCCAGTGGCCGTCGCTGACAAAATCAGCCAACGAGACGAGAGTATCGTGATCGTTCAGAACCAAGTCAATAAAGATGAAACTGATGAGGATGATTACTATGCTGATTTCAAAATTCCTGATGATTTGATGTGGTAGCAATAAACAATACGGACCTCTCTTACTCGGTTCTGTTCATTACAACCATTCTAAGCAAGCTCGTTCAAGAGCAACTGAACCCTATGACTTACATTAGGTCAAACGGACATCCTAATAAATAAACCAGATGACTGGGTACGCTGTGCTTAAAAAAATCCCCCTGATAATTATTACCATTCTGTTCACTGGAAATACACTGGCCGCTACCGAAAAAGCCATTTTCGCTGGCGGGTGCTTCTGGTGTATGGAAGCGCCCTACGACAAACTGGAAGGTGTTATCAGCACCACCTCTGGCTATACGGGTGGTCACCGAGACAACCCCAGCTATCAAGCTGTTTCAAGCGGGCGCTCAGGGCACGTGGAAGTGGTTGAGGTGCTTTACGACCCAGAACAAGTTAGCTACCAGAAATTATTAGAGGTCTTTTGGGTGAATGTGGACCCAACAAATGCTGTTGGGCAATTTTGTGATATTGGCAGCCAGTACCTAAGTGCTATTTTTTATCAAAATAACGCACAACGAAAAGCCGCAGAAGAGAGTTTGAACAAGCTAGCGGCTAGCCAGGTACTGAAACAAGCCATTGTCACAACAATACGTTCCGTTGGTGTGTTTTATCCTGCCGAAGAATACCACCAGAATTATTACCAAAAGAATCCGATTCGCTACCACTATTACCGTCATGGTTGCAAACGTGACAATCGACTAGAGGAACTCTGGCAGGCAGTAGAACTGCTATTCTAAAGATGTGTCTAACCGTTTCTTTTAACCGGAGCTTATCGTCATTCGTGCAACTTCCTTGGCTCACCTGTCGAATGCGGTCATCTTGAACACGAGTCTAAATTGACCCATATCATGTGCCGGTAGTACTCCAAGAGTTAGGATTTATCACTCTAACTGGAGTTGCTGGGCAACCATGGTCGGTGTGCACGCTAGACAACCATCTAACGTGGCTTTTCAGGTCCACTCAGGCACCGAGTCTGAACTATTAAGCCCATTGGTCAACTGAAGTTTGGATACCCTTTTCATACATAAACCAGAGATTGCACCTATTGCTCTTAACCTTTATTTTCAAGAAGGCCTTAGCTCGACTTACCTCCACCTTCTCGCTCAAGAAATCAGCCTCTATGCACAAAGATTCGGGCAACAACGAGCAGTAAAAACCTGAGTGCGAGGAGCGCCTCTTACGTGCTTAAGTGCAGCAGACATAACTGAGATTGCTTTCCTCTCTTCCAGTAATTTTCAAATGGATGAAGAAACTTATAGTGAGTATGGGTTTGAATATACCTTTTCTGACATAAAGGAAAGTAATCTGGCGCTAATGAAGGGACAGCGCTTCACCATCTACATCTTCATCTTCATCAAAGAACTTGGTGTAGTTGACAGCAACACTCACGTAAGGCTGGAACTTTGAAGCAGTATCCATAGGACAGTACTGGAGAGTAACTGTTGGAGGCAGGTGTTTAGCCGAGCCCGCATCAACTGTAGAAGCACCAAGATCAGCTTTAAGATCATGTTCAACTGGCGTAGATGCCAGCAAGTCCACACCAAGATGGTTCGTCAGCTATAGGTGAATGTTAATCCCAAATGGGCATCATCTCACACCTCAGCTCCCGACCCCGCCAAGGATGTACCATTCAATTTTAAGCTACTGCTCTCATCATTGAGGTCAATATTTGCCGCACTAACGCGAACAATAATACCCCCTGGCTCAGAGGCAGTCGCCGCGGCAGTTCCTAGTAACAGACTCCTGGCCAAAACAGTGTTTGTTGCCAGCGATAAATCCTTCTTCTTTTCCATTTACGTTCTCCAAAAAGGATAGTACCAAAATCCAAATGCATTAAATCAATAGTGGTACTAAGATGACTTGATTTGGATTAAATAAATGGCTGTAAATTAATAACTGTCAACTATTTCACGTTGATAAAAACCGGTTCAGACAACACCGGCGAATTATGGGGCACATGGTGATGGTTACCCAATAATAATTGCAGGCGATGTTTTCCTGGTACCAGCTCGAGAGTCACCTCCGTCTGACCTCCTCCAAAATGGCGATGATGTTCGTCACTCGGTATAGGGCTATTAAAATCCGGCAGTGTTTCTACATCGATTAACAAATGGTGGTGCCCAGTGTTATCACGTTCCAAACCGGCGGGGGCAACACCAATCCCGGACAAGCCAAAACGTACGGTCACTGGATTACTGACAGTCGCCCCATCATCCGGAGAAATAATATAGGCTTTAGCACCGTCTTGAGCCGGTGTCGCACCAGCGAGCAATGATGAAGTAAAGGACATGGCGGTGATGGCCATAAGTACGGTAATGATTTTCATGCTCTACCTCGAATTACAGATTGTTTTATTTAAATACAGATTGATTAGAACCGCTGACGAGGCTACCAAGTCAGCTACTTTTATCACCACCCAAACATATTGGTGACTCTAGAGCATTATCAGATGCATCCCACTCTTCAGGAGTAAAGGCATGCAAAGCTAGCGCATGTACCTCTCCCGCCAATTCTTCTGCTAACTGCTTATACACCAGCTGATGACGCTGAACAGCTCGCTTCCCTTCAAATTCTAAGGAAACAATAACCAACTTAAAGTGCGTTTCAGAGTTGGCCGGTACTGCATGCATATGACTCTCGTTGACCACCGCCAAATATGACGGTGAGAGTGCAGCTGTTATTTTATCTTCTATCTGTTTCTGGACTATCTGCTCTTGAACCATTTGTTTTGAGTCACCTAATTTATGAACAACTATCTTGAGCTCAACCGCCCACCAAACTAATCATCACTCCCGCTGCCACCGCAGAACTAATGATACCGGCCACATTGTGACCCATAACGCGCATCAGCAAGAAGTCATGAGGGTTAGATTCGAGACCTAGCTTATTAGACACACGAGCCGCCAAATCTAGGCTTTGTTGCAGTAAAGGGCCTGTCATGGCTCACCTATTACTAATTCACCCATCACTAGTTCACTCAACAAATACAGCTACCCCATATGATTAACGTTTCGGGCACACCGTTTATGGCGCCACCCTTCAGAAGACTATACTGTCTGTGCGAGTTTCCATCAATATATTCAAGGTAGAACTGACTTTTGATGGTTGGGAGACTACAATCCCGCATTCGTTCGAAACTGATACGCCATTGACAATATATGAGTATTAAATCGCTACTTGACCAACATGTTTTGGCTGCCATGGCGGCAGCAAATATTCCTGGGGAATGCCCAGCTAATATTACGATCAGCACTCGCACTGGATTCGGCGACTTCCAAGCCAATGGATCCATGGCCGCTGCAAAAAGGCTTCAAACAAACCCCCGTAAATTGGCCCAAAAGATTGTCGAAAACCTAGACTTACGTGGTATAGCTGACAAGGTAGACATAGCCGGCCCAGGTTTTATCAATATCCATCTGGCGCCGGCGTTTCTGAGCGAACAATTACAATGCTTGAGTGCCGATAAAAAGCTTGGCGCCAATGCACCTACACCCCAAACCGTAGTGGTGGATTACTCTTCCCCCAATTTGGCGAAGGAAATGCATGTAGGCCACTTGCGCAGCACTATTATCGGTGATGCGGTAGCGCGAACCCTGGAATATCTTGGCCACAGTGTCATTCGCCAAAACCACATGGGCGACTGGGGCACTCAATTTGGCATGTTGATTGCCGAACTGGAAGAACATCTGGGTGAAGGTGAACAAGTTGAGTTTGCCTTGGGCGATCTAGAAGTCTTTTATCAACAATCTAAAAAACACTTCGATGAAGACCCAAGCTTTGCTGATAAAGCCCGAGATTACGTGGTAAAACTACAGTCTGGTGATGCCCACTGCCGTAAACTCTGGCAGCAATTTATTGATATCTCTGTGGCCCACAGTGAAGCTATTTACCGCGATCTCAATGTCACCCTAAAGCATACTGATATTCGCCCGGAAAGCGCCTATAACGAAGACCTAGCCACTATCCTTAGTGATCTACAGCAACAACAACTTGCAGTGGAAGATCAGGGCGCACAAGTGGTGTTTCTCCAAGAGTTGGCGGATAAAAATGGCAATCCTAGCCCCGTTATTGTGCAAAAATCAGGCGGCGGCTACCTTTATGCCACCACCGATTTAGCCTCCCTACGTTACCGAAGCAGCACCCTCAAGGCTGACCGTATTCTCTACTTTATCGATGCTCGTCAATCACTACACATGAAGCAAGTGTTTAGCCTGGCAACAAAAGCCGGGTATGTGACAGATAATGTCTCACTAGAACACCTCCCGTTTGGCACCATGATGGGTAAGGATGGCAAACCGTTCAAAACCCGCAGTGGTGGGACCGTCAAACTGACGGACTTGCTGGAGGAAGCTGTTGAGCGAGCCTGTGCCTTGGTAAAAGAGAAGAACTCAGCAATTGCTGCAGACGTAATGGCAGAAATTGGCCAAAAAGTGGGTATTGGCGCTGTAAAATACGCAGATCTCAGTAAAACTCGGACCAATGATTACATTTTTGACTGGGAGACCATGCTCAGCTTTGAAGGTAATACAGCACCCTACCTACAATACGCCTACACACGCATTCGCAGTATCTTTCGAAAAGCGGGAACGAAATACAGCGACGTAAGTAAACGTATCAATATTAGCGAAGATCAGGAAAAAATTCTGGCCCTTAAACTTCTTCAGTTTGGCGAAGTGCTCCAGCAAGTAGCCGATGATGCCTATCCCCATATACTCTGTAGTTACCTCTATGAGATAGCCAGTGCTTATATGGTCTTTTATGAGTACTGCCCAATCCTTAAAGAAGATATCCCTTCTGAAATAAGAGATAGCCGTTTGGCCATTTGCCAGCTCACATCTCGAATTTTGGCGCAGGGCCTAGATTTACTGGGGATTGAAGTAATGGAGCAGATGTAAGGTCACCTATTAAGAATACTTTGCTCTAACAAAGACCCTGTAACCACTTTCAAAAAATCTTTGACAAAACCAAGAATCGCGCTAATCATTTATGAATCGTAAAAAAGGCGCTTCAGCGCTCTAAAAGAATCCAGCTCAGGTAACTATTACTCTGGCACTGATTTCTGGATAGAACTTAAACACTCGGAGAAATCTGCGGGTTACGAACTGGTCGAGAAAAGCCTGCGGCTCTATTATGCAACGAGAAACCATACCAGGCCACCATGGGAAAAGGCCGTTTTTTACAGTGTCCTAGCCTATTTTATGCTCCTCCACTGACGCCATTCCAGACTTTATACCCATCAGTGGGTATACCGATGATATGGCGGCAGCAGTCACAACGATTGAAAGCTATATTGACGATGACGTTAAGGCTAAAGCCAGCCAAAAACTGAAACATTGGTTGGTTTGGTTGAAAGATGTGACTCCGGATAAATTCGTCTCGTTCTTCATCAATGCGTTAAAACGTGTTGTCTGACAAGCTCATCAAACTCCTCTCCAGAAATAATCTTTTTCTTTACAAGAGCCTGACGAATAGTCAAATCATGCTGTTGAGCATATTTAGCAATTTCTGCTGCTCGGTCATAACCGACTCGTGGTGTTAAGGCCGTCACAATCATTAAAGAATTGTCAAGGTATCTCGATAATTGATCGTGGTTACAATCAAGGCCTTTGACACAATACTTGGCAAAGTGAAGAGATCCTTCACTCAGCAACCGAATCGATGACAATATATTGCTAATAATGACCGGTTTAAATAAGTTTAGCTGTAAATGGCCCTGAGAACAGGCCATTGCAACGGCGGTATCATTTCCTATCACCTGAGTGGCAATCATCGTCAGTGATTCAATTTGTGTAGGATTAACCTTGCCGGGCATGATAGAGCTACCCGGCTCGTTGGCAGGTAATATAATTTCGGACAATCCGGCCCTTGGCCCACTGGCCAGCACGCGCAAGTTATTACCGATAATTAGAAAATCTGAAGCAACCTGTCGTAATGAACTGCTCACCCTAAGTAGAACATTGTGAGTAGAGAGGGCAGTAAATTTGTTAGGAGCAGAGGTCAAGGGAAACCCGGTCAGAACACAGAGGTGCTTAATGATGGTGTCTCCCCACCCCGTGGCCGTATTCAAGCCCGTGCCCACTGCAGTGCCACCAATAGCCAGTAAGTAAAGATCTTGCTTTACCTGTTCAAGTTGTTGAATCCCGTAATAAATCTGACATGCATACCCCGAAAACTCCTGTCCCAGCGTCATAGGAGCAGCATCCATCATGTGAGTACGACCTACTTTCCACTGATCCTCAAAAGCGTTCGACTTTTCTTCCAGAGAACACGACAAGTTCGTTAATGCTGGGATCAGATATTGCTCCAGAGCAGACAGTGTTGCTATATGCATTGCTGTAGGAAACACGTCATTAGATGATTGCGACATATTCACATGGTCATTGGGGTGCACTGGGTATTTCTCACCCCGTAGGTGACCAGAAATCTCATTGGCGCGATTTGCTATCACCTCATTTAAATTCATATTAGTCTGCGTCCCACTACCGCTTTGCCACACAGATAGAGGAAACTGATCTTCATGTTGATGGTCTAGTATTTCATCACAAGCCTGAATAATCGGTTTTTTGAGCACCTCGTCCAAATCATCCAATTCGGTATTGGCCATAGCAGCGGCTTTTTTTACCAAAGCCAGCGCCTGAATAACCCCTTCTGGCATAGGCGAGCCAACGTGAGGAAAGTTTTCAATGGCCCTTTGGGTCTGGGCTCCCCAAAGTGCAGTAGTAGATACTTTTATATTGCCGAGAGAATCACTTTCTACTCGGTGTAACATAGCGCTAACCCTCTCATCAATTTTTCACTCCCGAATATTCAGGAGCAAGACGAATTAAAATCTGCCGATAATTGACCTCGGCTCTATTAATATAGACACCCTCAGCATAGGCCTATATTTGAGTGTTAACCAGATAAAGACTATCGATTATTTTTCCTGTTGATTAGAACAATCCCAATTACTATTTTGATCCTGCCATTTATGGATAGTTTTCATGCATCAGGAGGTCCAACGCTATCAAGTGCTGGCATTTGATAGCGTTGGCTAAGATTCGAGGATCCAGAGCTCATGTTCGGAAAAAAGTACTGGTAGAGAGCGGGAATGAGCCAGTTTTCAAGTAAACCAAATAGCAGCTAATTGCCATGACTAAAATTAAGATAAGCACGTTTCGAAAAGCACTTTCCATTAACAAGGCAAATCCCATATCGATTGTTTCACTTCGACTGTTCTTAATCTATTAGCTCAACTGTGCTAATTCAGTCTTGCTGACTTAAGTCATCCACTCATTAAAACAACAAGAAATCACTCTTTCAATTGTAGAGCTTTCCAAAAAGAGCATGTCTGACTTTAGACACCAAAATAGCTGCGGTCTTGTCTGTAGAAAATCATATACACCGTATTAATAGGGTACTACGCGAACATTTTCCGTTGTTTTTAAAAGAATATGAGTGCGTTTTAGAAACAGCACCCCAAGGAGTAAATTCAAATATTAAGATCAATAGGTTAGAACTTAAATTGGCTGGTTATCCAAGACAACTCTCTCCATAATTTATAGCCGTCTGTTTTCATTCACAGATTGCCAGTCTGTCGCTCAACTTTTCAGGATGTGATCAATAAACATACATCTTTGATATTAGCTGGCAATAGTTATACTATTATTATAATTTTTAGTTGAATATATACTCATAACCTGTTAAAAAACAAACAAAATAAGAGAACCAAGAATCGACAAGATAATAATCGGGAGTCAAACCATGATTTTTACCGCAGACGATCTCCGTCATTTAGTCATCAGGGAAACCCTCCATTATCTGGACGACTGGTCACTCATTGCTGAAAATCTTTTGTTAGGCACTGCTGCACAAGAATCTGGTTTGGGAGGCTGGCATAAGGGAAGGCGTGTAGGGCTTTATCATATAACGCCTGCAATGCATCGAGCAGTCTGGGATAAATACTTGATACATAACCCATCACTAGCGAGTGAAATTCGCGGTATCGCGGGGCAACACAGCTTTCTGAAATCCCCGCACGGTGAATTGGTTACCAACCTAAAATATGCTACAGCAATAGCATGGATGATTTATCGTCGAGCTGAACAGGATCTACCAAATGCTCACAATTTTATAGCATTAGGAAAATTCTGGCATCGTCACTTTCACCCAAAATCTAAAGGTACTGTGGCAGACTTTGTCAGCAACTATCAATCACTAATTCAAGAGCAAGACAAAGCAGCTGCTTGACCCTGCGGAGACAAACAACACCCTATTCCTTTCGACCAAGGCCTACTAGGTTTTAAGGTGTTATCGTTTTTTCTTTTTTACGTGCTTCATCAGCCGACGTTTTTTTGATATCTGACGTGAAGTGAGTTTGTTTTTTTTACCAGCAAAAGGGTTTTCACCCGAGCGATACTCTATTTTGACTGGCGTTCCATGAAGATCTAAAGCCTTACGAAAGGTTTTCTCCAGATAGCGGGTATAGTGATTAGGAACTTCTTTAGTTTGATTTCCGTGAATCACGATAATTGGTGGGTTTTGACCACCCGCGTGTGCATAGCGCAGTTTAATACGACGGCCGTGCACCATAGGTGGCTGGTGCTCAATAACCGCATCCTGAAGTATGGTAGTCAGCCGATTGGTACCCAGTTTATCTGTAGCTGCAGAGTATGCCTTTTCAATAGACTTATACAGGTTACCAACGCCCGTGCCGTGTAGTGCAGAAATAAAATGAATGTCAGCAAAATCCACAAATCGAAGGCGTCTATTCAGTTCTACCTTAATCCAGTCTTTGCTGTCTGTTTCTAAGCCATCCCACTTATTAATGGCCACAACCAAAGCCCTGCCGGAGTCAATGGCAGTGCCCATCAGATGCATATCTTGGTCCACAAGGCCTTCTTGTGCATCAATCAGAAGTACCACCACATTGGCGTCATCTACTGACTGCAGAGTTTTAACAATAGAAAATTTTTCAATACTGAGTGAAACATTTTTACGACGGCGAATACCCGCTGTATCAATCAGCGTGTATTTTTTACCCTCGCGTTCATAGTCAATGTAAACACTGTCCCTTGTCGTGCCGGGTTGATCAAACACAACCACCCTATCCTCGCCCAACAGCCTATTAACCAAAGTGGACTTACCTACATTCGGGCGACCAACAATGGCAATTTTTATACCCCGCTCACCCTGATATTCAATATTCTCTGGGGTGGTTTCGGGAAAAGCTTCCAGCACTGATTCCATCAGTAATTTAACACCACGACCATGGGTGGCCGTAGTCGGGTAGACATGTTCGAGACCCAATTCAAAAAATTCTGCTGTGGCAATATCGGGATTAACACCGTCTATCTTGTTGGCTACAAGGTAGACCTTGCGTTGTTTTTGACGAAGATAATCAGCCAATTTACGGTCAATGGGTGTCAGGCCATCGCGGCTATCCACGATAAAAAATACCGCATCTGCCTCATCAATGGCGAGCATTGATTGCTCGGCCATGGCAGAGTCAATGCCTTCTTCTTCACCGGTAATACCACCGGTATCAATGAGCATAAAACGCCGCCCCAGCATTTCTCCTTCGCCATACTTCCGATCGCGGGTTAGACCTGGGTAATTGGCAACAAGCGCATCCCTCGACTTGGTCAATCGATTGAAAAGCGTCGACTTACCCACATTTGGACGGCCAACTAAGGCAAATACCGGGATCATTTATTTCGCTCTGTATCTGTGAAAAAAATCGGCATGTTAGCTACAACACCACCTCGTCGGGGTAAACGTTTATAGGGGTAGGTGTTGAAGACACTCTAACGCGCTACAGAAATAATCTCTGCTTCGACCCCAAAATAGTAGAGCCCAGAGACAGAAATGCCGCCTTCTGTTGATAGAGGCGGCATTCTACACGAAAACTGACCGCACCTTATTCAAATTTGTAAGCGCTAACGTGGCCATTATCATCGAGTACATAGAGGACTTCACCGTCACTCACCATTGGAGCGCTGACGCCGCGACTATCCACCATGGTGCGTCCAACAAAACGGCCATCCGCTTGGGACATGACATGCAAATAACCCTCTCCATCAGCCACCGCAAGATATCCACCGGCAACAGAGGGACGGTTAAGTTTGCGATTAGAAAGCTGATCGTTGGTCCAAAGTATTTGGCCACTACTGGCACGCATGGCTTTGACTTTATCATCACTCTCAGCTACGTAGACCTGTTCCAAGCCATAGACTGGCCCATGATAGCTAGAGCTATCCTGATACCAAAGTTCACGCCCACCGGCTTTTGTTATAGCACCAATCCGCCCCTGATAACTCACAGCATAGACAATATCGTTTGCAATCAATACCTGTCCATCAATATCCACCAGTCGCTCCAGTTCAGTACGACCCTGCGGTATTGCGATACGTTTTTCCCAGATCACAGTACCTGAATTTGCCGAGAGTGCATAAACCTTACCGTTAGCAAAACCCGTGACTACAGTGTCACCTCTAATAACAGGAGCGCTAGTGCCACGAAGGGTCAATACCGGCACGTCCAACTTAAACTGCCATTGTTTTTCGCCATCTTGAGCACTCAGCCCTATAACACGGCCATCTTGAATCTGAACAATAACAACGTCTTTATTACCTGCTGGCGCAGAAAGCACCTCACTGGACACCATCACATGCCAACGCTCTGCACCCGTCGAGGCCTCTAGGGCGTACACGTCACCATTAGTACTACCGACCATCACCAGATCTTCAGAGACACCAACGCCTCCACCTAAAGGGCTATCCAGTTTAACCTTCCAAATAATATTACCCGAGGTGGTATCGATCGCAGTGACCAGTCCTTCGTTGTCAGCGGCGAATATCATGCCGCGACTGAGTACCGGCCTCAAACCACCGCTCACTAGGCGATAAGCACCCACCGAATTGGTTGACCATAACTTGATCACTTTAACCTCATGGTCGAAATTAACCAATTCCGCAGGTTTAGCCTTATCCGGGGCTGTAATCGAAGTAACCATGTCTGTCACATTGCTACAAGCCGATAGCAAGACAGAGACCAAAAGCCAAGACAGTCGCTTCATCAGGCTCCCTCCTCGGAGATTTCTGGTTGTTTCACAGCTGCCTCAGAATTAGGTGCCACCTGATTCAGTTTTATCTCAAGAATAGAACGCGATCGGCTATCAGCTGAAGAAACTGTTTGTAACGCCAGCTGATACGACTCATAGGCGGCTTTTTTATCACCACTAATGAGATAAAGGTCTCCCTGAGTCTCAGCGTAAGCAGAAGCCAATGTTTTCGCCTCCACGTTAAGCATGGATATAGCTAGGTCAAGATTCCCCCGTGCAGCCTCAACTCGAGCCAAGCGTAATTGAGCAATTAATGCTAACCCTTCCTCAGCACCATCAGCTGCCCATTGCAGTTGTTCTGCGGCAGCATCCAAATCATTTTTTTCCACCGCTAGTTTGGCCAGCAACAATGCGCCATAACGAGAATATTGACTACCTGTATGCTCTTCTCTTAATTTATTTGCCAGCTGAAAAATGGAAGTTTGCTGTTCCGAACTTAATTGGTCTCCATACTCCACATCGGCAGATACCATCATATTTTGATACAGAACAGAGGCAGATTCTGCTTGCTCTTGTCGGTGGTCTACCCAAAACTCCCAACCGAAATAACCACCGGCAACAAGCACGACTGCCACTATGGTGAAAACACCATTCTCTTTCCACCAACGCTTGAAGCTCTCTAGCTGCTCCTCATCACTGAGATGTTCTGCCACGGTCTATCCCCGTTATTAATTTAAAATTTCGTTATTTAGTAAGGCTACCAGATCAGTTGCTAACAACGTCTGCTGAGGTCTATCTTCCCGCAGAAATTTAACAGACACCTCTCCCCTAGCCACTTCGTCTTCACCCAGAATAAGCGCTACTACTGCACCGCTTTTATCTGCCTTTTTCATCTGACTTTTGAAACTTCCACCACCACAGTGATTTTGCAATCTCAGGTCCGGACGTTTCGTGTGCAAGTACTCACCCAGCTCGAGCGCCGATGCCTGAACATCACCGGCTACCACTAGGTAGACGTCTAATTTCCGGGCGATACTATCGGGCACCACACCAGCTGCGTCAAGCAACAATACTAACCGCTCAAGACCCATAGCGAAACCTACCGCAGGTGTACTCTTGCCACCCAGCTGCTCCACCAATCCATTGTAGCGACCGCCGGCACATACAGTCCCCTGTGCGCCTAATTTGTCTGTCACCCACTCAAAGACTGTTTTGCCATAATAGTCGAGCCCACGCACCAACCTAGAGTTGATTTGGTAGGGTATACCAACAGCATCAAGTAGCACCAAAAGTTTCTTGAAATGCTGTTCAGATTCATCATCAAGAAAATCATGCAGTACCGGTGCGTCATTAAGTAGTAATTGTGTCTCTTTATTTTTACTATCGAGAATGCGCATTGGGTTCGTTTCAAGACGACGCTGACTATCTTCATCTAGTTGTTCTTTGCGCTGTTGTAGATATTCCACTAAAGCATCACGATAACGACCACGTGATTCAGTCGATCCCAACGAATTAAGCTGTAACGTCACGACATTTTTAACGCCCAGTTGCTTCCACATCCGCCAAGTCATGGTAATCAATTCTGCGTCAATATCTGGCCCTTCCAGCCCAAACACTTCAACACCAATTTGGTGGAATTGACGAAGCCGACCTTTTTGAGGTCGCTCATAACGAAACATGGGCCCTTGATACCATAGGCGTTGAATCTGATTATGGATCAGACCATTCTGTTCACATGCACGGACACAACCAGCGGTACCTTCCGGACGAAGCGTCACACTGTCATCATTCCGATCGCCGAAAGTATACATTTCCTTTTCTACGATATCAGTAACTTCACCAATGGAACGCTTGAACAATTCTGTGGGTTCTAAAATGGGGAACCGAATTTCTCGATAACCATAACTGGACAATAAATGCGCTATTGTCTCTTCTAGATATTGCCAACGGGGAGAGTCGTCGGGGAGCAAGTCATTCATGCCCCGAATTGATTGGATTTTTTTCATTAGGATTTCGCTATCAGATTTTCTTGTTGCGCGGCTTTCTCACACGCCTTGGCACGAATCAGTTGTTCCAGCTCATCAACCAGATTTTCCTGGGATAACTTTTGACTGGGTTTACCATCTATATAAATTAAATTATTAGGCGTACCGCCGGTTAAGCCCAAATCCACCTCTTTGGCCTCGCCGGGGCCATTCACTATGCAGCCAATCACCGCCACATCCATTGGTACCGTAATATCCTCCAGCCGAGTCTCTAGTTCATTCATCGTACTGACCACATCAAAATTCTGTCTTGAGCAACTGGGGCAAGCGATGAAATTGATACCCTTGCTACGCAATTTCAGACTTTTCAGCATATCCCAGCCGACTTTCACCTCTTCTACCGGATCTGCCGCTAGGGAAACACGAAGGGTGTCTCCAATGCCATCCATCAGCAATAACCCCAGACCGATGGAAGACTTCACAGTTCCTCCCCTCAAACCGCCCGCTTCGGTAATACCCAGGTGGAGAGGATTATCAATCATGGTCGCTATTTTTCGGTACGCCGCCACTGCCATAAAGATATCGGAGGCCTTAAGACTCAATTTGAAATTATGAAAGTTCAGGCTGTCGAGAATTTCCACATGACGCATTGCCGATTCTACCAATGCATCCGGCGTCGGCTCACCGTACTTCTTCTGTAAATCTTTTTCTAGGGAGCCAGCATTAACGCCAACACGAATAGGAATATTAAGGTCTCGGGCCTTGTCCACCACGGCTTGAATACGCTTCTCACGACCAATATTACCCGGGTTAATCCGTAGGCAATCTACGCCCAAGTCAGCCACGCGAAGGGCAATACGATAATCAAAGTGAATATCAGCCACCAAGGGCACGTCTACTCTCTGACGAATGGCGCCAAATGCCTCCGCTGCATCCATAGACGGTACTGACACACGTACGATATCTGCACCCGCAGTGACCAACTTGCCAACTTGGGCTACCGTCGCTTCAACATCGGTGGTTTCAGTATTGGTCATACTCTGTATCGAAATGGGTGCATCTCCCCCCACAGGAACATTGCCAACCATGATTTGACGTGACTTTCTTCTGATAATTGGCGATTCAAAATGCATTAAACTCTGTTCCTCAATCTATATACTCCAATCTATTTCCGCTTAGCTCTAACCGCCAACTTTCAACGTAGCCGTATTATCGGTCGTAATAGTCTCCACGATTACCTGCTTCCCCGCATAGCTTAGCTCTATACCTGGCGCATAACCCAGAACAACATCAAATGGTGGCATGCCGGTCACCTCAACCTTGGAACCAGAGGGTTTTAGGCCTGCTACCAGAACACCACCTCGCGAATCCAGCACCTCAACCCAGCTCTGCTGGATGACATTTATCTGTAATTCTTGAAGTCTAGGCACAACAAGCTCAGATGTGACGGATGTATCTACATTATCGTCATCATGATAACGTGGCACCACGTTATCCTCAGAGTCTACTGGCAGTGGTGGTGTCAGATTTAAATTTTTATTCTGAGGCAGCTCCGTTAGCATCGATGACGAATCAGAGAAAAAATCTAACTTCAGGCCCCCGCTATGCTGCGCCATCCAAATGATCAAAGCGGCCAGCAATGCCAACACAAAAGGTACGATCAGCTTCCATAGCGAAAATTTATTTTTGGGCGCCCCCATCAACATTGGTCTTGGTTCCTCCTGAAATATGTCCTTATCTCGCAGCAAGGCCTCATAACCTACCAATACCTCATTCTCGGGAATACTGAGTATTAAGCAATAGCGCCTAATATATCCTTTCACATAGAGGGGCGCTGGCAGGTGATCATATTCATCTTTCTCCAGTGCGTTTAAAACACGCTGAGTCACGCCCAAATTAAGAATGACTTCCTCTGTAGCCATGCCCTTTTCCCTTCGAGCCCGGCGTAACAATTCCCCTGGGGCAACTTTATCTACTTGACCAGAGATCTGTTCTTTTTTTTTGTTGTTATTGTTTCTGCTCATTTTTCAGCCAACTCTGATATTCCAGGTTTTCTCGGGAACCGGGGAACATGTGTCGTAACGCTAATCTATGACTGGCTTCAGCATCCTGATTGCCTAAACTTTGCTCCGACCTAACGCTCAACTAAAGCCCCCTCGTAATTGGGCGGCTCTTGATATTGTTATACTGAACTAATAATTGCTTCGACCTCGGGTGAATAACGGGTCGTAACTCAGAGCCATTTTATAATGCTTTTCAGCCTCACCCAACTCACCCTCCTTCTGATACAAAAGTGCCCAAACATCGTGAAGCTATGGAGAGCGGCTATCCACCTCCATCGCTTTATTCAAATTTTTTCGATCTCCTTCATGATCTCCTTTAGACAAGTAACCTAATGCTAACTGTATACGGTTATCCAGCATTTTTTGGTTATCGACATGTATTACATCTACACCGTCCGTAGTAATCTTAGTGGTACAGCCCACCATTAATAATGCGGACAAAGCACACAAAACCAGGAATGGTGTGGACCATCTTTTTATTACTATAACCATGCTGATATTCATCATAAGGGTCAGCTCACGAACCTGACTGGCCGCTCTTGACTTTGACGTTGATATCGTTCGCTACGTC
>JBLIJA010000023.1:0-18329 GCA_047635115.1 Porticoccus sp. | reverse complement strand
GGTAATGGCCAGTGAATTAGAAAATCGAACGAACGATATCTACGTCCGATTAGAAGAGAGCGGCACAGAAGCGCCTCCTCGGGATGTCCTGGTGCCACAAGTACTTGATCGACTGATACTGGAACGTATACAGCTCATAAAAGGGGCGCGAGTTAATCTTCGTATTAGTGATGCCGACCTTAATCAAGCACTAGAGGACGCAGCTCAGAGACAAGGCACCACAGTAGACAGGCTGACAAAGCACGCCCACCAAAGAGGGGTCACATTAGCTTCGCTACGCCATCAAATGCGTAATGAAATGATTATCGCTAAAGTCCAAGAAGGCTCAATCAACCGCCGTATTAGTATTACAGAACAAGATATAGATAACTTTCTCATCTCGGAAGAAGGCCGCTCTTGGTCTTCACCTGACGTCAATATGGGGCATATCCTACTATCACTGTCCTCTGGTGCGCCACGGGATGAAGTTGCAGAAGTAGAGCAAAAAACTCGTGATCTTTACAACCAACTCCAAAATGGTGCCGACTTCAAAAACTTGGCTGTCGCTAACTCCATGGGGCAGAACGCCCTCTCGGGGGGAGGCTTGGGCTGGCGAAAAACAAAACAACTGCCGAGTCTTTTTATTGCTGCAATTGAGAACCTGTCCCCGGGACAAATCAGCGAACCTATTCGTAGTGATGCCGGATACCATCTCCTAAAGATCTATGATCAACGAGGTTCTGTGAAACGACTCGTTTTACAGCACAAGGTTCGGCATATTCTGCTCACGCCTAATGAAATTCGCAATGATGAAGAAACACTCAAAGAGATAAACGACCTGCGTGCTGAGCTCATCAACGGCGGTGACTTTGCTGCGCTATCCAAAGAGCACTCAGAAGATATTGCTACTTCCTTATCTGGTGGCGAGCTTGGCTGGTCAGTACCTGGGAAGTTTGTACCCCTATTTGAAAAAACCATGAGTAAAGTTGAAATAAACCAAGCCAGCGAGCCTTTTAGTAGCCAATTTGGCTGGCATATTCTGCAAGTGACCGAACGCCGCGAACAAGATTTCAGCGAAGATATTAAGCGTAGCCAAGCACACAACATTTTGAAACGCCGCAAGTTTGACGAAGAGCTAGAGATTTGGCTGAAGGAAATTCGTGACGAGGCCTTTGTCGATATTAAATTGTGATCAGGCTGGCCATTACACCTGGAGAGCCCGCAGGCATCGGTCCGGACTTAATTGTTCAACTCGCACAACAGCCGCAATCTCATGAACTGGTTGTCTATGCGGATCCAGACTTACTTCTGGCTCGAGCGGAGCAACTAAGGCTTCCCATAACGCTTCGAACGTTAACCTCTGATTCTCCTCGACAAACGAACATCGGTGAACTAACAGTCAGACCAATTACTCTTCGTGGAACCACGCGCCCCGGAATACTGAATCCAGCCAATGCCGCTTATGTTTTGGAAACTCTGTCCACCGCCCTTACTGACTGCCAAAGCGGCCACTGCCATGCCCTGGTAACTGGTCCTGTTCATAAAGGTGTCATCAACGAAGCTGGCACCCCTTTCAGCGGTCATACCGAATTTCTAGCAGAGAATACCAGCACCCCACAGGTGGTGATGATGCTGGCAACTGAAGGGCTACGCGTGGCACTTGTTACCACGCATTTACCCTTGTCAAAAGTCCCCGCTGCTATCAATAAAAATCTTCTGGAACAGGTCATTCTAATTTTGCACACAGAGCTCCAAGAAAAATTTGGGATCGCCAAGCCACATATTCTGGTGTGTGGTCTTAATCCTCATGCAGGAGAAGGTGGCCACTTGGGCATGGAAGAGATTCAGGTGATACAGCCCGTTCTGGATAAACTACGCGCCCAAGGCCTTGACCTCATTGGGCCGTTACCTGCTGACACTCTGTTCACACCAAAATACCTAGAACACTGCAATGCTGTGCTAGCTATGTACCATGATCAGGGATTGCCCGTGTTGAAGTACAAGGGGTTCGGTGCCGCCGTCAATATCACCTTGGGGCTGCCTATCATCCGCACCTCTGTTGACCACGGCACAGCGCTAGATCTAGCGGGAACGGGACAGGCAAATATAGGCAGCCTGGTAACGGCCATAGACTACGCTGCCAACATGGCAAGGAACCGCACGTGAACCGCTCTAAAGCAGTTGGAGAACATCAAGCACGCAAGCGTTTTGGTCAGAACTTTCTAGTAGACAACAACATCATTGAAAAAATTGTATCTGCCATTGCGCCCAACTCCAGCCAAAACCTGATTGAAATTGGGCCAGGCCAAGGTGCCATTACTGGGCCCGTGCTAGAAAAGTGTCCTCGACTAAACGTAATAGAACTCGATCGAGATTTGATCCCGTTGTTGCAGAAAAAATTTCACCAATATCCTGAGCTTCATATTCATCAGGGTGATGCCCTGAAAACAGATTTCAGCCAATTTTATCGTGAGGGAAAGCCCCTACGTATTATTGGCAATCTACCCTACAACATATCCACACCACTTATGTTTCATTTACTTAGTTTTAGTGGCCAAATTCGTGATATGTATTTTATGCTGCAAAAGGAAGTGGTTACTCGCCTTGCGGCTATGCCCGGGGACAAGAACTATGGTCGGCTCAGTATCATGGTGCAATATTACTGTCAGGTTGAGCCCCTATTTCAAGTTCCACCTACCGCCTTCAGACCAGCACCCAAAGTAGAATCTGCTATCGTTCGCCTGCTACCCTATCCTGAACCACCCTACCCGACAGATGATCTACAATTATTGTCACGACTGGTTAGAGCCTGCTTTCAGCAAAGACGAAAGACTATGCGCAACACGCTTAAACACATGCTCAATGCCGAGCAACTAGAACAACTAGGTATCGATCTAACGCGTCGGCCAGAAACGCTCAGTGTCGAAGATTTTGTCGTGCTCAGTAATCAGATAGGGGCTCTGTTATGAACCACATCATTGTTATGGTAACCCCGCGATACTTACCGGAGCAGTCCGACCAGGCCAATAACACCTTTGCCTTCGCCTACCATGTCAGTATTGAAAACCGCGGAAATGAAACCGTTCAATTGATGAGTCGTCACTGGATCATCACCGACGGTAATTCCCGCACTAAAGAGGTAAAAGGGCCGGGGGTTGTCGGAGAACAACCGATGATCGACCCTGGTCAGTCTCATCATTACACCAGTGGCGTCACTCTCAATACAACTGTGGGAACTATGGAGGGTAGCTACCAAATGATTCTCGATTCCGGAGAGGCATTTGATGTGACAATACCTGCCTTTCTATTGTCAGTACCCGGGTCGGTTCATTGATGGTCTATCTATTACCGACGCCAGAGACGGCCCTTTGACAATCTATGCTGTCGGCGATATACAGGGTTGCCTTCAACCCCTAAAACGTCTGCTAGATAACGTTAATTTTGATCCCGGCAATGATGAGTTATGGTCTGTCGGTGATTTGGTCAATCGTGGCCCAGAATCATTAGAGGTACTCCGTTTCTGTTACAGCCTCGGTAGCCACTTTCGCATGGTTTTGGGTAATCACGACCTCCACCTACTTGCCATCGCCAACGGTATTGGCTGCCCCAGTATCAAAGACACTCTGGCCAGCATTCTATCGGCACCAGACCGGGATGAACTATTGCATTGGCTGCAGCAACAGCCAATGCTAATTGCAGATCAGGGTTATGTGATGGTCCATGCTGGAATCCCTCCTCAATGGTCCCTAAATCAAGCTAAAATATTGGCCGAGGAAATGAATAATGTTCTTCGCTGTGATACTAAATCGCTCCAGTTTTTTGAACACATGTATGGCGACAACCCTGACATATGGGAGGATAGCCTATTGCCCCCACAGCGCTGGAGAGCCATCACCAATTATTTTACCAGGATGCGATTCTGCTCAGCAAAGGGCCACCTAGAACTCGCCAGTAAAGCACTACCTGATAGCCCCCCTGAAGGTTACGCGCCGTGGTTTCACCACCCATCAATGCTACCACCAGGCACTCACATTATTTTTGGCCACTGGGCTGCACTGGAAGGAAAATCCTGTGGGCAGAATTTATTCCCCCTAGATACAGGCTATATTTGGGGCGGTCCCCTAAGAATGATGAACCTCAATACCACAGAATATATTCACCAAGCTCAGCTCTAAAAATAGGACCGACAAACTACTGCAGGCAATCTGGATTACACGGTATATGGAACAATAATCACTGGACACTGCGATTCTCGCCTCACTCTTAAACCGATAGAATAAAACGCTAGGCTCACTTTATCCTGGGCGGTAAATAATTATAAAAAAGGTCTCAAATGATCCGCACCCTCTCAAATTTTTTCTCTCGCATTATGCAACGCTGGCTACCTGATGCGTTTATCATTGCCATTGTGCTTACCTTTGTAGTGCTTGTTGCCGGTATATTAGGCCAGGGCCATACACCGGTGAAAATGGTTCAGTTCTGGGGTGATGGTGTTTGGAATCTCTTGATATTTTCCATGCAAGTTATTATCACCTTGGTGACAGGAAGTGTTCTGGCACAAACCGCCACGGTTAAAAGAGGACTACGGAAAATCGCTTCGCTGGCAAAAACACCTAGCCATGCTATTATTTTGATTACGGCTTTCGCCTTGATCTGCTGTTGGATCAGCTGGGGATTTGGACTTATCACTAGCGCCCTAATGGCCCGCGAAATTGCCCGGCAAGTTAAAGGTGTGCATTACCCATTGCTGGTAGCTTCAGCATATTCTGGCATGCTGATATGGCATGCCGGTCTGTCGGGGTCTATCCCCCTAAAAATTGCGGTGTCTGATGGCGATGTGCTTGGTTCACTCATGAATGGCACCACTATCCCCCTTTCCGAAACCATCTTTAGCTGGGAGGTTATGACTATTTGCTTGGTCATCCTTCTTACTTTACCCATCATTAATCGTCTAATGATGCCGGAATCCCATGAAGTTGTAGAGATTGACCCAGATCAATCAGGTACTGGGGAAGAAATCCCCACACAAAGTAATACACCCGCTGACAAAATCGAGAATAGCCGTTTACCCACTATGCTACTGGGGCTTTTAGGTGGTTGCTACCTAATCGACTACTTCATGGCTGGAGGGAAAGTCGGCCTGAATACAGTAAACTTCATCTTCCTGGTGATGGGCTTACTGCTCCATCGTTCCCCAGCCAGCTACTTAGCAGCACTCAATGAAGCCGTTAAAGGCGTATCTGGTATCGTTCTTCAGTTTCCTCTCTACGCTGGCATCATGGGAATGATGGTTCAATCAGGCCTTGCGGTCGCCATATCAGAATGGTTTATCAGTATTTCTACCACCGAGACTTTTACCTTATATACCTTTCTCAGTGCGGGCGTCGTCAACTTCTTTGTACCCTCGGGGGGCGGGCAGTGGGCATTACAGGCACCCATCGTCATTCCAGCGGCCTTATCTTTGGGGATCCCTCTTAACCAAGTAGCCATGGCGGTCGCCTTTGGCGATGCTTGGACCAATATGGTCCAACCCCTCTGGGCCCTCCCACTATTAGGTATAGCTAGACTTGGAATCAAAGATATTATGGGCTACTGCACAGTAGCACTCCTTTGGTCAGGACTAGTATTCACTCTTGGGATGCTGTTCCTACTGTAATGGGCGAGATCACTCATAGTAATGAGCCGCTACCCGGTACTTCCTCAGCACTAGCCGGTACACCAGAAGCTTGGGTTCTCAAATTTCCTCCATTAATACCAAAAGGACAAATTTTTGACCTTGCCTGTGGCCGAGGAAAGCATGGTCGCTACTTCATCGACCAGCAGTATCACGTCACCTTTTTAGATCAGAATATTTCTGGGGCAGCAAATCTCGCATCGTACCCTACAGCCAAGCTGGTACAGTATGACCTTGAAAATAATACCCCCTAGTCTTTTGAAGCCGCTCTATTCTCTGGCATTATCGTGACAAATTATTTACACCTCCCATTATTTCCCCCATTATTGGCAGCGCTAAAGCCCAGGGGTGTAGTAATTTTTAAAACATTTTCATTGGGAAACGAAGAGCTTGGAAAACCAAGAAATTCTGACTATTTACTTCAGGAAAACGAGCTATTAATGGTTTTCAGTGATCGGCTGACTATTGTAGATCTTATACAATAGAAAGAATCAAATCCAAATCGTGTTACTCAGGCTATATGTGGGATAAAGACCCCTTATAATGAAAGTCTATAAGCATTCACCTAAACTGACAGCTGAAGCGGTGAGTTTAGACATGTAATAACTAAGATCCAGTTCACTTTTTTGGGGCTGGGAAACGGACAACTTGCGAGCTGGAGAAGCTCCTATATTGGGCTAAGGTCTATCGTGTTATGAAAAAATACCTGTTATCAGCCTTTCTACTGCTAGTGAGTCATCCTCTCTACGCTGGCTTCAGCAGCCCCTTTAAAGATGCGGATGGAAATACCAATTGGCAGCACTTGGCTAACTGGTCAAGTGGCATTTTAATCCTCCTCCTCTCGATTACAGCAATCACGCTGTTCTTCAGTCGCCGCGAAGCACACAAATCAAATCGTGCGCTTGAAACAATTCGCAGGGAGTTAGAGCAGCGAGTTCTGGAACGAACGGCCACTTTAGATGAATCTAACCAACTCTTAAAGAATACAAATCAGCTGCTTGAGGGTGAAATAACTCAACATCGAGAAACGACTGTTCGACTTCGATCGTCGGAAGCCTATATCAGTGAAATTCTCAGTTCTATGCCACTTATGCTAATTGGCCTTAATCAGGATGGAGAAATAACTCAGTGGAACCGGCAGGCAGAAGAAATTACTGGAATACATTCAGATCAAGCACTGGGAAAAAACCTATGGAAGACATACCCAGCTATCACCATCACACAGAGCACAATTGCTCAGGCACAAAAAGAAAACAAATCTATTACCATCAAGCATAGCCAACGCGGACGGTACCATTTTGATATCACTGTTTATCCACTACAGGACCCAATTGAAACCGGCGTGGTGATCCTTATTGATGATGTCACTGAGCACATTCTCTCCGCTAATATGCTTATCCAAAGAGACAAGATGTCCTCCATGGGTGAGCTTGCATCCACAATGGCCCATGACATTAATTCCCCATTACAGGGCATACTTTTGGACTTAAAGCGAGGTTTAGATGAACTAGAAACGGCCCCGTTTGAGACTGATAAAAAATGGTATCCAATAAAGGAACTTCTCACTGATGCCAGCAATGAAGGGCAACAAGCACTTGCCATTATTAACAATCTGCTCGATTTTTCTCAGAGCCGTGGTGGCGAACAAAGATTGGCTGATGTAATCGAGATTATAGAGCACACGCTGATACTGGCCAACGATGTGCTATCGGTTCCCTCTGGTCTTAGATTCAGGGACGTCGTTATCGAACGACATTACGATAAGGCTCTGCCCAACATACCCTGCTTTGCCTCCGAACTACAGCAGGTCTTTCTCAGCCTATTTAGACACGCCTGCCATGCGCTTGTACAAGCGGAAAAGGAAAACCACATCCCAGCGATCAAAATTCAGGTTATTGAGTGTTATGACTCCCTCTGGATAAAGGTTCAGCACAATGGCGTCGGTATCAGTTACGAAGAACAGCAGTTTATTTTTGAACCCTTCTTCACCAACAGGGTGTCCGAAGAAGATTACGATGCCGGCAAGCGCCTATCTTTTTCACATTTTATTATTGCAGAACAACATCGCGGAGAGTTAGCCGTGACCTCGGACTTAAATGTGGGAACCACCTTTCATATTCAGCTACCGCTCTATGTAGCTTAAATTCTTAAGGGAATTCACCAGAGTAATATATGCAAGGAGCGCTTAGGTACACGGCCCTTAATGGAAATTATTAACTGAAGCCCCCAGGGTTATTACATTGCCAGCGCCACGTATCTTCCATCACCTCTCTCAGGTCACGAGAGGCTTTCCAGTTAAGATCACGCTCAGATTTGGAGACATCTGCCCAACACTCCGCAACATCTCCAGGGCGACGAGCCACTACTTGAAAGGGAATAGCTATACCAGAGACATCCTCAAAAGCACGAATCATTTCAAGTACCGAATAACCATTACCAGCTCCCAGATTCCAGGTGTAACAACCCCCTGAGGAGGAAACTGCTAGTAATTTATCAAGGGCATTCAAGTGTCCATCGGCAAGGTCCATAACATGAATATAGTCACGAACACCAGTGCCATCACGAGTTGGGTAGTCATTTCCATATACTGATAGCTGCTCCAATTTCCCTAAAGCAACCTTAGATATATAGGGCAATAAATTGTTGGGAGTATCGTGTGGATCCTCACCGATTAGACCGCTAGAATGCGCTCCTACTGGATTAAAATAACGTAATAACGCTACACACCAAAATGGTTCCCCCGCCAACTCATCTGCGCACACTAAGTCATGTAAAATTTCTTCTACCATCAATTTTGACTGACCGTAAGGATTAGTGGCACTGAGTGGAAAGTCTTCCGTAATGGGAGAAGTCGTGGGGTCACCGTAAACTGTCGCAGACGAGCTAAAGATGAGCGTACTTATAGAGTGGGCCTTCATTGCTTCGCACAGCGTCAACGTGCCAGCTACATTATTACGATAGTATTCGAGAGGTGACTCACAGGATTCACCCACTGATTTTTTACCAGCAAAATGAATCACAGCATCTATCTGGAATTCATTGAAAATACGATCAAGAGCGTCGCGGTCATTTACATCATCGATAACGACAGGAAAATACTTGCCGGTAATCGCGCTGACCCGTTTCATCGATTCCTGACAACTATTTGATAAGTTGTCTAGAACCACGATATCGTAGCCATCTTCTAGTAACGCTATACAGGCATGGCTTCCTATATAGCCAGCTCCTCCGGTAAGCAGAACTATCATGAAACTTCCTGCATAATTAACTGGTATAAATTCTTTGTCGATTTAATTATCACACAGGAGCGCAATTAGGTGTAGCATAATAATACTTACAAACAAAAAGCCGGGCATAAGCCCGGCTTTTTCGAAACTAGGTAACTCTCAGAAATTTATTGCTCTGTAGTTTCTTCCAAATCAACGGCTTCAACTTGCGGGCGATCTACCAACTCAACATAAGCCATTGGCGCAGCATCACCTGAACGAAACCCACATTTAAGGATACGAATATAGCCACCTGGACGGCCTTCGTAACGTGGAGCCAGATCAGTGAACAGTTTTCCAACAGCAGCCTTATCTTGCAGACGACTGAACGCAAGACGACGATTAGCAACATTGTCCTGTTTTGCCAATGTTATCAATGGCTCGGCAAAGCGACGCAGCTCTTTTGCTTTAGGTAACGTAGTTTTAATAAGCTCATGTTCGACCAAAGACGTCGTCATGTTTCGGAACATGGCACGACGGTGTGCACCCGTACGGCTTAACTTTCGGCCACTATAGCGATGACGCATGATTCAACTTCCTCAAAAAATGCTGCTTTCGCAGCAATAAACTCTGTACAACTAACCTACCGAATTAGTGGAGGTCAATATAATTAAACTAACTCACCTTCTACGCGAAGACTGGCAGGAGGCCAGTTCTCTAAACGCATTCCCAGTGATAAGCCCCGAGAAGCAAGTACGTCCTTAATTTCAGTCAGTGACTTCTTACCTAGATTTGGCGTCTTCAATAATTCAACTTCTGTACGCTGAATGAGATCCCCTATGTAGTAGATGCTCTCTGCTTTTAGGCAGTTAGCGGATCGTACGGTCAGCTCAAGATCGTCTACTGGACGAAGAAGGATTGGATCAACCTCTTCTTCTTTTTCAGCAGGTTCAGCTAAATTTTCACTTTCTAAATCGACGAAGACAGCCAATTGTTGCTGAAGAATTGTAGCAGCACAGCGTATGGACTCTTCCGGGTCAATCGTTCCGTCAGTTTCCAGATCCAGTACTAGTTTATCCAAATCTGTACGCTGCTCAACCCGTGCACTTTCAACCACGTAGGCTACGCGGCGTACCGGGCTGAAGGTAGCATCCAGATGAAGACGTCCGATAGCGCTTGTTTCTTCCTCATCATTGGTACGACTATCAGCAGGCTGATAGCCACGGCCACTAGCAACATGCAGCTTCATGTTGAGTGATGTATTACGTGTAATATGGGCGATGACATGCTCTGGGTTTTTGATCTCGGTAGAATTGTCTACCTGAATATCACCAGCAGTAACGACGCCTTTCCCTTTCTTATTTAAGTTCAGAATAACTTCGTTCTTATCGTGTAAAACGATAGCAACATCTTTTAGGTTTAAAAGGATTTCAATCACATCCTCTTGAACACCTTCGATACTACTGTACTCATGTAGAACCCCATCAATCTCAACTTCCACTATCGCAGAGCCTGACATAGAGGAGAGCAGAATACGACGCAAAGCATTGCCTAGCGTATGCCCAAAACCACGCTCAAGTGGTTCAAGAACGACTTTCGCATGTGTAGGACTATATTCGGTAACGTCGATGGTGCGTGGTGTTAAAAACTCGTTTACTGATGTTTGCATGTCGGTACCTGTATGGTGTCGCTTAACTGGTCTTCAGCCTAAGATGCCTTACTTGGAGTAAAGCTCAACAATGAGATTCTCATTGATCTCGGCGGGAAGATCGCTGCGATCGGGTGCACGTTTATATGTGCCTTCCATTTTGTTCGCATCGACTTCGATCCACTCAATATCGCTACGCTGTGCAGCAATTTGTATGGCTGACTGAATACGCAATTGATTCTTTGATTTCTCGCGAATACTAACAACATCACCTTCGCTGACGCGGAAAGAAGCAATATTCACCTTCTGTCCATTCACAAGAATAGCGTTATGTGCAACCAACTGGCGTGATTCCGCACGGGTAGAACCAAATCCCATACGATACACAACGTTGTCCAAACGGCATTCCAAAAATCTCAGCAGGTTTTCGCCTGTTGCGCCTTTGAGGCGTGCAGCTTCCTTGTAGTAGTTACGAAACTGCTTCTCAAGCACACCGTATATACGACGTACTTTTTGTTTTTCACGTAATTGCACGCCATAATCAGAGAGGCGGCTACGACGCTGCCCATGCTGACCAGGCACGCTATCAGCGTGACACTTGGATTCCAGTGGACGAATTCCGCTCTTTAAAAAGAGGTCGGTACCCTCACGGCGTGAGAGCTTACAAGTCGGTCCGAGATATCTTGCCATTAGTAAACTATCCTCGTTATACGCGACGTTTTTTCGGCGGACGGCATCCATTGTGCGGGATAGGCGTAACGTCGGTAATGTTGGTAATTTTATAACCTGCATTGTTGAGTGCACGAACCGCAGATTCACGTCCTGGGCCAGGGCCCTTCACTTCAACATCCAGATTCTTCAATCCATATTCCTGCGCAGCAAGACCAGCACGTTCAGCGGCCACCTGGGCTGCAAACGGGGTGCTTTTACGAGAACCACGGAAACCGGAGCCACCTGCTGTAGCCCAGCTTAGGGTGTTACCCTGACGGTCAGTAATATTAATAATCGTGTTGTTAAAGGACGCATGAATGTGCGCGACGCCATCAACAACAGTCTTCTTGACCTTTTTACGTGTACTTTTTTGTCCAGGCTTAGCCATATCTATGGTTTCCTATCGCTTGATGGGCTTGCGAGGGCCTTTACGGGTACGCGCATTGGTTTTAGTACGCTGACCACGAAGTGGCAGGCCACGACGGTGACGGAGACCTCGATAGCAACCCAGATCCATCAACCGTTTAATGTTCATGTTAACTTCGCGACGCAGATCACCTTCCACAGCACGTTCACCGACAGCGGTACGCACAGAATCCATCTGAGCTTCTGACAAATCGGAAATTTTTACATTTTCAGCAATACCCACCTCAGCGCAAATCGCGCTAGCAGTAGTACGGCCAATCCCGAAAACATAGGTGAGAGATATCACTGCATGTTTGTTATCGGGGATGTTGACACCGGAAATACGGGCCATCACTTCACTCCACTTTAATGTTTAACTGCTGCCTTACTCACCCATTCCGTCGTCCGATAGAGGGACAAGCGAAAAAGGCGCAAAAGGATAGCTTCAGCAGCAATAAAAATCAATAACTCCGTGCAATTAACCCTGGCGCTGCTTATGACGGGGTTCAACACTGCAGATCACACGAACGACACTTTTACGTTTAACAATCTTACAGTTGCGGCACATTTTTTTAACAGAAGCACGTACTTTCATATGGACACCTCAACTTCAATTAGCGGTTTCCGCCGCGATAGCCTTTTAAATTTGATTTTTTCATCAGTGATTCATACTGATGCGACTGCAAGTGAGACTGCACCTGAGCCATAAAATCCATCGTTACCACCACTGCAATCAACAGCGAGGTACCGCCGAGATAAAATGGTACATTGAAATAAATATTTAAAAACTGTGGCAATAAACACACTGCCGTCATATACAGGCCGCCGACCAAGGTTAGGCGTGTCATAACACCGTCAATGTACTTAGCTGTTTGCTCGCCTGGTCGAATACCTGGTAGAAAAGCACCGCCACGTTTCAAATTGTCAGCCATCTCTTTCGGGTTAAACATCAACGCGGAATAGAAATAGCAGAAGAAAATAATTAATCCGGCAAACAGAATTACATGCAGCGGTTGTCCTGGGCCAATGAAAAGGGCAACGTCCTGCAACCAATCGGGACTATCGGCTCCCTGGCCAAACCACTGAGCAATCGATGCAGGAAACAGCAAAAGACTGCTGGCAAAAATCGCCGGTATGACACCTGCCATATTTACTTTTATCGGTAAATGGCTAGCTTGTGCTGGCCCACGTCCTGGTTGACGCTGGGCATAATTAACGGTTATGCGACGCTGTCCGCGCTCAATAAACACAACGAAATACACTACAGCTACAGCTAAAATGGCGATTAGCAATAGGGCTAAGATATGCAACTCGCCTTGGCGGGACGATTCAAATGCCTGGCCAATGGCGGCCGGAATTCCTGCAACTATACCGGCAAAGATTAGCATAGAGATGCCGTTACCAACACCGCGTTCTGTGATCTGCTCACCCAGCCACATCAGGAAGACAGCACCCGTCACCAGTGATGTAACTGCTATAAAGTAAAAGCTGAAGTCAGCAGCATAAGCCAAACCTTGGCCAGCCAGGCCTACAGACATGCCGATTGCCTGAACAGTGGCAAGGAATACCGTGCCATAGCGTGTGTACTGATTAATTTTGCGGCGACCAGCATCACCCTCTTTCTTAAGCTGCTCGAGAGAAGGCGTCACAGCTGTCATCAGCTGCATTATAATAGACGCAGAAATGTAAGGCATGATACCAAGCGCGAGAATACTCATTCGCTCAAGGGCACCACCGGAGAACATATTAAACATTCCAACGATAGTGCCTTGGTTCTGACTGAACAAATCAGACAACCGATCCGGATCAATTCCGGGTACCGGAATATGAGTTCCGATACGATAGATCACAAGTGCAATGAACAAAAAGCGAAGGCGAGCCCACAGCTCGCCTAAACCTTTCATGTTGCCTTGTGGAATGTTACCGGGTTTTGCCATTAGGTCTTACTCTTCAAACTTTCCACCAGCTGCTTGTATCGCAGCCAGAGCACCTTTAGTAACACGCAGACCTTTCACGGTGACAGCTTTGTTTAGCTCGCCTGACAAAAAGACCTTTGCGCGCGTAATGTTATTGTTGATCAAGCCAGCATTACGCAGTGATTCAATATTCACCACATCGCCCTCGATTTTATTCATTTCGCTCAAACGGATCTCAGCACTCACACGAGAAATACGTGACGTGAAGCCATATTTCGGCAGGCGTTTTTGAAGCGGCATTTGGCCACCTTCAAACCCTGGACGAACACTACCTCCAGAACGAGACTTTTGACCTTTGTGGCCACGGCCAGCAGTTTTACCAAGGCCACTACCTATACCACGACCGACACGCTTGCCTTCTTTAATTCTGCCGGGTGCGGGACTTAGCGTATTAAGACGCATGTTACTCTCCCTCAACCTTAACCATATAATGAACTGTATTGATCATGCCACGCACGGATGGAGTATCTTCTACTTCAACTGTGTGGTTGATACGACGCAGGCCTAAGCCCGCAACACATGCTTTGTGTGCTGCCAAACGGCCAGCAGTACTGCGCACCTGTGTAACCTTTATTTTATTAGCCTTCGCCATGGTAAAGCTTCCGTTGTACGTCGCGCGGCAATCGCCGTGCTTAATTCAGAATCTCTTCTACAGTTTTACCGCGCTTGGCGGCTACCGAATCCGGAGATGACATTGTTTGAAGGGCCTTAAAGGTGGCACGAACAACATTTACCGGATTCGTAGAACCGTAACATTTGGCCAGTACATTTTGTACGCCAGCAATCTCTAATACAGCACGCATCGCACCACCAGCAATAACACCGGTACCTTCAGATGCAGGTTGCATATAAACCTTGGAAGCGCCGTGATTAGCCTTTGTTGCATACTGGATAGTTGTTCCATTCAAATCAACATGGATCATGTTGCGACGGGCAGCTTCCATAGCTTTTTGGATAGCCTGAGGTACTTCACGAGCCTTGCCTCGACCGAACCCGACCTTACCATTGCCATCACCAACCACTGTTAAAGCAGTGAAGCCGAAGATGCGACCACCCTTAACTGTTTTAGCTACGCGGTTAACCTGAACCAGTTTTTCCTGGAGGCCTTCATCCGCTGCTGATTTATCTCTTTGCTCTCTAGCCATATCAGTAAACCTTTAGAATTCCAGACCAGCTTCACGCGCAGCGTCAGCCAACGCCTTGACGCGACCGTGGTATTTAAAACCGCTACGGTCAAATGCTACCTTAGTGATACCCGCCTCTTTTGCGCGCTCCGCTAATAGCGAACCGACACTTTTGGCAGCATCAACATTACCGGTTTGGCCTGCACGTAACGTCTTGTCGAGCGTTGATGCACTGGCCAATATATGACCACCATCCGGTGAAATAACTTGTGCATAGATGTGTCGCGGGGTGCGATTGACGCACAACCTGTTGGCACCTAGCTCTTGAATTTTGCTGCGTGCACGACGTGCACGACGCAAACGGGATTGTTTCTTGCCTCTCATAATCCTGACCTACTTCTTCTTCGCTTCTTTACGACGTACTTGCTCATCCGCATAGCGAACACCCTTACCTTTATAAGGCTCTGGTGGACGGTAAGCACGAATTTCCGCGGCCACCTGTCCGAGCAACTGTTTATCTGCCGTCTTCAGCACAATTTCAGTTTGAGTTGGCGTTTCGGCCGACACACCCTCTGGCAGTTCATGCACAACAGGGTGTGAAAAACCTAATGTCAAATTCAACTTATTACCCTGAGCCTGCGCACGATAGCCTACGCCGATCAGCTGTAGCTTCTTCTCAAATCCCTGAGTCACACCAACAACCATGTTGTGGACTAGAGAGCGTATTGTTCCTGACATTGCGCCGGCCTGCTTGCTCTCATCTTTTGGTAGAAAGCTCAACACATTATCTTCTTGCTTGATTTCCACTTTGTCATTGAGAGGCATAGACAACGTCGTCTTGCTACCTTTGACAGAAATCTCACTGTCATTGAGAGTAACCTCAACACCAGCCGGAATATTCACCGGATTTTTTGCAACTCTAGACATCTTGACTATCCCGTTAGAATACTGTGCAAAGAACCTCGCCACCGATACCGGCAGCGCGGGCAGCACGGTCGGTCATCACGCCCTTGCTTGTAGATACGATAGCAACACCAAGCCCACTACGAATAGTCGGCAGTTCAGTAGAACTTGAATACTGACGTAGCCCGGGGCGGCTGAAGCGATTAACTTCTTCAATAACCGACTTACCTTCAAAATATTTTAGGTCTACCGTTAGCTCAGGCTTAGCGCCCTCCATAACATTGAAACCATTGATGTAACCTTCATCCTGCAGCACTTGAGCTACCGCTATTTTTAGCTTAGCGGAAGGCATAGAGACACTTTTCTTAGCTGCCATCTGCGCATTGCGGATACGGGTCAACATATCTGATAGTGGGTCTTGCATACTCATCAGTTCAATTCCTCAATTGGCTACGTTGCTTACCAGCTTGCCTTAACAAGACCGGGCACATCGCCGCGCATAGCAGCTTCACGTAACTTTACACGACACAACCCAAACTTGCGGTAAACGCCATGTGGGCGGCCGGTTTGACGACAACGGTTACGTTGACGAGAAGGGCTGGCATCACGCGGCAGTTTTTGCAGCTTAACCTGGGCTTCCCAGCGTTCCTCATCAGAACTAGCAGGGTTATTGATAACAGCCTTCAGCGCAGTACGCTTCTGAGCATACTTGGCAACGGTCTGTGTGCGTTTTTTTTCACGCTCTATCATGGATACTTTTGCCATTTATCTAACCTCAAGCCTTCAGTGGGAAGCTGAAGGCACGCAGTAAGGCGCGACCTTCGTCATTATCACGGGCACTAGTGGTTATGGTTATATCCATGCCACGTAACGTGTCCACTTTATCGTAATCAATTTCTGGGAAAATGATTTGCTCAGTGATACCCATAGAAAAGTTTCCATGACCATCAAAAGATCTAGGGCTAATACCACGGAAATCACGAATACGTGGAATAGCAACCGCAATCAGGCGTTCTAGGAACTCGTACATGCGCTCACCTCGCAGGGTAACCTTACAGCCTATAGGCCAACCCTCACGCACTTTAAAACCAGCAATAGATTTCCGGGCATTATTAATAATGGGTTTTTGACCAGCAATTAACGCCATGTCAGCAACCGCATTTTCTAATGCCTTCTTATCCCCAAGCGCTTCACCAACACCCATGTTAAGGGTGATCTTAGTGATCTTTGGCACTTCCATCACATTCGCCAGGCCAAGCTCTTCTTTCAGCTTGGGCGCTATTTCTTTTTTGTATACTTCGTTCAGCCTTGCCATGTCAATTTCCGGTCAAATTAAGCGTCAACGGCTTCGCCGTTGGATTTGAAGACGCGAATTTTCTTACCGTCTTCTAACACTTTAAAACCAACGCGATCAGCCTTGCTGGCAGCCCCGTTGAAGATAGCCACATTGGAAACTTGTATAGTAGCTTCCTTTTCAATAATTCCGCCCTGCACATTCATTTGCGGGTTCGGCTTCTGGTGTTTTTTAATCATGTTCACACCGGTAACAATCAGTCGACCGTCGGCTTGGACTTTCAATACCTTGCCGCGTTTTCCTTTGTCTCTTCCGGCAATAACGATGATTTCGTCATCACGTTTGATCTTGCGCATAACCCTTTCCTCGCCTCTGGCTTAAAGAACTTCAGGTGCCAGAGAGATAATTTTCATAAAACGTTCGCTACGCAGTTCGCGAGTTACCGGTCCGAAAATACGAGTACCGATTGGAGCTAACTGCTGATTCAAAAGAACCGCGGCGTTATCGTCAAACTTGATCAGACTGCCATCTGGACGACGCACACCCTTCCTGGTACGAACCACTACAGCGCTCATCACCTGACCCTTTTTTACCTTACCGCGGGGAATTGCTTCCTTAACGGTAACTTTAATAATGTCGCCTACTCTGGCGTAACGACGATGAGAACCGCCCAACACCTTGATACACATAACGCGACGTGCACCGCTGTTGTCTGCCACTTCGAGGTAACTTTCTGTTTGAATCATCGTATGTCTCCGAACCCGTTACTGCTGCCAACCGATCAAATTTCGGCGGCACGCTCGTCGATGTTGACCAGCGCCCAAGACTTTGTCTTGGACAGAGGGCGCGTTTCCGCAATCGTCACCAAATCACCAGCACGACAGGTATTCTCTTCATCGTGCGCCTTAATCTTGGTGGACTTATTCACAATCTTGCCATACATAGGGTGCTTAACTCGTCGCTCTATAAGCACAGTAACACTTTTGTCCATCTTGTTGCTGACAACTCGACCTGACAGCGTACGAGCTTTTTTCTCTGCTTCAGTCATCTCAGTTACCCGCTTTCTCATTCAACACTGTTTTAATACGAGCAATATTATTGCGCGCTTCTTTAATCTTGTGGCTCTGGCCCAACTGACCAGTGGAAGCCTGCATCCGCAGCTTGAACTGATGTTCCAGCTGGCTACTCAGCTCCTGATTTAGCTCATTGACTGACTTTTCACGATATTCACTGGCTTTCATCACATCACCGACCGTCTAACAAAGCTGGTTTCTACCGGCAGTTTGGCTGCACCAAGAGCGAATGCTTCTCGAGCCAATTCCTCGGAGACCCCATCCATTTCATAGAGCACTCTGCCGGGCTGAATTAAAGCAACCCAATATTCAACGTTACCTTTACCTTTACCCATC
>JBLIJA010000022.1:0-19211 GCA_047635115.1 Porticoccus sp. | reverse complement strand
ATACTGCAACAATGCCCGAGAAATCCCATGGCGTATCGCGCCAGCTTGCCCAAAACTGCCGCCACCGGCAACAGTGATTTTCAAATCAAATTTTTCCACGCAGTTAACCAACTCTAGCGGCTGGCGTATAACCATACGGGCCACTTCACGACCGAAGTATTGCTCCAGGGTGCGATTATTGATTGTTACATTACCGCTACCATTAGTCAGAAAAACCCTAGCTGAAGAGGTTTTACGGCGACCGGTGCCATAGTATTGAGTGTCTGCCATAATTAACTATCCGTCAGATATTAAGTTCTTGAGGTTGCTGAGCAGCATGTGGATGCTCAGCACCTGCGTAGACTTTCAATTTCTTGAACATAGCATTACCCAGAGGCCCTTTTGGCAACATGCCTTTAACAGCACTCTGTATGGTACGCTCAGGAGCCTTGTCCATCAGCTTTTCAAAACTGATGGACTTCAACCCACCCGGATAACCGGTGTGGTGGTGGTAAATTTTGTCTTTCGCCTTATTACCTGTCACACGGACTTTATCAGCATTGACCACCACGATGTAATCGCCGGTATCAACATGAGGCGTGAACTCTGGTTTATGTTTACCGCGTAGGCGTGAAGCAATACCCGCGGCCATACGACCCAGGGTTTTGTCAGCTGCGTCAATAACAAACCAGTCGTGCTCGACGGTCTCTGGCTTCGCACTAAATGTTTTCATCTTTTCCTGCCTAAAATTTTTGGGCTTCCCGTCAAATGGGGCCTACCAAAAGGAGGGCGCATTCTACAGACGGGACATAGACTTTTCAAGGGCCTTTTCAATGCGCATTACACCTAAAACGCAATAACGCCTCACTTACGGCCAACCTTTTACACGCCACAAGGATTTCTTTTTAGATACGCCCGAGCAAAGCATCCGCATAACAGGGAGAACTTCACCTAAAATCCGAGTCACAATACAACAACCGCCCAACACGCTATTAAGGCCTATGAGGTCTTGCTAGGTATTCGTGAGACTGCATTTCCAGCAGTCGGCTCTGGGTACGCTGAAACTCAAACTTGAGCCGCCCGCCAGAGTAGAGAGACCCCAACTTCACCTCTGCTGATATCACCAGCTTTACGTTTCGATCGTAAAACTCATCAACCATGTTGATAAAACGACGTGCTATATCGTCATTTTTCTGGCCCATCTGCCTCACACCGCCCACCAACACAGCATGAAATTCCCGGGCCAGTTCTATATAGTCATATTGACTGCGGGGAATGTTACAAATAACATTGAAATCAAACCATACCACATCTTCCGCCACATACCGACAATGGATTTTTCTACCCTCCGCTTCAATACTCACACCCTCTCTCACCTCACCCAAAGCCGGCGCCAAATCATTAAACGCTGACATCAATGCCGCCTCGGCTATCGCACCCAAAGGTTCATGATAGAGCTCCGCACGTTCAAGAGCCCGAAGCCGGTAGTCCACCCCACCATCGACATTTATGACGTCCGTATGCTCATTTAGCAAAGCAATGGTCGGCAAAAACTGTCGGCGCTGTAGACCGTTCTCGTAAAGGTTGTTCGGCATAATATTAGATGTGGCAACCAACGTTACTCGCCGGTCAAACAAATATTCAAACAGGGTCCCCAGCAACATAGCATCAGCGATATCTGATACAAAAAACTCATCAAAACAAATAACTCGAGCCTCGCTAGCAAGCCGATCGGCTACCTTCTCTAGCGGATTTTTTTCACCTTTGAGCAGCCTTAACTCCCTATGCACTCTCCGCATAAAGCGATGAAAATGCACACGCATCTTCAGCTCAAAAGGAAGGCTTTCGTAGAAATTGTCCATCAGATAGGTCTTGCCTCGACCCACCCCGCCCCAGAAGTACAGCCCTTTAATAGGTCCGGCCGCCTCAGAAGGTTTGAACTTACTCCTAAGCTTTGCAAACAAACCAAGCTGTTGCTTTTCTTTTTCCTCAGAAGTCAACCTCTCGTAGAGAGACTGCAAACAGTACACAGCCATCTCCTGAGAGGCATCATAACTAAACCCCTCCTGCTGAAGGTCATACTGGTACCGTTGTACAGGCGTCTGAGGTGTAGATAAGACCGGCTGGGACATGGCTCGCCAAACAAATATAGATCCGTAAATTGGGCGTGAACTGTAGCGAGGAGCTGGTTGATTAGCAACCCAAAAGCACTTAAGTCGGCACCTCTCCCAACGGAGCGCCTTACTAAAAAAATGTTGCCTCAAGCCCTCGCATCTTTCAAACTACAGATATTAAATTTTTAGCCCAGCATCATGGAGACAATGGCTTGACCAACCCAATTCTGTTAATCGGACTGCTATCTTTAGCAACCGGCCTAATCATTGGCTTTATTTTAGCCCGCTCACTTCACCCGCAGGCACGGGAGCGCAAGGAGCTGGAAGAGCAGCTGAGGCAATCTCAGGGCCAACTAGAGAACTACCAGCAGGAAGTTACTGCGCATTTTGTCAAAACCTCCGAGCTAATTAACAACCTATCGCATAGCTATCGAGATGTTCATGAACACCTCGCCACAAGCGCTATGCACCTTACAAACCTTGAAATTAGCCGCCAACTAATCGATGCTGGCTTTGGCAGTCATGAAAATAACAGCAACCTGATCTCAGGTGATACACCAGAACCCCCTAAAGACTATGCCCCAAAGGTCCCAGGCGGAGTCCTTAGCGAAGAGTATGGCTTAAAGGAAGATGCTCAAACACCAAGCGCCGCACACCCTAAAGTTGACAGCGATGCAGTTCAGGACATCAGTGATGATGAGGAAGACCCAACACTCAAGGTAAGCTAAGGCTTTATTGACAACAGCGCCATCACAACCAATCGAGCCCCTCTCTACAACCCGCACTTTTAGTGCTTTGTGCCATAATAGCCGCCAGACAAACAACAGGAGGTGGCAGTGTCCACTATCTATCGTGTATTGTGCTACTTAAGCTGGCCGGCCATTGCTGGATTGTTAGCGGCAGCTGTTATTTTGTTACTTTTCCCAGAGGGGCTTAACAACCATAGCAATATGGAAACTACAGGCTTATCCCCAACAGCCATTAGTGAATGGGCTGGACCAGCCTCCTACGCATCTGCGGTACGTCGTGCGTCACCCTCAGTAGTCAATATTTATACACGAAAAAAATTAGCACAGGCTCGCCATCCACTGATGGAAGACCCTTTTTTTAAACGCTTTTTTAATAGCAGCAACCAACCCCAACAGCAGCGCATGCAATCCTCTCTGGGATCAGGTGTTATTATTACAGCTGACGGCTATGTGCTGACCAACAATCACGTCGTCGAAAGTGCTGACGAAATAGTGATCCAGCTGCAGGATGGCCGCGAAGCCCTGGTGCAAACGGTGGGAAGGGACCCAGAAACTGATCTGGCGGTACTCAAAGCGGACCTCGACCAACTTACTCCGATCAGCATTGGCGACCCCAATCAGATAAACGTAGGCGATGTTGTGCTTGCCATCGGCAACCCGTTCGGAGTTGGGCAGTCTGTATCCCAAGGGATTGTCAGTGCAACTGGCCGTAATGGGCTGGGACTCAACACTTTTGAAAACTTTATTCAGACCGATGCCGCTATCAACCCGGGCAATTCAGGTGGTGCCTTGGTTGACGCTTATGGCAACTTGCTTGGCATCAACTCCGCTATCCTAGATCGTACTGGCTACTCCGTAGGTATCGGCTTTGCTATCCCTGGAAATACGGCTATTAAAGTGCTCGAGGATATCGTGAAGCATGGCAGGGTAATTCGGGGATGGCTGGGCGTGGAAGCACGCCCTCTAACAAGACAGGCGGCAGAATTACTCGACCTCAATCCGCCCTCAGGGCTAGTAATTACCAGTATTTATCGGGGAAGCCCGGCACATCTAGCGGGACTTCAATCCGGCGATATAATTACTCGTATCAACGATTATTGGGTGGTGGATACTGAGCGCAGTATGAATATGATCGCCGATCTCTCACCTGGCGACTCAGTTAAACTCGACATTCTGCGCGGCGGAGAAAGCAGCACCATGATGGCAGTTGCAGGCACCCGTCCCAGCGTTGAATAGATCAGACCTAAATCAGCACAACGACCAGCTGACCCAGGACACGACAACCCTCATCACAAACATTCCAATAACCCAGCCAGAACATCTAACAACCGCCTGTTTTGCTCTGGAAGCCCAATTGTAATACGTAAATACTGGTCAATTTGGTGCTGCTTAAAGTGGCGAACAATAACACCTTGCTCACGAAGCCCTGCTAATAATTCAGCGGCATCGCATTGAGGATGAGAAACAAACAAAAAGTTAGCTGCCGAAGGTAGCACTTGAAACCCCAGCGCACTCAACTCTGATACCAGCTGTTCCCGACTGTCAATCACCGCCTGACAGGTCTGCTGAAAATAACTCTCATCTTCAAATGCCGCAACACCTCCTGCAATGGCAAGCTGATCCAGCGGATAGGAGTTGAAGCTATTTTTAACCCTCTCTAATGCCTCAATCAAAGATGGATGTCCCACCGCGAACCCGACTCTCAACCCTGCCAGCGAACGCGACTTGGATAGCGTCTGAGTCACCAGTAGGTTGGGGTAACGATCAACCAATGCGACAGCACTTTCACCACCAAAGTCGATATAGGCCTCATCCACCACCACCACTGATTCCTGATTGAATTGCAGCAACGACTTTATATCTGCCAACGGCAGTAATCGTCCGGTTGGCGCATTGGGGTTGGGAAAAATAATGCCACCGTTAGCTTTCCTGTAATCCGCAACTTGAAGCGTTAAATCCTCAGCAAGAGGAACAAGCTCGAATGACACCTGATACAGCCCACAATACACTGGATAAAAGCTGTAAGTAATATCCGGAAACAAAATAGGTTGCTTGTGCTTTAGTAATGCCTGAAAAATATGCGCCAGTACCTCATCAGAACCATTACCCACAAACACCTGGTTTGTATTCAATCTATAAAACCTGGCTACCGCCTGCTTCAACAGATCAGCATTGGGATCCGGATACAGGCGCAACTCCTCGCCGAGGCTTGCCGAAATAGCATCCAACACCTTAGGCGATGGGCCGTAGGGGTTTTCGTTAGTATTTAATTTGACTAAATTTGACAGCTTAGGTTGCTCACCCGGAACATAGGGATCCAGTTCGCTGACAATATCACTCCAATACTTATTGGTGGGCATAACACTCCTGAACAACGTATTCCTGGAAAAAATAGAGTCGCGACCCGTTAATCTTTGATTCGATATTCTGCTGACCGCGCGTGGGCAGTAAGGGTTTCGCCTCGAGCTAACACAGAAGCAGTTCTACCCAATGTGGAAGCCCCTTCAGCGGAACACATAATTATCGATGAACGCTTTTGAAAGTCATAAACACCCAGCGGTGATGAGAATCGCGCTGTAGCCGAAGTCGGTAACACATGGTTGGGACCGGCACAGTAATCGCCCAGCGCTTCTGCTGTGTACCGCCCCATAAAAATGGCCCCCGCATGGCGAACCTGAGGCAACCAAGATTCAGGGTCTGCCACAGACAACTCTAGGTGCTCTGGTGCAATTCGGTTTATCAAGATCACAGCCTCAGACATATCTGTGACTGAAATTAAGGCACTTCGATTTTCCAGTGCAGCACGGATAATCTCTGCCCGCTCCATGGTGGGCAACAACGTTTCCATACTGGTTTTCACGCGAGCCAGAAAATCGGTATCGGTGCTGATTAAAATAGACTGGGCGTCTTCATCGTGCTCAGCCTGAGAAAAGAGATCCATGGCAATCCAATCGGGATCGGTATCACCGTCGCAAACCACCAAAATCTCTGATGGCCCGGCAACCATATCCAGACCCACTGAGCCGAATACTGCCCGCTTTGCGGTCGCCACATAGATATTGCCCGGGCCAACAATTTTGTCTACTCGAGGTACAGTTTCGGTGCCAAAGGCCAACGCACCTATCGCCTGAGCACCGCCCACCGTAAACACTTGATCAACACCTGCAATAGCGGCAGCGGCTAACACCAAAGGGCTCAACTCGCCCCCGGGTGCAGGGACAACCATCACGATTTCACTGACACCCGCCACCTTGGCAGGCAATGCATTCATCAAAACGGAGGAGGGATAACTGGCCTTGCCACCAGGCACATAAATCCCCACTCTATCCAATGGGGTGATTTGCTGGCCCAGCAATGTGCCGTCGGCTTCCCGATAACTCCAGGACGCCTGCTTTTGGTGTTCGTGGTAATGACGTATGCGCTCAGCTGCAATGTGGAGCGACTGACGCTCCACATTGGCAATGCTCTCTAGAGCCTGTTGAAGCGCTTCTGTAGATATACTCAACTCAGCAACAGTGCTGACTTGGCGCCGATCAAAACGGTTGGTGCAATCAACTAGCGCCTGATCACCTCTACAACGGATAGCTGCCAACACCTCGTCAACAATCTGTCCGACACTACTATTCGACACATTTTCCCAAGCCAGCAACTGATCTAGCCGGGCATCGAAATCGACGCCCGCATAGGATAACTGTTTAATATTAATTGACTGGTTCGACATGGTTATCAACCCACCGCTTTACGCAGGTCTTCAACTATCTGCTGGATGGGCTGGTGCTTCATTTTCATTGCCGCTTTGTTGACAATAATGCGCGAGCTGACATCTGCAATAAAATCCCTCGCCTCGAGACCGTTGGCTTTGAGGGTATTACCCGTATCCACAATATCTACAATTTCATCGGCTAGCGCCATGAGGGGAGCCAGCTCCATGGCGCCATATAACTTGATCAAATCGACTTGGCGCCCCTGCTCAGCGTAGAACCGACGCGCTATATTGATGTATTTCGTCGCCACGCGGATACGCCCTTCTTTTGGGGTGACACCAACAATACCCGCCGTCATTAGCCGGCAAGCCGCAATACCAAGATCAAGAGGCTCATAGAGGCCATTGCCTCCGTGCTCCAACAATGTATCCTTGCCAGCCACTCCGAGGTCTGCCGCTCCGAATTGCACATAAGTGGGCACATCCGAACCACGCAGTACCAGTAAACGCACATCACTACGATTGGTATCAAATAGCAGTTTGCGACTCGCGCTGATATCTTCAACAGGCTCAACGCCTGCAACAGACAACAACGGCAAGGTTTCTTTTAAAATACGCCCCTTGGTCAGCGCGATAGTGATCTGCATAACTCTCTCAATATTCCAACCCGCCTGACCAACCTAACTTTTTAGCCAGTCTAATATTTAATCTGGAAGTCTATCCAGGAATCCGACGAATATTGGCACCCAGCTGTTGAAACTTCTCTTCAATACACTCGTAACCTCGATCAATATGGTAAATACGATCAACAATAGTATCACCGTCAGCCACTAGACCTGCAATCACCAGACTGGCTGAAGCACGTAGATCTGACGCCATTACCGGTGCAGCTTTTAGACGCTCAACTCCCGTCACGATGGCTGTGCTGCCTTCGAGGGTAATTTTGGCTCCCATACGATTCAGTTCGTGGGTTTGTATCAACCGGTTTTCAAAAATAGTTTCTGTGATAGTGCTCCCCCCTTCTGCCACCGCATTTACGGTTGTCAGCTGGGCTTGCATGTCCGTAGGAAACGCCGGATACGGGGCTGTTTTCAGGTTCACAGCTTTCGGCCTACGCCCTTCCATGTCCAACATTATCCAGTCATCGCCTGTCGTGATTTTCGCGCCAGCCTCTTCCAGTTTGAGCAACACAGCTTCAAGAATGCGGGGGTCTGTGTCTTTTAGTTTAATCTTACCTCGAGTTGCTGCCGCTGCGGCCAGATACGTACCCGTTTCTATCCTGTCAGGCATGATTCGATAGCTACCACCGTGGAGTGATTCAACCCCATCAATCACAATTGTTGCGGAACCCATCCCTGTCACATTGCCACCCAATGCATTGATACAATTGGCCAGGTCAACCACCTCGGGCTCACGAGCAGCATTTTCAATGACAGTCTGCCCTTCAGCTAGGGCCGCTGCCATCATCAGGTTTTCAGTAGCGCCCACCGATACCATATCCATCAAAATATGGGCTCCTTTGAGCCGCCCATTACTGCGTGCATTAATATACCCGCCATCAATGTCAATTTCGGCCCCCATCATTTTCAAGCCATTCAGGTGTAGATCTACAGGACGGCTACCAATGGCGCAGCCACCGGGAAAAGAAACACTGGCAACACCAAACTTGGCCAACATGGGGCCCAACACCAAAACAGACGCTCGCATGGTTTTAACTAAATTATAAGGAGCCATATGGCTATGAAGCGTCGTTGAATCAACCTCCACTTGCATTTTTTCGTTCAGCACTACGGTCACACCCAGACAACCCAGCAGCTCGAACATGGTGGTAATGTCATGTAGATGAGGAACATTGGAAACCATCACGGGACCGTCGGCGAGCAGGGTTGCCGCCAAAATGGGCAATGCGGAGTTTTTGGCTCCAGAAATACGTATCTCCCCAGAGAGGGGCCCACCTCCAGAGATCAGTAACTTATCCATTTGTAACCCTTTTATCTGAGGGAAGATTCTGACTGGTTAGAATAAAAGATGCGTTGTGCCGAAAAGAGCAGTGGAGACATGCCTACTTCCGACTAACACTCATCCGGAGTCAAGGTCTTCATATTAACAGCATGAATGATACCCGCAGAAATTTCATCCTGAAGCACAGCATAAACTCGCTGCTGACGCTGCACAGGACGCAGCCCAGCGAAAACAGCACCTACTATCCTAATGTCAAAATGACGACCATCTCCTTCTACCGTCACTTTGCAATCAACTAGCCGGGCAAGGAGGAGTTTTTTTACATCATCAGGGCTCATACTTTCAACCTCAGGTCTTGAGCTCAACTTTCTGGTGACCAGTCATCGATAATCTGATCAATATTGCCGTCAAATTTTTGGGCTCGTTGTAAAAATTGATTACGGAAAGTTTTGCCTAAATTAATGCCATTAATAACGACATTAGTCACTTTCCACTGGTCATCTCGGTTCAGACCCATTGAATAGGTCAGAGGGAATACGCCATCGTTGCCACGAATCTCTTGAACAACGGTGACTTTGCGTAGGCCATTGATACCATCAACTGGCGGCAGCACAACGATATCCTGCTCACTGTAAGCCATAAGCCCACGACCATAAGTTTCAATTAACTCACACCGGAAAGCACTAGCAAACCGAGTACGCTGATCAGGCGTAGCCTGCTTTCCGTAAGAACCCATAACTTTTAAGGCAATCCAGTTGAAATCAACGACATCTGCCAACAGGCCATCCAGAGCCTCAAAAAACGATTCTGGGTTGTCATCAAACGTGTCTCGATGATCCGCGATATCCCCAAGCAACAGATCCGTTACCGTCGCCACCAACTGGTGTGGTGTCTGCTCAGCCACTTTGATATCTGCGGCCCAGGCACTACTAGTCGCCACCAAAAAAAGCACCATTATTGTTGAATGTATCCATTTGCAGCGCATTTAATATTTCCTTCTAGTACCTATAATTGTTGGCACCTGAACCCGTCAAGACCCTCATCGCTTGCTTGACCGTAGGCTGCGGGCAGGGCACCAAAAACAGCTGACTTCGAATGGCGGCCACTATACCATTGCGCACCAGTTTACGAAACATTCACTGCAACCCTTTACCAAGGAACAAACACCACTATGGAAACTCTGGTACCTGCAGCACTAGGGGTTTTGTTTGGACTTCTGGGCCTACTCTGGGGGGCCGACCGATTTGTGGCCGGTAGCGCTGGTGCAGCTAAAAATTTCGGTATTTCTCCACTAGTTATTGGCCTCACCATTGTTTCCATTGGCACATCGGCACCGGAAATAATTGTTGCCATTAACGCCTCACTAAAAGACTCCGGCGATATGGCGGTGGGCAATGCTATCGGCTCGAACTTAGCCAATATCGGTCTAGTTCTGGGGGCCACAGCACTGATAGCCCCCATTCCCACTCAAGCGCATCTGATCAAGCAAGAAGGCCTTGTGCTTTTAGCTATCACCTTACTGGCGGGTTTCTTTCTTGTTGATGGCACACTATCTCGACTGGAAGGCTTGACCCTCGCCATGATTATTTTTCCACTACTGGCGGTGACTGTTTACTACAAAAAAAGCCACCCAAACCCAGAGACTATTGAGGAAGGCGAAGCTATACCGAACATGTCTACCGCAACGGCAGTGCTTTGGTTTCTAATTGGCCTTGGGGCTCTACTGATAAGCTCTGAAGCACTGGTGTGGGGAGCGAAGCAAATTGCTCAATTTTTTGGTGTCAGTCAGCTAATTATTGGACTGACTGTCGTCGCTGTCGGCACCAGCCTTCCTGAATTTGCAGCTTCAGTCATGAGCGCAATTAGAGGGCACCATGATATCGCCCTAGGCAATATTTTTGGCTCAAATTTATTCAACTTACTAGCAGTGATGGCGGTACCGGGTATTATTGCCCCGCTCACATTAGACAGTGCAGTGTTCTATCGCGACTATCTAGCCATGTCCGGCATGACCCTAGTATTAGTTGGCGCCATTGCTTGGTCGCTCTGGATAGGCAAAAAAAATCATCGACAAGCAAGGCTTTCAAAAAAAATAGGCTTGACTCTAATGTCACTCTACGCACTCTACTACGTTGTGCTGATTCTAGGGGTCTAATCACTCACCAAGCCTTACAGCAACAACGGGTTGCCGGTATACTTGGTAAAATGTTCTCGGAAACAAAATGGCAGACAATAACTTTGCAGAAGTAGCCCGTCGCACCATACGTATGGAGGCGCAGGCCGTAGATATGCTAGAGCAGCGCATCGGCCATGAATTCACTATTGCCTGCGAACTGATACTGAGGTGTTCTGGGCGCGTAGTCGTCACGGGCATGGGGAAATCCGGTCATATCGGCCGAAAAATTGCCGCCACATTGGCCAGCACAGGCACACCTTCGTTCTTTATTCACCCAGGAGAAGCCAGCCATGGTGATATCGGAATGATCATGAAGACCGATATCGTACTTGCTCTGTCTAATTCAGGAAAGACAGCCGAAGTCATTACATTGCTACCGCTCATCAAGCGTATGGGGGTACCGCTTATTAGCATGACCGGAAATCCCGAATCTACCCTTGCCCGAGCCTCCGAATCACACTTGGATGTACAGGTTCCCTGTGAAGCATGCCCTCTTGGCCTTGCACCCACCACCAGCACGACAGCAACACTGGTCATGGGCGACGCACTGGCTATCGCACTTTTAGAAGAGAGGGGCTTTACGGCCGAAGATTTTGCCTTCTCCCACCCTGGTGGAGCCCTCGGCAGAAAACTACTGCTCAAAGTAGAAGATATCATGCACAGTGGTGATAAGCTGCCACAGGTGAAGGCTGACACTCCGCTTAGACATGCCCTGCTAGAAATGACGACTAAAGGTTTTGGTATGACAACCGTCATCAACGATGCGGGTGAACTCCAAGGCGTGTTCACTGATGGTGATCTACGCCGAGCTGTAGATAATAATATCGACATCAACAGCACACCCATGAGAATGCTGATCAAACCAGCCTGCATGGCCGTTCACCGAGATCTCTTAGCCGCAGAGGCACTAAAGATTATGGAAGATCACAAAATTTCTGCGCTGGTGGTAGAAGATTCGAACCATTACCCTATTGGCGTATTGCACATGCATGACATCCTCCGCTCAGGGGTCATGTGACAATGGCTACAACCATAACTATCAACAACCAAAAATTGGTCAACCGCGCCAAAGCCATCCGACTCTTACTGCTGGACGCTGATGGTGTACTGACAGATGGGCGCCTCTACTATGGCAATAATGGTGAAGAACTCAAAGCCTTCAATATTCAAGATGGCTTGGGTATAAAATTACTGCAACGCAATGACATTAAAGTAGGGATAATTACCGGCCGATCCTCTGAATTAGTGGCCCGCAGGGCCGCGGAACTTGGGGTTGACTTGGTCGTCCAGGGAAGAGAAGACAAACTGATTGCTCTTCATGAGGTACTAAAGACCCACGACTACCAAATGGAGGAAATTGCTTTCCTCGGAGACGACCTCCCAGATGTCGCCGTTATCCGACGAGTGGGACTGGGTGTTGCCGTGGCTAATGCACGCCACTTTGTTGTTGAAAATGCAGTATGGCAGACGACAGCAAGCGGCGGAAATGGCGCAGTACGAGAGCTAGTGGAAATGATTTTGCAGGCACAAGGAAAATTGAACTCCACCTTAGCCGGTTATCTTTAAAAAATGCGCAATCTATTACTGACGATCATGCTATTGGGTGCCACTGAAATTTTTCTCCTATTCTGGCTATCGCCACCTGAAGCCTTCCTGAAAAAGCCCGTCAGCAATACAGCAGAGTTACCCAAAGCAGACAGCTACATGCTCAACATAGACAACCTTGACTTTGACAAAGAGGGCGCTAAGGCATATCACCTAGAAGCGACAGAAGCCCGCCATTTTAAGCGCAGCAATCGCCTGGAGCTAGAGCGGCCCAATATGACAACCTTTAATCAGAATGACATGCTCCACCCTTGGCAGATGACGGCAAAGAAAGGCTCAATCTACAACAATGGGGAGAGGGCTGTATTCAAAGGCAATGTCTACGCTTGGCAAAAGACAGAAAGTAATATTAAAAATGAACTTCGAACCGATAGGCTAGTTCTATTCCCTAACAAACATCTTGCCGAAACAGAAAGCCTAGTGACTATAACCACATCTCGAGGAAAAACCTCGGGTATCGGCATGCAAGCAGACTTGAATAGCGAACAATTCAAGCTGCTCTCTAAAGTTAAGGGCGTTCACCATGCACTATAAATCGTTATTACTGATAGCCATTGCCGGCTGGTGCGCATTGGCCACAGCACTCCCAAGCGACAGACAGCAACCCATCAAAATTGCATCTGACCGAGCAATCCAAGATGACTAAAAAAGTACCACGGTCTACGAGGGCTCTGTTGTAATCCGACAGGGCACCATCAAAATCAATGCTGACAAAGTCACTGTCTATAGCGACAATAATCAAGTGGACAAAATCATCTGCGTTGGCAAACCTGCCCACTATCAACAACGGCCCAACCTTGAAGATGGATTGGTTTTTGCCAGTGGCGATACCATCGAATACTACCTAGCCAGCGACAAAATCGCCCTGTTAACCAATGCCAGCCTCGAACAAAATGGTACGACTATTACTGGCGACAATATAAACTATGACCTAAAAGCGGAGGTGGTAAAAGCCACTGCCGGAGGAAATAAACGAGAACGCATACAGATGATCATTCCACCAAACAACCAAAAGGACGCCGATTAATGGCCGTACTAAAGGCCTCCAATCTCATCAAGAGCTACAAGAAAAGACCTGTTATCCGGGATGTTTCCTTGTCGGTAGAAAGCGGAGCCATCGTCGGACTTCTCGGCCCCAATGGAGCGGGGAAAACAACCTGCTTCTACATGATCGTCGGGATTATCTCTCAGGATGGAGGAACCATTCAAATTGACGAAGAGGATATTACTCACCTGCCCATGCACGGTCGGGCGCGCAAGGGGATTGGCTACCTCCCCCAGGAAGCATCCGTATTTCGAAAGATGAGCGTGCAGAATAACATCATGGCTATTCTGGAAACCCGCAAAGAACTTGATATCAACCAACGCAAAGAAAAGATGGAACTGTTGCTTCAGGAGTTTCATCTCACTCAGATACGGGACACGCTTGGCATGAGCCTTTCCGGCGGAGAACGTCGCAGAGTAGAGATTGCTCGCGCCCTAGCAATGGAACCGGCCTTCATACTACTCGACGAGCCTTTTGCAGGTGTGGACCCTATTTCAGTCAACGATATTAAGCAGATCATCCGTCACCTGCGCGACAAGGGCATCGGTGTGCTCATCACAGATCACAATGTTCGTGAAACACTAGACATATGTGAACATGCCTACATTGTAGGTGAGGGTAAAGTCATCGCAGAGGGTCATGCCAGCGAGATTATTGCCAATCAGCAGGTTCGCGATATCTACCTAGGGGAAGACTTTACGCTGTAACTTTACGCTGCAAGATGCCCCCTTCGGCACAAAATTTGCTTGTCAGCCCCCCAGCACACAGACTAGACTTTCTCTATGAGCATTAACTTCTACCAAAACAGCCCCGACCATACATGAAATCCAGCCTGCAACTGAAAATCGGTCATCAGCTGACCATGACTCCGCAGCTGCAACAGGCCATTCGCCTCCTACAGCTATCGTCACTTGAGCTCCATCAGGAAATTCAGCAAAATCTCTACGACAACCCTCTGCTGGAATTGGCCGAAGAATCTGAAAGCCCACCTGAAACCATAGAAAACACCCTGAGCACCCAAAAAGCCGAAACAAAAACCCAGAGCGAAACTGAAGACCACGGACCTATCGATCACGCCGCTCAAGACCTAAACGGAGCAGACTGGGAAAACAAAATACCATCGGATCTACCGGTAGATACCAACTGGGATGATATTTATCAATCCAGCACAAGCACGAAAAACTCAGGCTTCGAACCCAGTGATCTCGACAGCATTCACAACGCAACAGCGTCACTTCAGGATCACCTTCTCTGGCAGCTCAACCTAACGCCTCTATCAGCTACAGACAAACTGATTGGCGAGAATATTATCGATGCCATTGACACCAGCGGCAAGCTGGTTGTTCCTGTAGAAGATATATGGGCGCCCCTTGGTGATCAAATAGAGCTTGATGAAGTTGTTGCTGTTCTTCATTGCATTCAGCAATTTGACCCCTCTGGCGTTGGCGCCACCAATCTATCTGAATGCCTGCTAATTCAACTGAACCAGTTCTCATCCAGCACAACATTTTGGGAAGAAGCAAGGCAACTGGTATCCCACCACTTAGAGCTAGTAGGCCAACGTGATTACCGCCGGTTAGGGAAGGTTACCGGATATACACAGGTAACTTTGGATGGCGCCATTCAGTTGATTCAAACACTATCCCCTCATCCAGGCGATGCTATCAGTGCCCATGATACGGAATATGTTGTTCCAGATGTACGAGTCACAAAAAGAGGTCCTCACTGGCAGGTATCTTTAAACCAGGACATCTCCCCTCGACTAAGTATCAATCAACAATATGCACAGATGATCCGCCGCGCAGACTCCAGCCAAGACAACGCCTTCCTGAAAAGCCACCTACAAGAGGCCAAATGGTTTCTGCGGAGTATCGAGAGCCGAAATGACACTTTATTACGGGTATCATCTTGCATTATTGAACTACAGCAGGGGTTTTTGGCCCAAGGCCCAGAGGCCATGCGTCCGATGGTGCTGGCTGACATCGCAGAACGACTGGATCTACATGAATCGACCATTTCCAGGGTGACTACCCATAAGTATTTAGACACACCGCAAGGTGTCTTTGAATTGAAATACTTTTTTTCTAGCCATGTATCTACTACCAGCGGAGGAGAGTGTTCATCTACCGCTATTCGCGCTATCCTAAAAAAGATGATTAGTGAAGAGAATTCCGTCAAACCACTCAGCGATAACAATCTCACCATACTATTTCAGGACATGGGCATACAGGTTGCTAGGCGCACTTTAGCCAAATACCGGGAAGGGATGGACATCCCTTCTTCCAGTGAACGAAAACGTTACAAACCAAATGCTTAACCTCAAAAAATAAGGAGAAGCGCATGCAATTAAATGTCAGCGGGCATCATCTCGATATCACCGACCCCATCAAGGATTACGTCACTACCAAACTGTCTAAACTAGAGCGGCATCATGATCGAATTACCAGTACTAATGTGATTCTTTCGGTAGAGAAACTGGTTCAAAAAGCGGAAGCCACTGTTCATGTTAGTGGCGGCGAATTTTTTGCCAACTCGGAACATGTCGATCTCTATGCCGCGATCGACATACTGACGGACAAACTTGATCGTCAACTCATTAAACACAAGGAAAAGAACCGCGATAGATAATCTCTTATGAAACTGATCGATATACTCCCCCCCGAGAACACAGACTCTGCTGCCCCTGGGGGCAGCAAAAAAAGAGTTCTTGAGCACCTCTCACACTTTTTGGCAGACCGTATGACCGGTATCGATGCGGATGAAATCTACCTAGGTCTTCTTACACGTGAGCGCCTTGGCAGTACCGGGATAGGAGATGGTATAGCCATCCCCCACTGCCGAATGGCCAGCTGTGAAAAGATTACTGGCGCTCTATTAAAACTCAGTGATCCTGCCGACTTCGATGCGATCGATGCTGGCCCAGTGGACTTGGTTTTTGCCCTAATCGTGCCGGAAGAACAAAATGACGAGCACCTTCAGGTGCTGTCTTCCATTGTTGAGCTACTCCAAGAGGAAGGCGTTCGCTCTCAACTGCGGCAGGCATCCTCTAACGAAGCAATCTATAGTACCGTCACTGCTGATCAGCCAGCCCAAGGATAACGACCAATGCGCCTGGTGGTAGTCAGCGGACGATCCGGTTCCGGTAAAAGCACGGCACTTAATGTGCTTGAAGATGTAGGCTTCACCTGCATCGACAACCTACCAGCAAGCCTGCTACCCGGCCTGTTTCAACAAACTACCGACAAACACGGGCATAATTGGCTGGAAAATATTGCCGTAGGAATTGACGCAAGAAACCTAACCGGCGACCTAAACCAGCTTCCCAAAATTCTTGATCAGCTCAAGGCAACTGGCATAGACTACGAGGTCATCTTTCTCGATGCTAGAGCCTCTGTCTTAATTCAACGCTTCAGTGAAACTCGCCGTAAGCATCCACTCAGCTCAGATCAAATTGACCTCAAAGAAGCCATTGCACTGGAGACCAAACTCTTAGAGCCCATAACCTCTATTGCTAATCGCAGAATCGACACCAGCAATATGACCTTGCACCAGTTACGGGATATCATCAAAAAACAAATTGCTCACACGAGCAAAGGTGATATGGCCATTCTTTTTGAGTCCTTTGCCTTCAAGCATGGGGTTCCCTCCGATGCCGACTTTGTATTTGATGTACGCTGCTTGCCAAACCCTTACTGGAAACAGGCACTGCGCCCCTTTAACGGCAATGATCAACCCGTCATAGAATTTCTTGGATCACAACCAGAAGTGGCAGCCATGCTGGCTGATATCAATGGCTTTATGACCCGCTGGATACCTAGTTTTCGCGCCAACAATCGCAGCTACTTAACCATAGCCATAGGCTGTACTGGCGGCCAACATCGTTCCGTATACATCAGCAACACGCTGAGTGAATACTATGTCACCCAATATCCGAATACACAGGTTCGGCACAGGGAACTCACGTGACCTCACTTGACAGAGACACTAATCACAGGCTTTTATGTAGCCCATGATTTGCGTAGAGCTAACCATTATCAATAAGCTTGGGCTGCACGCGCGTGCAGCGGCCAAGATGGCGTCGACGGCTGGAAAGTATGGCTGCACCATCAAAACTGGCCGAAAGCCGGACAACCTAGTAGATGCCAAAAGCGTTATGTCCTTAATGCTTCTCGCTGCCAGTCAAGGCACAACCTTGTATTTTCACTTTGAAGGCAATGATGCAAGAAGAGCACACCAAGATATTGAGCAGCTAATAGAAAGTCGTTTTGATGAAGAACAATAATCAAAAGATTCATCGCCATAAGGGCAAGACTCCACAAACATAATAAACAACCCAGCCCATCCTGCTAGCAACGCTATAAACTTTCATCTCTCACCTATAAACTATTGGCCATCTACAACGGTAGGCAGGAGTTACCACACCCATGCAGGAGCCTAACGAAAAAGTCAGTCGACTTTCACAGCTTGCGAGTGTTAACGAGCTGATGGATTTCAGTAATGTACGCTTACTGCGTTACATGCTAAATGACCTGGCGACTGCTGATATTGCAGACCAAATTGAAGCCGCACCGCCCAAGGCACGCCGCGTGTTATGGGATCTAGTCGATAAAGAGTTTGAAGGTGAAGTTATCGGCGAGCTCAGCGAAGAACTTCGCGGAGAAATCCTCAATGAAATGGAGAGCCATGAGGTAGCCTCACTGACTGAAGGCCTCGACCCGGATGATGTGGCCGACATACTTCAGCAACTTCCCGAAAAGGTCATTCCCGAAGTTCTACAGGCCATGACCACCCAGGAACGCCAGCGGGTTGAAACCGTTCTCACCTATGACGAGGACACGGCTGGCGGCCTGATGAATACGGACACCATCACCGTCCGCCCAGACATGACCCTCGATGTGGTTTTGCGTTATCTTCGGCGCCACGAGGAAATCCCCCAGACCACTGACAGCATTTTTGTGGTTAACCGGGAAGACACTTTTTTGGGGATTTTGCCTCTGGGAAAATTACTCACCTCAAGCCCCAATATTACTGTCCGTGAAATCACCGTTACCAAAGTTGAGGCTATTCCCGCCGACATGCCTGCCTCGCAAGTAGCACTCCTGTTTGAAAAATATAACTGGGTTTCTGCGCCAGTAGTCGGCGAAAACAACAAGCTGCTGGGACGGATCACTATTGATGATGTGGTCGATGTGATTATGGACGATGCCAGCCACTCATTACTTGGTCTAGCAGGACTCAGTGATGAAGAGGAAACCTTCGCATCTGTCGGCCGAACCACGCCCCGCCGTGCAATCTGGCTAGGGGTCAATCTGATGACCGCCATTCTCGCTTCAGCGGTAATTAGCCTATTTGAAGCCACCATCGACAAAGTGGTGGCGCTGGCTATTTTAATGCCCATTGTTGCCAGTATGGGCGGCGTGGCAGGCAGCCAAACACTGACGGTGGTAATTCGCGGAATGGCGCGGGGCCAGGTCAGCCGCAACAATCTTCGCTGGCTACTCACCAAAGAATTTGCAGTCGGTGCCCTCAACGGAATGATATGGGCATTGGTTATGGGGGGGATTGCGGCCCTTTGGTTCAAAGACCCTATGATTGCCGTCATTATGGCGGCAGCCATGCTGATCAACCTAATCGCTGCGGCATTGGCCGGCGCAGCGCTACCCGTCATCCTTAAAGCTTGTAAAATTGACCCAGCACTGGCCGGCAGCGTTGCGTTAACGACCATCACTGATGTGGTGGGGTTCCTCTCATTCCTAGGGCTGGCAACTCTATTTTATGGCTAATCTATTATGAATAAAAATAAACTTTCTGAACCACATCAGAAGGATAAACTTCCAGAAGAAGCCATAAGTAAGTCTGCTCTCAAACGAGAAATGAC